>NZ_CP026363.1:3300000-3600000 GCF_004117055.1 Brevibacillus agri
GCCCAACGCTTGCTTTCCCCCTACACTCGAAGTCCCGCTATGTTGCACGACTACTGGATAAGAACAAAAAAACCACGCCCCCTTTATCAGACGGAGCGCGGCCCTGGACTACTTTTTGACTTTTTCCGATTTGAGAATGCCTGGCTTGCAGTCCGACGTGCGGACAAAGCCGTCGCCTTGAAACCGATGGGTCATCAGCGACTCGACCGGCTGCCCCAGGCGAAAATGCTGATCGACCAACAGCCCCGCATCTTCTGGCGTCACGTTCTGGTACCAGATGCCTTCCGGATAGACGATCACGACACAGGCATCCTCACATCGTCCGTTGCAGCGCGTCCGGCTTGTATGTACGTAATCATCCAGGCCCGCCTCCGCAATCGCTTCCCGAATCGCAACGGTGACCTCTTCTCCCCCGCTGCGCATACAGCTTCCGCCATTGCAGAGCAAAATATGGTGGCGCGTCCGCGACAAATCCCATGTAGCCACTCTACATCCCTCCCAGCCAAAAAATCGTAATCATTACGTTTTAAACACCTTCCTACTATACCTGCTTCCCATCATGACTGTAAATAGCGCAATTTGCAATTCCCAGAACGTTGCCTTTTTGCTAGAATATATGTTCGTACACAACGATTACAAAAATGACGGGTGGTGGATCACATGTCCGTAACCAAACAGCGGGATGCCTTGCAGTTGCTCCAGACAGTCGGATCGTTTCCCTGGTATGTAGAAAAATTTATCGACCACAAAAAAACGAAAAAAAGCTCGCCTTCCACCTTGCTTGGCTATTTGCGCGACATCGCCTTTTTCTTTCGCTGGATGATGACCGAAGGCTTGACCACGGCAACAGACATCAAGGACGTGTCCCTCTCCGACTTGAACGAGCTGAAAAAGGAGACGGTGGAAAGCTACATCTTATATTTGCAGGAGTCGCACTTGTACGAGCGCTCCGCCCTGCTCACCAACCCGACGCGCAGCGCGAAAAAAGAGTACAGCGACCGGACGATCAGCCGAAAAATTTCCAGCTTGAAGTCGTTGTTTCATTATTTGGCTGCGCTGGCCGAAGATGAAAACGGCGACGCGTATTTGAAGCGCAATGTGCTGGCAAAAATCGAGCTGGATGCGACTGAGCTGACGCCGCTGGCCCGCGCTCACGCCATCCGCGCAAAAATTTTGATCGACGAGGAAATTTACCAGTTTGTCGACTTCGTTTACAACGGCTATTTGGCCCACTGCAACACCGAAAAGAAGCGGCAGTACCACCTGCAAAACCGCGACCGCGATACCGCCATGATCGCGCTGATCCTCTCCGGCGGCTTTCGCGTCTCCGAGATCGTCAGTCTGGACTTGTCCGACATCGTGATGGAAAAAAACCAACTGAAAATGGTGCGCAAAGGAAAAAAAGAGGACGCTCCCTTTTTCAGCGACTGGGGCAAGGAGCATTTGGCCCGTTACCTTGCCTTGCGCGACAAATACCATCCTGCCCCGCAAGAAACGGCCGTTTTCCTCGCCGTATCGCCAACGAAGCCACACGGCCACCGCATCGAAATCCGCTCCGTGCAAAAGCTGGTCAAAAAATATGCGAAAGCGTTCGGGATTCCCGATTTGTCCGTACATAAGCTGCGCCACAGCTTCGCCACGCAGTTTTTGCGGCTGAACCCGGACCCGCATCAGTTGCAAGCCCAGCTTGGGCACTCGAAAATCGAAACGACGATGCAGTACGCCCACGTCCTGGAAGACGCGCTGGAAAAAGCGGTCAACCGCACGACCTGACAATGCGAACAAACAAACATGACCAATCAGCTTTCGCCCCTGCGCCATAGCTGATTGGTCGTTTTGCTTTCTGTGCCGTTCATGCTCCTGTGCTCCTACAACCCGGCTGATCGTTGCAGACGTTTGGCAATCTCGATAAAATCTTCGCGCGACACGCCCGGCGCAAACTCCTCCGGCAACTCATCGAGGTCTGGAACCGGGCCGCCATCGGGAACGCCCTGAATGACCTCGGCTGTGCCGCCGTCCGGCAATGGACCGCGCCAGATCAAGGCGATATCCTGGTAATCCTGATAGCTGAACGTAAACAGCTTGCGGTTCAGCCCCATGGCAATGTACGGATGGGTGGCGTCAAACTGGTCATTGTCGAGATCGGGGATGGGGAGCATTTTCGTCAGGTCTACCCCTGTGGCGATTTCCAGCGCTTTGGCGTAGGCGACGATGTGCACGCCGCCTCTGACCAGCAAGTAGCCGATCATGGCTCTCGCCGTCGGGTGATCGGTCATCTGGTACACCCTCATCTTGTGCGTCCGCGCCCCGCATTCGAGGAAAAAGTTGTGCAACAGATCGAGGACGAGGTTGCCGCTGGTGAAAACGTAATCACCCGTCCACGATTTTCCCATGGAATCCCCGGGCAGCGCCGTCTGTGCCGAAGCAATGAAATGATACGTATTGCGTTTGTTCAAGCCGTTGGACAGCGGTGTCGTATCCGGATCACCTGGCCGGGTAATGCCTTTCATGCACAAATTGATCGCATTGGACACCAGTTCGACGTGTCCTACCTCTTCCGCCGTAATGCTTGCGACGAGGTCGTAAAACGGCTTCAGCTTGCGCTTGCCGCGAAAATTGAACGATTGGTACAAGTAGTTGTTCAATGTCGACATCTCGCCAAAACGACCGCCCAATAGCTCCTGGACGGCCGCAGCGGCGTTGGCGTCTCCGTATTCCGGCTCAGGAAGCTCGATAGCCAATCTATTGATCCGTGTAAACAACGCGATTCCCTCCCCCGTCATACTCCTACCTTTACTGTTTTATGTCGGGGCAGGGTTGTATCATGCCATTAACCCGGCATGACCCAGACGATTTGCTGGATGCGCACCAAAAACGTAGAGCCGCCCACGCGCAAAGCCACGTGATCCGGCATGACGTTGACGACGTTGCCACGGAGGTTTCCCTGGGTCGTTTGAATGACGACATCACGCTGTACCACGCCGAGCAAGGTTTGATACAGAAACGGGTCGATCAACGTCGACATCGAAGGGGTGTTCGATCCCGACTGGGGTTGGTAAGGATACGCACTCATGACGTTCTGGACTCCTTCCTGTAGTTCCTCACTTTACCTTATGCAGCGCGTGGCGCTTGGGTGAGTGCCCAGGCTGTCCGGGATGGTATCACAGGCCCGTGGCGATTGATGTCGATGGAGCGTGTACTGCGTCGCCCTGCGACTTTTGTCCGCTCGAGCAGCGCATGCAACGCCTCCCCTTGCAATCCGTGACGCTCCATCAGCGTCACGCACCGCGTCACCCCATCCGAACCGACTGGCAGCATACCCCACGCCGTCATGCGCCGGAAGCGGACAGCATGGCGTTGCGCGCAAGGTCTGTTTCACAACCTGTCAGCCCGCTTTTGACCCAAACGAAAAAAGTCCCCTGCCCTATCGACAGAGGACACTCTTCGCTTGTTACTGCTTCAAAGCTGGCTTCAGCCCGCTCTGTGCCTTGACCACGACTTGCTCCTGCTTCGCCTGCTTGAGCGTCTCCTGGTCGATGACGTGCAGTTCGGCCATTCGGTCCAGCACCACCTGCTGACGCGCTTTGGCCTTTTCCCAATGCTTTACGGGCGAGTAGGCCTCCGGCGCTTTCGGCAAAGAAGCGAGAATCGCGGTTTCTCCCATGGTCAGCGAGGTGGAGGCGCCAACGCCCGGCGCTGCGACCGGCTTGCCGAAGTAAAACTCGGCCGCTTCGCCGATGCCGTAGTGCCCATGCCCGAAGTAGATGACGTTCAGGTACATTTCCAGCAGTTCTTTTTTGCTGTAGCGCTGCTCCAGTTGCAAGGCGATCGCCATTTCCTTGATTTTTCTGCCCATCGTTTTGTCATGGGTCAAAAACAGGTTGCGGGCCAATTGCATCGTGATCGTGCTTCCGCCCTGCACGTAGGCGCCTTCCCGCACATCTACCCAGATCGCGCGGGCCAGACCGTACGGGTCCACCCCGGGATGTTGCATATAGCGATGGTCCTCAATCGCGACAAACGCCTTCCACACGTAGTCGGGCATCTCATCCAGCTTGACGTAGACGCCCTTTGCCGGATGCTGGACAGCCGCCAGCTTCTGCTCGTCAATCCACAGGTTTCCTGCCCAGGTGAGCAACAGCGGGGCCAGAATCGCCGCCACCAGCATCGCGACAAGCACGATGCCCGCTCTTTTTCTCCAGGAAACGCTCCGTTTTTGCGAGCGCTCCCTGGCCGTTGCTGCTGTTGCTGTATATGGTTTCGCATTTCCTCCTACCGGAACGGAAAGCTGGTTCATGCCGCATTCCCCCTTGCCTTCTCTGACAACTCCATTGTAGGGAATGCGCATGTTTTCTCCCATCGAATCCACTTACAGCAAGCTTACAATTTCGTAAGGCGCACGTTTTTTTTAAGAGCGGAGCGTCTTCGCTTCCTGCTGGCGCAGCTCGATGCGCCTGATTTTGCCGGAGGTCGTCTTCGGCAGCTCCTGGACAAATTCGATCTTGCGCGGGTATTTGTACGGGGCTGTCAACGTTTTCACGTGATCTTGCAGCTCCGAGACGAGTCCGTCGGAAGGGGCATGGCCCTTTTTCAAAATAACAAACGCTTTCACAACGTGTCCGCGCTCGGGATCGGGGCTTGCGACCGCCGCACATTCGGCTACTGCCGGATGCTTGACCAGCGCGTCCTCCACCTCGAACGGCCCGATCGTGTACCCGCCGGAAATGATGATGTCATCCGAGCGGCCCTCGAACCAGATGTAGCCGTCCTCGTCCATGCGGCCCTGGTCGCCGGTGACGTACCAGTCGCCCCGGAACGCTCGCGCAGTGCGCTCAGGATCGTCCAGGTACCCTTTGAACAGCGCCACGAGGTTGCGGTCGATCGCAATATCCCCGACCTTGCCGACAGGCAGCTCGTGGCCCTCCTCGTCGATAATCGCGATGCGCACGACCGGCGAAGGCTTGCCCATCGAGCCGGGCTTTGGCTCCATGCCGACGAAGGTCCCGACCAACAGCGTGCTTTCCGTCTGTCCGTAGCCATCGCGCACCGTCAACTGGAACTCGCGGCGGAACGTATCAATCACTTCGCGGTTGAGCGGCTCCCCTGCCGAGCATGCCGAGCGCAGCGCTTGCAGCTTGTACTCGCCCAGATCGGATACTTTGGCCATCAGCCTGTACTCGGTCGGAGTCGCGCAGAGGACGGACACCGGGTATTTTTGCAAAATCGCCAAATAATTTTCCGCAACGAACCGCCCTTTGTACACAAACGCCGTCGCTCCCATCCCCAATGTCGAGACGAACGGACTCCAGATCCATTTGGCCCAGCCAGGGCCTGCTGTCGCCCACACCAGGTCGCCTTCGCGCACGTCGAGCCACTGCTTTGCCGCCACCGCCAAATGCGCGAACGGCCAGCCGTGGACGTGCATAACCCCTTTCGGACCGCCCGTAGTCCCGGACGTATAGGACAAAAATGCCAGTTCGTCCGCATCCGTATCTACTGCCGTAAATTCCTCGGCCTGCCCTTCCATGATTCCCGCCAGGGCTACCCAGCCTTCTTTCCCTTCGCCTGTCGTAATGTAGTGCGCCAGACTGGGACAATTGCCGCGGGTCTGATCGACCTCGTCCAGCACGCCCTCGAAGCTGATGACAGCCTTGGCCTTGGCGTGGTTCACCCGGTACTCGATGTCCTTGTAGCGCAACATTTCCGAGCCGGGCAAAATGACCGCGCCCAGCTTCAGCAAAGCGAGGTACAGCCCGTAGGCGAGCGTCCCGCGGGAGACGAGCACAAGCACCCGGTCCTTTTCCCCAATCCCGACGGAACTAAGCGCATTCGCGATCCGGTTGGAATAGCGGCGCAGCTCCTCATAGGTCAAAACTCGTTCGTTCCCTTGCTCGTCCAGCTCCCAGACAGCGCGTCTCTCCGGATTTTTTCTGGCCCACTCATCCACTTGTACGGCGAAATTGTATTTTGCTGGCATGTTCAATTGCAAGTGAAACACCCCCACGCTTTTTAAGTATGTAGAATATAGAAGTTCTACATTTTCTCAATATTTCCTCTTTACTGTCTATTCTAACAAAAATTTATCCGTGGAGCATTGCAAAAATTGGCAAGCGCCGCACCCGTAACAATTCGCGGCGTTCTGCGTCAAACATAACAAAGGCTCTCATGCACACGAGCACGAGAGCCGACTGAACGGTGTTTACCGTATGCAGTTAGGGGAGCCTTTAGCGGCTACAGGACGCGTTTGATTTTGACCACGCGCTTCTCCCAGTTCGTTCCGTCGAACTTGGAGTACGTCACGCCCGGGCTGCCGTACGTGTGCAAAATTTTGCCGTCTCCGGCGTAGATCGCCACGTGCGTAATCCGGTCAGAAGAGCTGTTGACAGAAGCCTTCATGAAGACCAGGTCGCCTTTTTGCAAGTTCTTCTTGGACACAGTCGTCCCTACGGTCGATTGCTGGTGGGAGTCGCGCGGCAACGTGATTCCCGCTTCCTTGAAGACGCGCTGGGTAAAGGACGAGCAGTCAAACGTCTTGGTCGTGCTGCTGCTGGAGCCGTATTTGTACTTCGTGCCCATGTATTTCTCGCCGATCTTGATGACCTTGTCGGCCAGATTGCTTGCCGGTTGCTCCGGCTTGCTGCCGGAATTGTCGGAAGAGCTTGTCTCATCCAAAATGCGGCGTGCGCCGACGAACTTATTGCTGTATTCCGAATAGCTTTTCAGGACGACGGCATCCTCGCTTTGAGAGGAGTAGACAAATTGGTCATTGCCTATGTATATGCCCATAAATGTGGGGCTTCCTGTTCCATTGGACGAGAAGAACACCAGGTCTCCCGGCTCTACGCTGTTTTGGGAGACTTTTTTGCCTGCTTTGGACAAGCTCGAAATCGTGCTGCCAATGGAAATGCCGATTTGCTTGTACGTGTACGTAGCCAGCTCTGCAGACCCGAACTGTTTTGGACCTTTTGCTTTATATTCATAATCTTTCCCAATCAAAGATGTCGCGATCTGTACAACATCAGACTGTTTCGAATCTTGCGTCTTAGCGGCCGCCTGTCCAACTTGACCACCCATTAACAGGGACGTACTCAGCATGACTGCTACTGTTGACTTCATTACCCAATCTCGTTTCGTCACTTTCTTTTCCTCCTTGTCATGTTGTGGCACCCGTCGTGGGTACATGGACAGATTACCCCAGGAGGAAACGGGAGGATAAGACCGTAAAATTTACCAATCATGGAATTAGTAGCATCGGACTAATCAGAAAACAAGGCGCACAACAGGCCATTCCTGCCTTTTAGTTCCATAGAACCAGACACAGTTGAGAATCGGTTTCAATGGCGCTTTTTCAAACAAAAACCCATCTTCTGCCTGATCCTGTCAGAAGATGGGTCTTTTCACCCGGCATAACTGCCCGTTTTTATTTCAGTTTGGCCGTAAACTGGCCCCACTCTTCGTCGCCCCATTTGAGGGTCAGCACATCGCCATCGGCGACCGGTCCGACACCCGCAGGAGTCCCCGTGTAAATCACATCGCCCTGACCCAAGCCAAAATGCTCCGCGACGTAAGCAATGATCGTCTCCAGATTAAAAATCACATCGCGAATATTTCCCCGCTGCACCTGCTCGCCGTTTTTGAGCAGGGAAAAGTCTGTCTGCTGCATCGCCGCAAGCCCTGGAAACGGGTGAAACGGCGTCAAGATCGCGGAATGAGGGAAGCCTTTGGCAAGCAGCCACGGATGGCCTGCACTCTTCAGCTCGCTCTGCACATCGCGCAAAGTAAAATCAATGCCAAGGGCGATCTTGTCGACCAGCTCGGCAAGCGTGCAGCCCGGTTCATACGGCCGTGCCAGATGCACGACCAGCTCCGCTTCATAATGAAGCTCTCCGCGCGTCCCAGGCAGCTCGATCTCCTGTCCGTTCGTCACAGCCAGAGCGTGTGTCGGCTTGGCAAAAATCATCGGTTTTTTCGGTACGTCGTTCCCCAGTTCGGCCGCATGCAGCCGGTAATTGCGGCCCACACAGTAAATATTGCGGATCTGTTCCATTTTGTCCTCTCCTTATGAAAGCTTGTCGCTCCCATTTACTATATCATGGGAAAGAGGACGAAAAACAGCCGGTCAATACTCGTCAAAGCAGTTGTCATAGCCCGGCCAGAGCCTGGCGTTGCCGCGCGCCTCCACTTCAAACACTGTATCGCAAATCGCTTCCAGCGCGCTCTCCAAATCCGTCTCCTCCTCCGAGCTCCACATGAACCCGTAACGAAGGCGCACGACCTGCTCTTTTTTTTCGCAGAGGACAAACGCGAGCTGCGGGTGCTGCTCAATGACCGCTCGGCGCGCCTGAACGGTCGCGTCCAGCGAAAACAAGCCATCCCATTCCGAGATGACATAGGTGGAAGTTACCTCGATCCAAAGTGCGGAGGAATCGTTTCTCCTGCGAAAGACAACCGAGTCCTCCCGATAAAATCCATACCCCGAAGGAAGGGCGCCCTGGAGTCTGAATGCCATCCCGACAGGCAAATCTTCCGGCTTTAGCGCTGCGACAAGCCGACCAGGCAAAAGATAGTAGCCATCCTCCTGGCAAGAGCCCAAAGGCTCGCCCATGACGACCACGCGCTGATTATGCGGGTCACCTGTCACCTGTACGTACATCACGGCACCTCCTTTTCACACAGTATGGTCAGGAATGCCTGCCTCAAAACCAAATAATGTTTCGGTACATCCATTATTTTACATTTATAGCAGACAAAAAAAACAGGAGGTACATCCCAATTTGATGTCCCCCTGCTTTTGCGTTGTTGTCATGATGCGCGGACGATGGCGATGACTACATCGTTTTCGTTGTACGCTTTCGCTTTTATTTTGACAGGAAAGTCGTACGGGTTCTGGAACTGAAAATCGAGGACGCCGTAAGCTACCGTTGCGTCCTGGCCTGCCGGCACGTAGCCCACCGACTTGCTGTGATTGTGCCGCTCCACGATCGTCATCCCGGCTTCCGCTGTCGCATTGTACAGCGTGCTGGATACTTGGCAAATCCCGCCGCCGAAGTCGTCGACAAGCTGCCCGTTCAAGATCGTCCCTGCCTTTTCCCAGCCGTCTTCCTCTATGTTGGAATTGCCTACTTCTTCATTAAAAGAAAAAACAGCTTGCGGCTTGATTTTTTCCTGGTTGATCTTTTTCAGCGCCTTCTTGATATTGTGCTTGCGCGCGTCAGAGCTGCCTTCCATCGTCGTATGGTAAAAGCCGAGGACTTCTTTGTCTTTGATGTCCATTTTGTCCAAAAAAGCTTCGCGCTGCTCTGCAGGGGAAAGCTCTGCTGTGCCCAGGGCAGATGCAGGTGTGGGAAGGACTGCCGTACACGCTGAAAACAGGAAGGCTGTTGTCATCACACTGATGCCTATGAACCGGAATTTGTTCATGCTCCTCTACTCCCTCGCTTTCATTCGTGCTGTCTCTTTTTTCGGCTCGCGCAAAAAAGCTTGCGAATGCTGCAAGCCTGCAACGTGTCGATCACAATGCTCGCCACTCTACTGTATCCCACGCTTGACGCGGCGAGCAACCCGCAAATCTTGGACAGTTTTCAAGGAACAGGTGAGCAGCCGGACGGTGGACATCCGCCTGCGCTTTTTCTGGCGCAAAAAGGCAGACCGTCCTTGCTGCTGCGGTCTGTCTCTAAGTCGCCATTCTGCATCGTTCTCGCCGATCACGCCGAGCGCCCCGCCCGGTTTTTCTCGTTTTCTTCTGGACAAAATGGCGCTATGCTTCACGCCAGGTCAGGAACAGCCTGCGGTGTTTCAGGCATGAAGCTTTTATTTTTGAAAATGAAATTCATTATCATCATTCTGATTGTAGCGAAAAAAAGAAAGTTCTTCAACCTTCCTTGGTCGAAAAACTTTCTTTGATCGCTCGTCCTGCCTTGCAACCAAAGGCAACCGCTCATCTACTCGACTCGCTCGCGAGCTTGACGGCTTCAGCCATCACAAAATCTCCACATACCCCTCTGTTCCGTGCACGCGAATGCGTTGCCCGTCTTTTATGAGACGGGTGGCGTTTTCCACGCCGACAACGGCCGGCAAGCCGTATTCACGCGCGATTACTGCCCCGTGGGTCATCAGTCCGCCCACTTCGGTGACCAGACCTTTGACCGATACAAACAAAGGTGTCCAGCCCGGGTCAGTAAAGGAGGTGACCAGTATATCCCCTTCTTCCAGGTTCGCCTCTTCCATGTGTAAAATGACACGCGCCCGCCCCTCGATCACTCCGGCAGAAACAGCAAGACCTGCAAGCGCATTGGCGGGCAAGCTTTCCCGCTTGTACTTGCCCGCAATGATTTCACCATCAGACGTGATGACACGCGGCGGTGTCAGCTTTTCGAAAAATTGGTAGTCTTCTTTTCGTTGGCTGATGACCTGCTGGTCCAGCTTGTTCGTGCGCACCACTTCGTGAAACTCTTCCAAAGTGAGATAGTACACGTCTTCTTTTTCGCGAAGAACACCCGCTTGTACGAGTTGTTCGGCTTCTTTCAGCAAAGCTTGCTTATAGACGAAGTAGCGATTCAAGATGCTGTATTTGGGATATTCGCGATAACCGATGAAGTTTCGGATGCGGTCGATCATTTGTTTCGTTTCTTTTGCTTTTTGTTCCCCGTCCGGCAATTGCTTTACTCGCTCGATGATCTCTTGTTCTTTTTTAAGCGCTTCCTGTCGCCCTTGCTCAAATTTCCGCTTGCCAGCGTTCGGCTCAAAGTTTTTGATGTTGCCCAAAATCATGGGGACGAGCGTGAGCGGGTTTTCACTCCAACGCGTTCTCGTCAGATCAATTTCTCCGGCACAGCGCATTCCGTATTTTTCGAGATACGCCTGGATCGCGTCATGCGCTTCCTGTCCGCCATCCAGTTTGAGCAGTTCCTCCCAAAAGTGATCTGCTTGTGCGTGCTGCAAATAGTCAATGACCTTTGGATAAGGGCGAATCGCATCAGCAACATCAAGGAGCGCCAGCCCCATTTCCGACGTAATGTTGTTTGGCACCGATTGGGAAAGCGTGTCTGCTACGTTTTTTTCACCCAGCCACTCGTTCATTTTTTCGTTGATCCATGCCGAAGCATTCAGCGCAGCCATAATCACGCCCAAGTTTTTCGGGACAAATAACACCTGCTTTAACTGCTGGATGTCTTCGAGAATAAAGGAAAACAAATCAGGCCCGGATTTCGTTTGGATGGTTTGCTTTACCTGTTCGAGCGCGTTTTGATTGCGCGCAATCAACTCAGCGACGATGGCCGGATCGTCTTCGATCGGTGTTTCCAAACTGGCGGGCAGCCTATCTGGATTGCTGTTGCCGGGGGACTGTTCTTTGTCATCTGTTGGTGACAATCGGATAAAATCTCGCTCGATGATCGTCAGCAGCGCGTCTTTTATGAGCGGGTCGGATTGTCCCAATGTATTTATCAGCATTTGCCTGCTGTCAGGTGTAGCGAGCATCTTTGTCACATCGACAAACAGCCTGCCACCGGCTTTGTGCATGGGGGCATTCGTCGTCAACAGAAAAACAGACATGCCCAAAGGCTTCATCGGGTCGGTCATCATTTGCTGGTGGCCCACCGATACGTAGACGTGATTGTCTTGATCGTTCGCTTCCGGGATGGGGTACAAAGTCGTAATCGGACGGCTCTGGACAATGTAAAACGTATCGTCAGCCAAACACCATTCGATATCTTGCGGGCAGCCCAAATAAGCTTCGATCTGTCTGCCGATGCGTGCCAGTTGCAAAATTTGCGGGTCGGTAAGAGTTTGCGCCTTTTGCCGCTCAGGCTCGATCTGCTCCGTCTGCGTCCCGCCTTCTTTTCGTCCGTAAATCGCCAACGTTTTGGTTGCGATCCTTTTGTCGACGATGTCCCCGTCCTTTACTCGATAACAATCGGCGGATACGAGGCCAGAGACGAGTGCTTCGCCAAGTCCAAAACTGGCGTCGATAGACAGCAGCTTCCGGTTGGCTGTAATCGGGTCGGCGGTAAACAAAATCCCGGAAGCGTGAGGGAAAACCATCCTTTGTACGATGACGGATAAAGAAACATGGCGGTGGTCAAATCCGTTTTGCATCCGGTAAATGACCGCGCGATCCGTAAACAGCGACGCCCAGCATTGGCTCATATGCTGCAAAATGGCTTCTATGCCGATGATGTTCAAATAGGTGTCCTGTTGACCAGCAAAAGAAGCGTGCGGCAAATCTTCCGCAGTCGCACTCGAGCGCACGGCATAAGCGTGTTCCGCTCCAAAGCGGGAGAGATAGTGCGTCACGGCTTCGACCACATCGGCGGGAATTTCGGCTTCCCTGATAATTTGCCGAAGCTGCCTGCTGATTTCACCAATTGGCTCCCGGTCTTCTGCGCTCAGCCTCGCCAGTCGATCCAGCAAAGCATGATACGTCTCGTTTTGTTCGATGGCTTTTTGATAGCCCGCTGTGGTCATACAAAATCCTTCCGGGACTTGTATGCCGGGGATTTTCGATAGCTCCCCCAGATTGATCCCTTTGCCGCCAACGAGCAACCGCGCTGTTTTTTCCATTTCCTGAAAACCGAGGACCAAAGCACTCATTCCGATCTCCCCTAACCATTCCATTGTGAAAAAGCATTTGACAGGTGTTTGTGCGGGTGATACAATTAAAGTGTAAAATGAGATACCACTAACCATAAAATTGAGTACACTCGTGTGCTCTGATTATATCATCGTGTCTTTTTAGGCGCAATCAAAAAGAACCTGGGCAGTTTTGCCAGGTTCTTTTCATTCATGCCGCTCCAAGCTGAAAAGCATATAAAAAAACCTGGAACGCGTCCAGGCAATCTGTTAGAGAATGCGAATGTTGGAACAATCACGACTGTTCAAATCTCAATCGCCTTTGCTATTGTATCATAAAAACTAGACATGTCAAAGAAATTTCTAGGACTGGCCCGCCCCCCCCATCGTGCCAGAAACCTCGGACCTCACTGCTTCTGTTTCGCCCCGTTGTGCGCTCGATCACGTCGGCCAACGCCTCGATCTGGCCGAGGACGGATATCGGGTCAAAGTAGAAAAAGGTTTTGTAATCGAGGACGATGACGCGATTCTCCCGGACAGCCGGAAGCTGCCTCCACACTCCGCTATCGACAACCGCCTTCAGCTCTTCCTCGGTCGTTTGGTCCCATGAGCAGAGAAACACGATGTCTGCGTCGGCGTATTCTTGGAGCAGCTCAAGCGAAATCGCCTGGTACTGTGCGCCGCTGTCGATCACTTCACGCTGCACCCGCTCATTGGCCTTGAAGCCGATCGCATGGTAGATCGCTTCCCCGCCCCGCCCGAAGTTGTCGCCGAGCACGGCAAGCTCTTTTCCGTTCGGATGAACAAGTGTCGCGGTCGCATTCATGAGAATTATTATCGAATCAAGCGTATCAAGAGGGCAGAAAGTTTGTCCATGCAGACAAATGACGAAAATTCAGCCGAAATGTGACTGGACCATTTTCCTCCAGCCAGTCCAATTGCTTCTCCATCGCCAAAGGATCGTACCCGTAAAAAACATTCGGGTCCGGCTCGTACACGCGGCCGTTTTTTACTGCCGGCAGACCGCGCCACACGCTCGACTCCAATACCTCGCACTCGGCGGGGGGCCAATGCGAATGATAGAGGAACAAAAAAATGTGATCGGCGGAGTAATCGGGCAGATCGTCCAGCGGGACGTGTATGTTCAGCAGCCCTTTTTCGATCATGTTCCGCTGCACGGCAGTCGGCGGCTGCAAGCCCAGCACATCGTATATCAGACACCCGCCCATGCTCGTCATGTTGCTGTAAACGTAGCATTTGCCCGAGACGATTTTCTCGATCAAAAACGTCTCGCCTCGGGCACGCTGGACGACCAGCTTGTTTTTTACCGCCAAAGCTCTTTCGTCAAACAGCAGGAGCCAGCGTTCTGCCTGTTCGCGACGCCCCACGGCTGCCGCGAGCACGAGCAGTTCCTCCCGCCAATCGCTGCATTCCTCGGGAATCGTGAACACCGGGGCGATCTCCCACAAGCTCTCGGTGTACTCTTCCCGATACACCATGATGAGGTCGGGCGGATTCGCCGCGAGCCACTGGACGGTTTTGTCGCTGTACCACTCCCCTTGCCTGAAACCTGAGCAGTCGAGCCGCTCCCGGTAATGAGCAGTCAGCCACGGCTCCATCCACAAGCCGACGACGCCAAACACCGGGACGATCCCCAGGCCAGCAGGCATACTGTGGCGTGCGGCATCAGGACGGCGATTCGTTTCGGCTGCTTTCTGTACACCGTCAGCGGAACGCCCACAATCTGCTTAAACTTTCGGCTGAAATAATAATCGTTGGCAAACCCGGTTTCCTGCGCAATCAGATGCAAATCTTTGTCCGACAACTGGAGCAGCTCCTGGCCTTTGCGGATTCGGACCCGGCCCAGGTATTCGACGAAGCTCACGCCCGTCTCCCAGGCGGCGGGGCGGCCGGAGTCGCAGCCGCTCGCTTGCGTGTAGCTGGAAGCGGGACAAGCCTGCCGCTGCCAGCAGTGTCAGCCTAATCCAGATCATGAATAGCAAAAAGGCTTTTGTTCTGCCGGAAAAAGCAGCCCAAAAGCCTGTCGTTTACTGGTATGGTGCGGTCGAGAGGACTTGAACCTCCACGGTGTTGCCACCACTAGAACCTGAATCTAGCGCGTCTGCCAATTCCGCCACGACCGCAAATGAAAACGTGGTGCCGGCGATAGGAATCGAACCCACAACCCCCTGATTACAAGTCAGGTGCTCTACCAATTGAGCTACACCGGCATAGATAATATTCGCCATTCGTGTATCGAAGAATGGCGGAGCTGACGGGACTCGAACCCGCGACCTCCGGTGTGACAGACCGGCGTGAACTCCAACTTCACCACAGCTCCATGTGGTTTATTTCCAACTTTTGCTCACTCTCGTGGGCACTTCTGTAATATAGCATGTCTTCTACCAACTTTGCAATAGTTTTTGAAATCTTTTTTTCTACATCATTTTTTCATAGATTTACCATTGAAAATCCGCTAGAATTTTATCTAGATATGCAGAAAATAGTAGATTGGTGGAGACGATGATATGAAACTTACTTCGAAGCTACTCACCTCCCTCGCCCTCTTCACTCTGCTGCCTACTGCTGCTCACGCCGCCTCTGGAGTGTATGTAGTATCAGCAGGGGACACGTTGAGCAAAATTGCCCGTGAGCACCAGACTACGGTCAGCCAGCTCATGCAAGTGAACCAACTGAAAAGCGATCAACTGTCGATTGGCCAGACTTTGTCCTTGCCTGAAGGCAGCCTGTCGACAGGCGGTGCAGCCGACGTCCCTCTCGATGTCGTAGCCGCCTCGATTGACTCCGCCAACAACGAGCCGGAAGAACTGACGGCTGGCGAAAAAGCGCGCGTGACGGTAGACGTGCTGAATGTGCGCAAAAAAGCGTCGACGGATGCGAGAATTTTAGGCAAGCTGAAGTTCGGTGACGTGGTTGAAGTCGTCGAGACTGGCAGCGAGTGGACCAAAATCGAGTTCGAAGATGATGAAGCCTACGTCTTCTCCGCTTACTTGAGTCCAAAGCTCGCCCCTGACGTTGCGTTCGCAGGCGATGTCGATTCCGCAAGCCTGCACCGTCTCGAATCGATCTTTGAACCACTGCTCAAAACTCCGTATGTGCTCGGAGGAACCACACCGGACGGATTTGATTGCAGCGGCTTTACTTCATACGTATTTAGCCGCCTCGGGGTTACACTTCCGCGTACATCCGAGGATCAATTCCGCGGGGGCGTATCCATTCCGCTCGAGCAAGCGCAGCCGGGCGACCTGCTGTTTTACGATTCGCTCGGAAAAGGACGCGTGTCCCACGTAGCGATCTACTTGGGCAATGGCACCATCGTCCATGCAAACGGCGAAGACGTTCGCTACGGCAAGGTGGAGTACATGCACAAGCTGTATCCGTTCTACGGCGTCAAGCGCTACGCCGAATTCCAGTAGCAATCCCCCGAAAAAACGGCCCACACCTGTCACCAGGTTGTGGGCTGTTTTCCTGTGAGTTCGGATCAATGAATTTCCGTGTTGTGTCCGGCCTGGGGAGGTGTCTGGTTGGCCCCAATTTCGATTTTGCCCAAGGCCTGCTTCATCTTGTCGAGCTGAAGCTGGTAATCGCGCACAACTACGGTGAGAACGCTGACCGACTCTTTGAAATCAGGTTCGCTGCTGACTCTGTCTATGGCTCTATGTAGATGCAGCATTTTGTTCTCTGTTTCCCGTAGTAGGTCGAGTAACTGCAATCCGTTTACCACGTAATCACCTCATTTGTTTTTTCTTACTTTCTCCCGGTCGGTTCGTTGCTATGCGCAAAAAAACGCCCGACATGACGATCGGACGTTTTTTCCTGTGGGCTGTGGGCTTTACGCACGCGCAGCGGCCAGCTCCACAAACGTATCAATATCTTTGGCAATCAGCGCAAGCGAGTTGCGCCAGAAGTCAACCGAGCGCACGTCGACGTCCATGATCGCGGCCACATCGGCAATGCTCATTTTGCCTGTGACAGACAAAAGCTCGTCATACTGCTGGACAAACGCTTCGCCGCGCTTCACGTACTCGGCGTACAAGCCTTTTGCGAACAGCAAGCCAAAGGCGTACGGGAAGTTGTAGAAGTTGAAATCGGCACTGTAGTAATGCGGCTTGCACACCCACATGTACGGGTGCAGCACAGCATGGTCAAGCCCCTCTCCGTAGGCGTCCTTTTGCGCTTGCAGCATCAGTTCCTTCAGCTCGTTGACAGACAGGGAGCCTTCTGCGCGGCGGGCAAAGACGGCCGTTTCAAACAGGTAGCGGCTGTAAATATCGACAATGACCTGGCTTGCGCCGGAGATGTCGTTTTCCAGAATGGAAAAGGCTTCCTCTGGGGTCGCCTGGGCCAAAGCGGCCTTGGCAATGATCGTCTCACACAAAATCGACGCGGTTTCCGCGATCGGCATCGGGTAATCGCTGTTGTAGAACGCTTCCTGCACGAGACATTCGCCATGGTAGCCGTGTCCCAGCTCGTGTGCCAACGTGCTGACGTCGTTGTAGCTGCCTGTGTAGTTCGCCATGATCCGGCTCTCCCCGACCATGTGCAGGTTGTAGCAAAACGCTCCGCCGCGCTTGCCTTCGCGAGTCTCGGCGTCAATCCACTGGTTGTCAAAAGCGCGGGCGGCATAATTCGCCAGCTTTTCGCTAAAGCTACCAAAGTGCTTGACAATAAAGTCGCGCGCTTCCTGATACGTAAAGCGCATGTCGGCTTCGCCCACCGGAGCAAACAGGTCGTAGAACGGCAAGCCGTTTTCGTGTCCGAGCAGCTTTGCTTTTGCCCGGAAGTACTTCGTAAAGGCCGGCAAGCTTTCCTTCATCGCGGCAAGCATCGCGTCCAACGTCGCCTTGTCCATGCGCGAGTCGAGCAATGTTTTTTCCAGCGGCGACTCATAGCCGCGAAGCTTGGCTACGGTGATGACTTCTCCCTTGATCCCGTTCAAGCTCGCCGCTGACGATTCCTCGATCTTTTTGTAAGCGGCAAGCTCTGCCTCGTAAGCCGCCTTGCGCAGCTCGGCGTCTTTTTCATGCGCCATGTTGCGCACGACAGGCAGCGGAAGCTGTTTGGCCTCTCCGTCGATGGTGATGTCTACCAAGAGCGTCGAGGTCAGCATTTCCTGCAGCTTCGTCCAGGCGTTGGAGCCTGTGTTTTTCATTTTCGCCAAAATGATTTCTTCTTTTTCGCTGAGCATGTACTTGCTCTTCTCGGACAATTCGGTCAGCATGAAGCGATGCGTTTCCAGCAGCTCGGACTGGCAAATCAGCTCGCTCAAATTGTCCAGTTGGCCGAGCCATTTTTGGAACAGCACGCCCGGCTCTACCAGCTCGACGGACTGCTCCTGCACTTTTTCGATGAATTGCAGCGCTTTTTCGTTTTTCGCGTCCACGCTTGCCGTCAGCTCGCCAAACGCGTACAGGCGGTATTGGGTCTGCAAAATCGAAGTCATCCGGGTAATGTACGCCTCCATTTTCTGGACGGCGTCATCGGTCGTTTGCAGGCTTGAGGCTGCCCAGCTTTTTACCTCGTCCATCTCCCGGCATAGTTTTTCCCAGTCTTGCTTGCACTTTGGCGAGTCGAACGACGTGTACAAAACGTCCAAGTTCCAGCGCATATTCATGGGTCCGGCCTCCCTCTCATCTTGCCTATGTATTCTATGTAACAGACTCTATTGTAAAAAAATTTGGATAGATTAAGCAAGTTTTTATAAAAACAATGCTCTCACAAAATGGTAAGACGCGACTTGCAGGGGAAAAGTTACAGTCTTTGCGCCGTGACTGCAAGTTTTGCCAAGCCAAGAGCCGAGGCAGACAGGCTTGCTCCCGTGCTTCTTTAAGTGCCTGCACGCGAAAAAAGACTTTGCCGCGCGCTTGGGCAAAGTCCGTCTTTTCCGTCACGCCCGGACAGGCTGCGTCAAAAACGTCAGGGCAGACAAGGCAAACAGTTGCGTCGATTCGACCAACTGGTCAATGTCCACGTACTCGTCGGCATGATGGGGAATGTGGCGATCACCCGCCCCCGTCGTCAAGATCGGAATGCCGGCCTTGTGCAAAAAGGTGCCGTCTGTCGCGCCGGGCACGCCGTTGTAGACAGGCTCTCTTTTCGTAATTTCCCGATACGCGCTGGCTACCGAAGTCACGACTTCCTCCTCCATTCCGGTCAACGTCCACGGCCGCTCCTCGATCACTTCCAGCGTCGCCCTGAACTTGTCGTCCTCGCGGGCCAGCGCTTCGAGGATCGCCTGCATTTCGCCGTGCAACTGCTCGTGGTCCTGACCCGGGACGGTTCGAATATCGAGCGTCGTCATGCACTGGTCCGGCACGACGTTGATCTGGGCATCGCCCTTGACAGGCGCCTGCACAATCGTAGGCGTGATGCTCGGCCAGCCAAGCATCGGGTGTTCGCCAAGCCGCGCCATTTCCCTCCGCTCCAGCTCCTCGAGGGCGACGATCGCCCGGGCCATCCGCGTGTTCGGATTGATTCCGGTCAGCGGCATCGCTCCGTGCGCCATTTTGCCGTACGTGCGCAAGATCGCCCGCATCGCTCCTTTTTGCGTGACGCAAAGCTGGTTTTCCTCCGGCTCGCAGATGATCGCGGCGTCAACCCCTTGCGCCCAGCCTTTGCGGATAAAGTCTTTGATCCCGATCATCATGCCTTCCTCGTCGCACGGGATGCACAGCAAAATTTTTCCGGCGAACGCCTCCTTGGAGCGCTGGATGGCCTTGACCGCGCAAATGGCGGCAGCGAGGTTTCCTTTTGTGTCGCAAGAGCCACGTCCGTAGATGCGGCCGCCGGAAATGGCTGCTCCGAACGGATCGTAGCTCCAGGCATCCCGGTCGCCTTCGGTCACGACATCGGTATGCGCTTCGAACAGCAGCGTTTTCCCCGGTCTCCCGGAGTCGTAAAAAGCGATGACGTTGGGCCTGCCGGGCACGACTTCCTCATAAAAAACTTGCAGCCCCATCTTGCGCAAATAGTCGGCCACAAACAAGGCGACCCGCTCCTCGTTCGCCCCGGCCTGCTCCGGGCGAAACACACTCGGAATCCGCACCAGCTCCTGCGTCAAACGCACAACCTCTTGCTCGTCAACAAAGGATATTACTTGACTCATCTGCCCGTCCTCCCATCCGTTCCTATGTGTGGAAAAGAAAGCTGCCGAAGCGTCAACTGTCGTAACTGCTCCACGCCGGAAGGCCGCCCGCTTCCTTTGCCGCCTTGACAGCCTGAATCACGGCCTCGGCAAGCACATCCGCCGACAGCGCCCCGACGAGATCGACCGCCGCCCCTACTTCATCGGTGGCGACGGCAAAAATCGTGTCGCCATCGTACATCGTATGAATCGGGCGAATGGTGCGGGCAAGCCCGTCGTGCGCCATTTGCGCAACCTTTTGCGCCTGGGCCTTGGTCAGCTTCGCATTGCTGGCGACGACGGCAATCGTCGTGTTCGTGCCCGGAGGAATCGGCGAAAAAGCATGCTGGAGCATCATGTCCATGCTGTCTCGAATCTCCCCCCGCTCATCGCGCGGCCCGGCGAGAATGACCCCTGTCTTCGGCTCCACGACATGACCGACCGCATTGACCGCGACCAGTGCGCCGATGACCAGTCCGCTCGGCAAAGTCAGCGACGCGCTGCCGAGGCCGCTTTTCATCGCATGGGCAAACCCGTTCAGCTTGCCGACGGAAGCGCCCGTACCCGCGCCGACATTCCCTTGGGCGACAGTCTCCGAGCTTGCTGCCAGCGCCGCCTGATAGCCCATCTGCCGATCCGGCCGCACCCGGTAATCGCCGACTGCCAAATCGAACAGGACGGCGGCCGGGACAATCGGGACGACGCCGTAGCCTACGTCCAGCCCGATGCCCTTTTCCTCCAAATACTGCATCACGCCTGAGGCCGCGTCCAGGCCGTAGGCACTGCCACCGGACAGGCAGATGGCGTGGACGACGCTGACCAGATTGAGCGGGTCCAGCAAATCCGTCTCGCGGGTGCCCGGGGCAGAGCCCCGGACATCCACGCCGCACACAGACGGCTTTTCCAGCAACACGACACTGCAACCCGTCAGCGCTGCTTCATTTTGCGCATGCCCGACGCGAATGCCGGGCACATCGACAATGGTTCCTGTCATGGCTTACAAGTCTCCTGAAATTTTCGATTTTTGTCTCCCGGAGCTTCCCAGCTTTTTCCACGCCGCGACTACCGCCAACGTCACGATGACCGAGACGACCGCTTCCGGCAAGCCGTTTGTCACGGCAACCGTCGCCGCGACGCCAAACGGCATGTACCCGCGAATGACCGCCATCCCGAGAACGAGAATCGTGTTGGTCAGCGCCCCGATAAAGCCGGCTGCGCCAATCGCCAGGTACTGGTTGACGTTTCGCAGGCCGACGTAGGTCAAGTACGCCGTCACCCCGATAAACAGGCGCGGCAGGATCGCGACCAGCGGATCTTTGAACAGCGGCACAGTGGCGTTCAGGAAGGAAGATACTCCAAAAATGAGACCAATAATCATACCGACGCCCCAGCCCTCCATGATGCCGCCGATGATGGCCGGGATGTGCATGATGGTGGCGTTGCCAGCCGCCGTCGGAACGGGGATGTAGCCGAGCCGCGTGACCCCGAGCAAAATCGCGATCGCTCCGAGCACCCCTGCAATGACGATCTTGCGTACGGTCAATCCTTTTTCCATGCCTACTCCTCCTTTTTGCCAAGCGATATATGGAATCCCCAGAAGGGAGAACTCCCGCCTACTACCACGGTATTCCCAACATGATTGCGGAAATGACCACGCTTGCCAGCAGTGCGGCATAATCGCCGCCTTTCGCCTTGTACTGGGTATAGCGCGTCCGGGCCGCACCTGGCGTATAGCATCTCGCTTCCATCGCCAAAATCAGGTCTTCGGCTCTGGACAGCGCCACGTTGAACAACGGGATGATGATCGGAAACATGTCTTTCGTCCGCTGCACGATCCGCCACCACTCGCCTGTGCCGAAGTCGGCGCCGCGGGACGCCTGTGCCTTCATCATTTTTTCCATCTCCATCGCAAACGTCGGGACGAAGCGAATGGCGATGGTGATGATGAGCGCAAACGCATGGACCGGAAACTTGACTTTTTCCAACGGACCGAGCAGCCGCTCCATCCCGTGCGTCAGTTCCGTCGTCGAGGTGGAGAGCGTCAGCACGCTGGAGAGAAAAATCACCTCGACAAAGCGCATGGCGGAGACGATGACGAGCCGGATGCTCTCGCTCGATATGGTGATGAAGCCGTACTGGAAGTAGATCGTGCCGCCGTTTGCGATCTCGCCGTAAAACAAAAGCTGCATGATCGCCAAAATAACGATGAACGGAACGGCCGGCTTGATCCCGGAGATGCCGTAGTGCAGCGGGATTTTCGATACGTGGAACAGCCACAGGCAGATCGCCAGCGCAAACAGGTTGCCCACATATGTATTGCAGATGGCGATCGCGACGATCATGATGGCAAAAGCGCCGAGCTTGAACCGCGGGTCCAGCCGATGCACGACAGAAGCAGTCGGCAAATACTGTCCGATGGTAATATTGCGCGTCAATTCAAATTCCGCTGACATGTGCTCCCCTCCCTAGCGCTGGATCAGCTTCAAGATTTCATACGCAGTCTCTTCCGGCAAGTAGGCTTTCGGATCAATCGGGTAGCCGCGTTCGCGCAAGCGGTACAATATATCGACCGATTCCGGCGTGCCGATATGGTGTTCGCGCAACAGCTCCTGATTGCCGAAAATGTGCCGCGGAGTCCCTTCGCAAACGGCTTGCCCGTTAGCCATGACGTACACGCGGTCAGCGAGCTGCGCGACTTCCTCCATGTTGTGCGAGACGAAGATGACGGTAAGCCCTTCTTCGCGATTCAGCCGTTTGATCCGCTCCAGCAGCTCCAGCCGGGAGCGCGGGTCCAGTCCGGCTGTCGGCTCGTCGAGCACCAGCACCTTCGGCTGCAGCGACAGGACGCCAGCGAGCGCGACCTTGCGCTTTTGCCCGCCGCTCAGGGCGTAGGTGGGACGATCCTTCATCTCCTGAAAGTCCAGGCCGACGAGGTCCATCGCCCATTTTACCCGGTTTTTCACCTCTTCCAGCGGCAGTCCCATCTTGAACGGGCCGTAGGCGACATCGTCTCCGACCAGCTTTTCGAACAACTGGTCCTCGGGGTTTTGGAACACCAGCCCTACTTGCCTGCGCAGCGCCCGGATGTCTATTTTCGGCTGGGATACGTCTATGCCGTTCACGATGACCGTCCCTGACTGCGGGCGGATCAGCCCGTTGAAATGCTGGATCAAGGTCGACTTGCCCGAACCCGTATGCCCGATAATCGCCAGGCATTCGCCCGCGTTCGCCTGCAGGCTGACTTCCTGCAACGCCGCGTGCGCGAGCGGCGTTCCTTGCATGTACACATGCGACAGCTTTTGCACATCGACAATCGGTTGCGTCATGAGCCGCTCGCCTCCGCCTGTCTGACGTACAAACGGTCGACCTCTGCCACCACTTCTGCATTGTGGATCAGGTCCGGGGAAAAAGCGGGCAGCTCGGCATGGACGAGCGCGGCTATTCGGCTTGCGTCCGGCACGTCGAGGTGAAGCTCGCGCAGCCTGTCCTGATGCGCGAACACTTCCCGCGGCGTACCTTCCAGCACGATTTTGCCGCCCTCCATCACGATGACCCGATCCGCCTCCGTCACCTCTGACATGTGGTGCGTGACGGTCACGATCGTCATTCCTTCGCGGTGCAGCTTGCGGACGACGGCGAGAATGTCCTGCCTGCCGTAGCTGTCCAGCATGCTCGTCGCTTCATCGAGAACGAGGCATTGCGGTTTCATGGCGAGAATGCCGGCAATCGCGATCCGCTGCTTTTGCCCGCCCGACAGATGGTGCGGCGGCCGATGGCGAAAGGCGCTCATTCCGACTGCCTCCAGCGCAAAATCGACCCGTTCCCGCATTTCCTCCGCACTCGTCCCGATGTTTTCCAGCCCAAAGGCCACGTCGTCCTCGACGATGGTGGCGACAATCTGGTTATCCGGATGCTGAAAGACCATTCCCACGCGGCTTCGCACTTCGTGAATCCGCTCTTTTTCCTTCGTATTGATGCCGTTGACAAAGACGTTGCCTTCCTTTGGCGTCAAAATGCCGTTGAGGTGTTTGGACAACGTCGATTTCCCGGACCCATTGTGCCCGATAATGGCGACATACTCGCCGGGATACACTTCAAGGGAGACGTTTTGCAGCACCGGAATCTGCTGATCCTGGCTCACCTGATAGGCAAACGAAACGTTTTCGACACGGATGATCGGTTGTGTAGACATGTGTTCCCTCCCTTTCCACGGGTGTGCGTCTTATAGCCATATGCAAGCAACTCCCGTGCCAAGTCATTATGTTTTTAATTTTCTGTAAATTTCAGACTTCAAAGATGAATCTTCTGTTGCAATCCGCATCATTTTCGTTGCTGTTGCAACATCAGTCTACTTCGCCATATTTCTTCATTTTTCTCCACAGAGTCGTGCGATCCATCCCCAACAACTTCGCTGCCTCGCCCTTGTTTCCTTTTGTCATTTCCAAAACCTTCCTGATTACCTCTGCTTCGTCTTGCTCCTGCTGCCGGAAGGCGTTGCGCTGGGCGAGCTTTTTCGCCAAAAACAACGTGTCCTCCAGTCCGAGACGGTCGCTTTTGCACAGCAGCACCATGCGTTCGACCACATTGCGCAGTTCGCGGACATTGCCCGGCCAGTCGTATTGCGCAAGAAACCGGTACACAGACTCGTCCACTCCCTGTAGTCGCCTGTCGCCGCGCTGCGCGATTTCCTCCATGATCGCCTCCATCAACAGCGGGATGTCTTCCGTGCGCTCGCGCAACGGCGGCAGCTCCAGCGTCAGCACGTTCAGGCGGTAGTACAGGTCCGAGCGAAACAGCTTTTCCGCCATCAGTTGTTCCAGATTGCGGTTGGTCGCCGCGATAATCCGCACATCGACCGGGACGATCCGCTCGCCGCTGATCCGGCGCACCTTTTTCTCCTGGAGGACGCGCAGCAGCAACGCCTGGATCGTGATCGACATTTCCCCGATCTCGTCGAGAAACAGTGTTCCGCCGTGCGCCAGCTCGAACAGGCCGGGCTTCCCGCCTTTGCGCGCGCCTGTAAACGCCCCTTCCTCGTATCCGAACAGCTCGCTTTCCAGCAGGTTTCCGGGGAGCGCGGCGCAATTGACCGCGATAAACGGGCCTGTCGCCCGCTGGCTGCTCAAATGAATGCCCTGCGCAAACAGCTCCTTGCCCGTCCCGGTCTCGCCCTGGATCAGCACGGTGGCATCCGTTCTGGCGAAAGTTTCTGCCCATTCCTTCGCCTCGCGCATCGCTTTGGACTGGCCGACGATATCCTCCAGCCGAAACTTGGCTTCCAGCCCGCTTTCCATGCTTTGCTTGCGGATGCGCAGCTCCATCTTTTGGATGTCCGTAATTTCCTTGAACGTCGAGACGGCCCCGACGACCTCTCCTTCCACCACGATCGGCAGTCGGTTGATGATGATTTGCCGATTCAGGACGGTGGCGATGTCGCCGATTTCTTTTTTTCCGGTTGCCAAAATGCGCAGCATGTCCGAATTGGGGATGTAGCGGGTAATTTTCTCCCCGACGACGTTTGGCGGCAAGCCGAGTATTTCCGTCGCGTTCTGGTTGACCCAAATGATCGTATAGTCGTGGTCGACCGCGATAATGCCGTCATGCGAGGCGTCGAGGATCGCCTGAATGTGAATGTCGCCGATCATTTTCCTGCCTCCCCTTCCTCCGCCCGGTCCAGCATGACAGCCACTTCGGCTGGCGGCTTTCTCGCCCGGCGTCTCGTCTTGCGCTTCTTTTTGCGCAGCGCAAACAAAGCCGCAAGCATGAGTCCGAGCGTCGCGAGCTGAATCGGCTGGGACAGCTTCGCCTGGACCCAGCCGCTCATGCCGAGCAGATGGAACAGGACGGCCATGTAAAGAAGAATCGATGCGAGATTTTGCGCGTTCACTCTTGTCACTCCTGTCTGGCCTTATCGGATGGGAGAAGAAAAACTCCCGTGAAGCCAGGATGAGTAGCTCCACAGGAGTGTCGGTTCGTGCTGTCTGATTCGTTTAGATCGGGAGAAGCTCTACGCTTTCCTTGCTCTCAAGCTCTGCCACCATGTCCAGCCACGCTTGCGGCTTTTGCGGCAGCACGGCGTAATAGCGTTTGAGGAAAGTGACGATCAACTCTGCCTCCAGGCTCGTCTGCTCTTCATTCGTCGGCATGAAGCCAAGGTCCAGCCCCGATACGGCCTCGCCATCGTTTTGCCAGGATGGGTGCACATAGGCGATATTCGTGCGCTTGTAGCCCAGGTGGGAGAGAACTTCGCGGCGCACGAACGGGTCCATCGGCTTGATGCCGCCAAAGCTGTGCTCCTCCACGCGGTACGGATCGTAAATTTCGGCAAACATGCCGTACAGCTCCTTGCCGTTTTCCTTTGCAAGCGCGAGCAGGTCTTTTTGCCGCTCTCTCGCCAGAAAACGGCCTACGCCAAGCCCTTCCCGCCCGATAATCGTAAAGTCGGTCATCGCGACGTTCAGGTCGGGATAGTAACGGTATTCGGTGGCTCCGACTACTTCTCCTTCATGTACCGCGACAAACACGCGAATGCCCGGGTCTTCGAGCGGCTCTTTCCACAGGTCGTAGTCCAAAACCTCTTCTGGCGGGAAAACTTCCTGCATCAAACGGTGCATTTTCGCAAACAGCGGGTTGTCAATATGTTGAATGCGTACAAATTCCATCGGGATCCATCCTCCTGAGCGTGAGAAAATCGGTGTATCGTCTGTCGCCTAGCGTGCCAGAAACGGGTTTTTCCACTCCATCAGCACGGCGTAGTTGCGGGACTCTTCGTCCTCCAAATAGTTCGGCACAATTTGCACGGGCACACGGCCACAGCGCATGAGAAACGTGATCACCGGGTCTTTGACCTCTCCGGCGACCACGCGCTCGACGTATTGCTCTGGCGTCCACTCGCCAGCGTAGCGGCCGTAACCAGGCATTCTGCCGCCGCCCAAGAGCCGCTTCAAGCCTTTTTGCACGACCAGCTCGTACATCGCCTGCATCATGAGCTGTCCGAGTCCGAGCTTGCGGTGACTCGGCCGGATGCAAATGTCGACGATGTACAGCGTGTCCCCGTCCGGATCGTGGTTGCGGATGTAGCCGTTGTCGGTCACATCCGCCCACTGGTGCTCCGGGTGCGCTGGATCGAACGGCACGAGCAGCCCGGTCATCGAGCCGGCCAGCACGCCGTCCACCTCCACGCAAATCGCGCCCTCGGGAAACAGCGTAATGTGGTTGGTGAGCTGCTCCTGGTTCCACCACAGCTCGGATGGAAACGGCGGCGGGAAGCTTTCCGCCTGAATCTGGATCAGCTCGAAAAAGTCGGAGCGGTTGTAGTTGCGGATGACGGCCTTGCGCGGCTTGTCCCCTTCAAACACATACAGCTCTTTGCGGTACATATCCATCCTCCGTCCGTTCGCGGTATGCTAGCTCCAATCGGGATACAGGTCTGTGCGACGGTCGCGCCAGGTGGTGACCGAGCCTTTTTCCCGCACCTCGTACAAAAGCGACAGGTCGAGATCGGCGGTCACGAGCATGTCCTGGTTGATTTCGCCCTCGGCGAGCACTCCGCGAGGCGGGAACGGCACATCGTTCGGCGTCAAAATCGCGGCCTGCCCGAAGTTGGCACGCATAAAGTCGACGGTCGGCAGCGAGCCTACCGTCCCTGTCAGAACGACGTACACCTGGTTTTCGATCGTGCGCGCATGGCTCGTGTAGCGCACGCGGTGGAAAGCGTGGCGGTCGTCGGTGCAGGACGGACAGAAAATGACGTCCGCTCCGCGCGCCTTGGCGATGCGCACCCACTCGGGGAACTCGATGTCGTAGCAAATAATCAGCGCGACCTTGCCTTTGTCGGTCTCGAAAATTTGCAGCGAGTCGCCCGCGCCCATGTTCCAGCCTTTGACTTCCCATGGCGTGATGTGGATTTTCTTTTGCTGGCCCACCCGTCCGTCCGGATAGAACAAAAAGGCGGTGTTGTACAGCTTGCCGTTTTCCTCGATAATGTGCGTGCCGCCGATGAGGTGCATGTCGTACTTGGCCGCGAGGGAAGAAAACAACTGCACATACCGCTCGGTGAACGACGGCAGTGCCGTGATCGGCAAAGCATTTCCGTGTTCGTCGCCGATGGACATGAGTTGGGTAGTAAACAATTCAGGAAACAGCAAAAACTCGGCGTCGTACTCCTGGGCGTTTCGGACGTAGTGCTCAACCTGATTTGCAAAATCTTCAAAGCTATGTATCGTATGCAGATGGTACTGCACTGCTGAGACACGCATTTTCATGGCATTCTTCCTTCCTTTTTTCCATATGCCTAAAATATATCAAAAATGATCGAGAAAGTCTCTCTTGCAATATGCCGCACAGCAAACTTGGCCAAAGGCAACAGAAGAGTCACCTGCCCCTTCGGACAGGCGACTCTTTTTCGGTCAACAAACGCGGAAATGCTCTCGCCAAAAAAAACGGGGGTGCAGCAATGTACTTCGTGACCGGGCGACTGACCGCCTTCATGCAGCGAAACACCGTCCCGCTGGGAGTTGCGCGCGAGTACCGGCAGAAGCTTTTTACATGCCGCTGTTCGTGCCGCTCATGCGCAAGGCCGTCTTGTACAGCAGCTCCGTCCCGAGCGCGATGTCTTCATAGGTGGAAAATTCCTGCGGATTATGGCTGATCCCGTCCTTGCAGCGGACAAAAATCATGCCGTAGTCGCACACGTACGAAAGAGCCAGCGCATCGTGGAACGGGCCGCTCATCAGTTCGCGGGCGGAAATGCCCAGCGCACGGCTCTCCTCGTGCATGATCGCCTTGATCCAGTCCGCGCAATAGCGCGGGTCGCTGTTCGTGTCCTCCGTAATCGTGTACTGCAAGCCGCCCTCTGCCGCCGCACGAGCAATCGCCTCGCGCAGCGCTTTTTCCCGCTCGTCCCGCCGCACGAGATCAATGTCGCGCAAATCGACGGAAAAGCGCACCCGCTCAGGGATGATGTTGCGGGAATCCGGGAACACCTCCAGGTGGCCTACCGTGCCTACCGTCGGCGCCTCCGGGTCTAGCCGGGCCAGCTCGTTTACCGCGAGAATGACTTTGGCCGCTCCGACCAGCGCGTCTTTGCGCATCGGCATCGGCACCGATCCGGCATGTCCGGCAAAGCCCGTCAACTCGACCGTCCACCACAGCGGGCCCGAGATCGCCGACACGATGCCGATCGGCTCGTTGGCATCGTCGAGAACTGGCCCTTGCTCGATGTGCAGCTCCAGATACGCGCCGATGCTGCCTGCGGGATAGACCGATTCGGCCAGGCGCTCGGGGTCGCAGCCGAACGCTGCGAGCGCCTCCCTGCGCGTCACGCCGCTTTTGTCGGTGCGCTCCAGGTCTTGCGGGTCGAGCTGCCCGAGGATTCCTTTTGAGCCGAACAAGCCTTTTTGAAAACGGCAGCCTTCCTCGTCGCAAAACGCCACTACCTCAATCGGCTGCTTGGGGACGATGCCTTGCTCGCGCAGCGTCTGGGCGACCTCCAGACCGCCCAATACGCCGATTACGCCGTCATACCTGCCGCCGTACGGCTGGGAATCAATATGCGAGCCGATCATCAGGACGGGCGCATCCGGGTTTTGGCCAGCCAGTCGCCCGATCAGGTTGCCGAAGTGGTCCAGCCGGGCAGACAGCCCCGCTTCCTCCATCCAGGAGCGCACCAGCTCCACGCCAGCGCGATCCTCCGGGGACAGGGCCAGCCGACATACGCCCGTCTCGCCGATTTTCCCGATCTGGGCCAAAGCTTCGATCCGCTTTCGCAGCCGCTCTTCGTTGATCGTAAGCACTCTCGCTTTTACGTTCATGCCTTCAAAACCTCCTCATCCTGACTTTGGTAAACGATCTTGCCGTCAATCATCGTCTGTTCGACCTTCAGTTCTTTGATGCGCTCGTGCGGGTGGGACAAAATGTTGCCGTTCAGCACCACGAGATCGGCCAGCTTGCCCGGCTCAATGCTGCCCTTGATCCCCTCCTCGAAGCTGGCGTACGCGCCGTTCCAGGTGAACATGCGGATCGCTTCCATGACGGTGACGCGCTGGTTGGTCCCGACTGGCTGGCCTGTTTTGCTCCGGCGGTTGACCGCGGCGTGAATGCCGATCAGCGGGTTGAAATCGGTCACCGGGCAGTCCGATGCCCCTGCCGCGATGATGCCAAGATCAGCCTGCCCGCGCGCGGGAAACATGTGCCCGACCCGTTCCCCGATGTTTTTGACGTACGAATCGCCGTGATCGTAAATGAACGCCGGGTTCGGGATCGGCACAACGCCCAGTCGGGCCATTCGCGCAAGCAAGTCCGGCGACGAGACGCCCGCATGCTCGATCCGGTGGCGGTGGTTCTTACGCGGATGCGCGGCCAGCGCGGTTTCAAAGCAGGTCAAGAGCATGTCGATTGCGCGATCCCCCTGGGCATGCGCGGTAATCTGAAAGCCTTTGGCATGTGCCTCTCCCAAAATCGTATTCAACTCGTCCTGTTCGTAGTAGAGAATTCCGCAATCGCCGGGACGGCTGTCAAACGGCTCGCGCATCGCCATCGTCGGCGCAATGCTCGCTCCATCGGTAAACACCTTCGCCGGGCCGATGCGAAAGCGCTCGTCGCCCGTTCCCGTGACCATTCCCGCGTCGATCATCCGCCGCACGAAGTCCTCCGACTGATTCAGGGCGCAAATGATCGCGTAAATGCGCACCTTGACGTCGCCTGCCTGCACCGCCTTTTGCATCGCCCGATAGTTATCCGGCCCGTACCCGCCTGCGTCGTGAACGCTGGTGATGCCAGCCGCCACAAAGTCTTCGGAGGCGAGGCGCAGCCCCTCTTTGTACTCCGCTTCGGAAAAAGCGGCCAGCTCAAACATTTTCATGTGGGCCGTCTCGACCAAAAAGCCTGTCAATTCGCCCTGCCCATCGCGGTCGATCCGGCCGCCCTGCGGGTCCGGCGTCTGTTTGTCGTAGCCGGCGCGCTCCAATGCCCGGCTGTTTGCGACACTGTGGTGGGCGCACGTCCGCATGACGAAGATCGGATGCTTGCCCGACACCGCATCCAGTTCGGCACGGGTCGGATAGCGCTGCTCGATCATCAAGTTTTCGTCGAACCCGCACGCTCTCACCCATTCGCCCTCCGGCGTTGTTTCCGCCCGCTCCCTGAGCGCCGCGAGCAGTTCCTCGATCGAGCGGATGCCGCGCGCCTTGCAGTCCACGCCGAGCTTGTTCGTGCCGTAGATCGTGATGTGCAAGTGCGCGTCGATAAAGCCGGGCAAAAGGCTTTTGCCTTGCAGGTCGATGATGTTTGTCTCTGGCTCGATCAGCTTTTTGATCTGTTCGGTTGTGCCGACAGCGACAATCCGGTTGCCTTTGATCGCGACCGCTTCTGCGATCCGGTCCTGCGCATCCACGGTCACCACATGTCCATTGAGAAAAACGGTATCTGCCATGTTGCTTCCCCCATTCGTTTTTTCACGTTGCGTTGCGCGCTATTCCAGCGTAGGCGTCCCTTCTGCTTTCGCCGCCTGATGCTCACCGACAGCCATGCTTCTCGTTACCGCTGTCACGGCAAACATGACGACGATGTTGACGAGCAGCGCCACTACCCCGATGTTCAAATCTTTAATCGCGGACGGCCAATGCGGGAACATTGTCGCCAGCGTCACGTTCGCCACCGTGACATAAGCCACCGTCGCCACCCCTGCGAGAATGCCGGCGAACGCCCCGTATTTGTTCACCCAGGGCTGCTTCGGCAAGCTGAACAACAGCGCCGGGAACAACTGGGTCACCAGGCTGTAGCCCATCAACAGCAAGGTTACGAGCGTGTCGCCGCCGCCGAGCGTAAAGTAGAGAGAAACCAGAGAGATAACTGGCACGAGCAGTTTTGCCGTCTTCGCGATCTGGGCATCCGTCGTGGCAGGCGCCATCACCTTGTACACGTTTTTCGCCAAAAGCGTCGCCCCTGTCATCAGCAGCATGGAGCCGGGCACGAGCGCCGTCAGCAGCCCCGCCGCCCCGATGATGCCGACGATCCACGGGTCAAACGTTGTAAGCGACAGCCGTAGCAAAGACAAATCCCCGTCTGCCCCTTGCAAGCCGGGAACTTGCAGGATCGCGGTAAAGCCGACGAAAAACACAAACAAGAGCATCAAGGTGTAGAGCGGCAGCATGATCGTATTTTTGCGGAAAACATTTTCATTCTTGGCCGAAAAGACCGAGCCGAACGTATGCGGCCACATATAAAAGCCGAAAACCGTAATGAGTACGGTGGAAATGTACCAGGAAATGCTGAGCCCTTCTTCCGGAAAGGTCAGAAAGCCCGGATTCGCCGCCTGCACCGCTTCGAACATCGGCTGAATGCCGCCGTAGTAGTGGTACGGCAAGTAAATCCCGAGAAAGACGACGACGAAAAAGATCATGATGTCCTTGATCGCTGCCGTCCAGGCCGAGCCGTGAATGCCGGACAGCATCACGTAGATAGTGACCGCGATCACGCCGAGCCAAACAGCGGCTGCTGGCGAGATCGTCCCGTAAGAAGCTTCCGAGACGATAATGCCAAGCCCTTTAAATTGCAGCACGAGGTACGGGATGATCGCGACGACGCCAACGGCGGCCACGAGAATGCCCAGGATCGGGCTGTTGTATTTGCTCACAAAAAAATCGGATTGGGAGACGAGTCTGTGTTCTTTGGCATAGCGCCAGATCGGAGGCAGTAGCCAGTAGGAAATGACGTAGGCAAGCGAGATGTAGGACAGGACGTAGTAGGAAGGCGCTCCTTTGGAGTAGGCCCAGCCGCTTCCGCCAAGGAACGTAAAGGTCGTATAAATTTCCCCCGCCACCAACAGGAAAATAAAGATAGAGCCAAAGCCTCTGCCGCCAACCGTCCATTGCTCCATGTTCATGTCTTTTCCTTGGCGCGCGCGAATCCCGGAGTAGAACGCCAGCAGCAGAAAGGCAAAAATAATCAAGAGGGCGCTGTTCATGATGAGCTCTCCTCCTCTTTTGTCGCCGGATCGATTTTGTTCAAAATCGCCATGACGACAGAGATCAGCACCACCCACAACACAATCCAGAACAGGACAAATGGCATCCCAAGCACATACGGCTCCACCCGGTTGACAAAAGGTATCCCGCCAAGCATGCCGACAAACGGCACGACCCCAAGCCAATCTCTTGCTTTCATGCAAATCCCCCTGTTTACTCGATTTGTCCCATTGCCTGCGCGCGCTTTGGACATGTACTCTATTATTATCGAAAAATTCAATTTTCTCCTTTGTGCAAATGACCAGAAAACAGAGCAAGCTTTTGTTTGTGCTGATAAAAAATGGAACACCGGGGGGGGGGGGAAGTAGCGTGATAACAGTCCGTGAACTGATACAGGTTGGGGGCTTTGCAAAAAACGCCGTGCTGGCGGGGGAAGAGTTTCTCGACAGAGAGCTGCTCGGGGTTACTTCGTTTGACTCTCCCGACGGGCACCGCTGGCTGCGGCCCGGCGAATTTGTGCTGACGACAGGCTTCCCGTTTTTGACGCAAAAAGATTCATGCGAGGAAGGGCTGACCCGACTGATCGACGAACTGGTCGAGACGGGAACGCCGGGACTTGCGATCAAGCTCGGCCGCTACATCGAGAGCCTGCCGCCTGCCGTCCTCGCCCACGCGCAAAACAGGCAAATGCCGATCCTGTCTTTTCCGATGGAAAAAGCATGGTCAGATGTCATCGTGCCCGTCGTGCAATACATCAACGACAAACAGCGCATCGAGCTCAACCGCACACACGCCATTTACGAGCGGTTTCATCGCCACCTGACCGCCGGAGATCCGGTTTCCAAGCTGGCTGAACTGCTGCACGACCTGTTGCAAGCCCCCGTCTCCATTCAAGTGCCTGGCTGCAAATGGAAGTGGGAGTCGCCGCCCGAAGCATTCCCCGCCGACTCGGAGATCGGCCAAAAGTTTGGACAAACCGCCTCCCGCCATCTGGGCATGCACCCGCTCGCCAAAAGCGCCAATGGCTATCCCATCCGCTGGCTGCTGCACGAGCAGAAGGTGCAGGGCGCGATTGTTGTGGGGCAAATGGACCGGGAGTTGCACGCGTGGGAAAAGGTCGCCATCGAGCAAAGCGCGGCCTTGCTGTCGCTGGAAATGGAGCGCATGCGCTCTGTCGCCGAGACGTATCAGCGCTTCCGCAACGATTTTTTGCAGCTTCTTCTCGGCGGCGAGACTCATGCGCAAGACGTGCTTACGCGAAAAGCGGATGAGGTCGGCTGGAAGCTCGCGGACCACTATACCGTCGTCGTCATGGGAGTGTCCCCGCACGAGCGCACAGGCATCGAAAACTGGACCGAAAATCACGGTTTGCTGGAAACTCTCCGCCCTCTCCTGTCTTCTCTCGACCTGGCGATCCTCTTCGGGCTCGATCAGCACAATCGCGTCGTTTTGCTCGTGCCGACCGCAGCAGAAACCGCAGAGGCTGTAGGCAGCATGCGGCAAGTGCTCGAAGCCGTGCGCTCGTTTGCCTGGCAGCAGCCTGTGTTCGTCGGGCTGGGCCGCTTTCATTCTGGACGAGCAGGCATCGTCCAGAGCTACCGCGAGGCGCAAATCAGCTTTCGGACGGCGCTGCGCGGCAGTTCCGCATCCGCCGCGGCCAACACCGTCGTCGTCGACTTCCACGACCTCGGGCTGGAGCGCATCCTGTTTGCGGAGCAGCCCGGCACGGAAGCATCCTCTTTGGCTAGAGAATACTTGGGCCGGATCAGGGAGTACGACCGGGAGAAAAACGGCCAGCTCTTGCAGACGCTCCAAGTCTTTTTGCAGGCGGACGGCAATCATGCCGAAGCAGCCGCGCAGTTGTTCGTCCACAAAAATACGATCAAGTACCGGCTGGCGCTCATCCGCGAGCTGTCCGGGCTGAACCCGGAAAACGGCCATGACCAACTGCTGCTGCGCATCGCCATGACAGTGCAATCGATCGGGTATCCGCAAGCGGAAGCTGGTATAATGGCAAAAGTGAGACGTAGGGGGAATTTGCATGGATGAGTGGTTGAACAAGCCTGTGAAAACGAGAGAACGCCCGAAAAAACGCGGAATCGTCGAATACATCGACGACCAGTACATCGTGGTCTTTTTTACGGCTCCGCGCAAGGAACGCGTTATCTTTTCGAGCAAAGAGTCGTTTTTGAGCAAAGTGGAGTTGTTGGAGGACGAGCCGCCCGCCCCGTAACAGTGTGCTTTTTCGCACGCCAAAAAACCCGTGTCCGGCACAACGAATGGTGCATAGGACACGGGTTTTGCGTTTTCCTGTGAACGTAAGAAACCGTCGCTTTTACGCGTAGTGCTCTTCGCGCAGGCGCTTGATCTCTTCGCTGTCGAGGTACTCGTCGTAGGTCATCATCTTGTCGATAACGCCCTTAGGAGTGAACTCGATGATCCGGTTGGCGATGGTTTGCACGAACTGATGGTCGTGGGAGACGAACAGCAGTGTTCCTTCAAAGTCGATCAAGCCGTTGTTCAACGCTGTGATCGATTCCAGATCCAAGTGGTTCGTCGGTTCGTCCATAATCAGCACGTTGGCGCCAGCCAGCATCATTTTGGACAGCATGCAGCGAACTTTTTCGCCCCCGGACAGCACGTTCGCTTTTTTCAGCGCTTCGTCGCCGGAGAACAGCATGCGGCCGAGGAATCCGCGAATAAACGTCTCGTCCTGCTCCTTGGAGTATTGACGCAGCCAATCCACGAGGCTCAAATCGGTGTCGAAGTACTCTGCGTTGTCTTTCGGGAAGTACGCGCGGGAAGTGGTGACGCCCCATTCAAAAGAGCCGCTGTCCGGCTGTACTTCGCCCATCAAAATTTGGAAGAAGGTCGTTTTCGCCAGCTCGTTTGGTCCGACAAACGCTACCTTGTCGCCTTTGTTGATGACCAGATGGAGGTTTTCAAACAGCTTTTCGCCTTCTACGGTCTTGCTCAAGCCTTCGATCGCCAGCAAGTTTTTGCCCGCCTCGCGCTCCGGCTTGAAGTTGATGAACGGATATTTGCGGCTGGACGGACGGATGTCTTCCAGCGTAATTTTCTCCAACAGCTTTTTGCGCGAGGTCGCTTGCTTCGACTTGGAAGCATTCGCGGAGAAGCGCGCGATGAACTCCTGGAGCTCCTTCATCTTTTCTTCTTTTTTCTTGTTCTGCTCACGAACCATCTTCAGCGCGAGCTGGCTGGATTCGTACCAGAAGTCGTAGTTCCCTACGTACATTTGAATTTTGCCGAAGTCGATATCCGCAATGTGCGTACACACTTTGTTCAGGAAGTGACGGTCATGGGAAACGACGATGACGGTGTTTTCATAATCGGCCAGGAAGTTTTCCAGCCAGCGAATCGACTCGATATCCAAGTGGTTTGTCGGCTCATCCAAAAGCAGGATGTGCGGGTTGCCAAACAGCGCTTGCGCGAGCAGTACCCGTACTTTTTCCGTACCGGACAGGTCTTTCATCAGCTTGTCGTGCAGGTCGGTCGGGATGCCCAGACCGATCAAAAGGCTCGCCGCATCCGCTTCCGCCATCCAGCCGTTCAGCTCTTCAAACTCGCCTTCCAGTTGAGAGGCGCGGTTGCCGTCCTCTTCGGAGAAGTCTTCTTTCATGTAGAGCGCCGTTTTTTCTTCCATAATCTCGTACAGGCGCTTGTGACCCATAATGACTGTTTTCAGTACATCGTACTCGTCAAACTCGAAGTGGTTCTGCTTCAACACAGCGATACGCTCGCCTGGTGTCACCGAAACGTGTCCGCTCGTCGGTTCGATCTCTCCGGAGAGGATCTTGAGAAACGTAGATTTCCCCGCACCGTTCGCACCGATGAGGCCGTAACAGTTACCAGGGGTAAACTTAATGGATACATCTTCAAACAGTGCGCGTTTGCCGTAGCGCAGCGTCACGTTCTGAGTGCTTATCATCGTCGCAATACCTGCCTTTTTTGAATCGTTCAAACACTTATCTTACCAGAGATAGCCTCATATTGCAAAAGAAAAGCAGATGCCGCGAAGCGCGGCCAAAACGGACTCCCCCACATGGATTGCGGCGGAAGCGGGAAAGCTACCACTGTACGTCCATCCTAACGAAGAAAGAGGTCGTGACGATGTCCAAGCACAACGGAGTCAAAAACGAGATGGGCAAAAAAGAAAATCCTTCCCAGACGCGTTCTTCGACAACAGTGGGCAAAGAAGAGACGCGCTCCAAGCAACGCGGCGAATAACCGTGCCCTTCCCAGCGAAAACCGGCCTGCCTGTTTGGGCAAGCCGGTTTCGCATTCGTTTTGTCGCGCAACTACCGCTCAAATGCTCACTTGCTGCGGGACGTACGCCCGCGTTGGCTTGATCGCTGGCGCGTTGTCCACAAAAATGGACACGTTGTGCAGCGTCACGTACACGGTTCCGCCTTCGACGACGTTCAGTTCCAAAAACCGCTGCCGGCTCATTTCCGCTTCAAACACTTCCTTCGTATCCAGCCGCTTCAATTCCAGACGGACGATCGGCCCGAGCAAGGTAATCCGCTCGGTTTGCGCTTGAACGGCTGTCGCTGCGGACGATTTTGGCGGATGCAGCGACACTTCCACGTCATGCGGACGCATGTAGCCGACGGCTGGCCCCTCGCCGACATCGTGCTCCGCCTCGAACTCCGCTTCCCCCAGCTTGATCCGCCCGTTTTGAATCCGCCCGTGGAACAGATTGACGCGGCCGAGGAAGCTGTAGACAAACGGATTGGCGGGCTTGTGGTAAATTTCTTCGGGGGAGCCTACCTGCTCCACTCTGCCTTCGTTCATGACGACGACGCGGTCTGCCAGCTCCATCGCCTCTTCCTGGTCGTGCGTCACAAACAAAATCGTCAAGCCGAGCTTTCCGTGCAAATGGCGCAGCCAGCGCCGCAGCTCCTGCCTGACTTTCGTGTCCAATGCGCCAAACGGCTCATCCAGCAGCAAAAATTTCGGCTCCACCGCAAGCGCTCTGGCCAGCGCGACACGCTGCCGCTGTCCCCCGGACAACTGCGAAGGATAGCGATGGGCAAGCCCCTCCAATTGAACCAGCCGGAGCAGGGAATGCACTTTTTCGTGAATCTCTCTTTTGCTCGGCCTTGTTTTGCGGGGACGGACAGTAAGACCGAAAGCGAGGTTGTCGAAAATGTTCATGTGCCGAAACAGGGCGTAATGCTGGAACACAAAGCCCACCTGGCGCTCGCGCACGTCCCGGTCCGTATTGTCCTCGCCGTTGAACAGGATGCGCCCCTGCTGCGACTGCTCCAGTCCGGCGATCAGCCGGAGCAAGGTCGTCTTGCCGGAGCCGGACGGGCCCAAGAGCGCAACCAGCTCGCCCTCGGGTATGTGCAAATTGACATTTTGCAGCGCGGTAAAGTTTTTGTATGTCTTCGTAATGTTGACAACCTCAATGCTCATCCTGCCCTCTCTCCTGACACGTCAAAGTGATGTTCCTCTTCCCCCTCGGACTGTCGCTCCGTTTTCCACTCAATCACGCTTTTCAAAACGAGCGTAACCAGTGCCAACACAGCGAGAAGCGTCGCGACCGCGAAAGCCGCAGCGAACTGGTATTCGTTGTACAAAATCTCCACGTGCAAAGGCAGCGTGTTGGTCATGCCGCGAATATGGCCGGAAACGACCGAGACAGCGCCAAATTCGCCCATCGCCCGGGCATTGCAGAGAATGACGCCGTACAAAATGCCCCACTTCACATTCGGCATCGTGACGCGCCAAAACGTTTTCCAGCCGCTCGCCCCGAGCGACACGGCCGCTTCCTCTTCGTCCTTGCCCTGCGCCTCCATCACGGGAATCAGCTCGCGGGCGACAAACGGAAACGTCACAAAAGTCGTCGCCAGCACGATGCCCGGCACGGCGAAGATGATTTTCAGGTCAAGCGCAGCCAGCCACGGCGCTGCAATTCCCTGGCTGCCGAACAGAAGAACGAAAATCAGCCCGGCGATGACAGGCGACACCGCAAACGGCAAGTCAATCAGGGTCAGCAGCACATTTTTGCCGCGAAACGAAAACTTCGCGATCGCCCACGCGGCAGCGATGCCAAACGTGACGTTCAACGGCACGCTGATCGCGGCGACCAATAGCGTCAGTTTGACCGCCGACAGCGTTTCCGGGTCGGAAATGGCGGCGAAAAACACGTCTGCCCCTTGCTTGAACGCCTCGGTGAACACGGCAATCAGCGGCAGGATGAGAAACAGGCCGAGAAACAGAAAAGCAACTGCGATCAAGCTCCAGCGCACGTAGGCTGGCTCTGTTACATGCTTCATTGGTCACACCCTCTATCGTGCCGCATCGAATTTGTTAATCCTCCATTGCATGTAGTTAATTATCAGCAACATGACAAACGAGGCGACGAGCATGACCGTCGCGATCGCCGTCGCGCCCGCGTAGTCGAACTGCTCCAGCTTTGTCATGATGAGCAGCGGCACAATTTCTGTCTTGAGCGGCATATTGCCGGAAATAAAGACGACAGAACCGTACTCGCCGAGCGCTCGGGCAAAAGCGAGGGCAAAGCCGGTGATGATCGCCGGGAGCAAATGGGGCAAGATGACGCGGGTAAACGTGCGAAAGCGTGTCGCCCCCAGCGTCGCGGCTGCTTCCTCCATCTGCAAATCCCAGTCCTGCAAAACAGGCTGCACCGTCCGCACGACAAACGGAAGACCGATAAACGTCAACGCCACCCAAATGCCGATCGGCGTGTACGCCACTTTGATCCCCCACTCCGCCAAATACTGCCCGATCCACCCGTTTTCGGCGTAGATCGAGGTGAGCGCAATCCCGCCTACCGCTGTCGGCAAGGCAAACGGAAGATCGACAATGCCGTCAATAATACGTTTTCCGGCAAACTGGTAGCGGGTCAACACCCAAGCGACCAGCACGCCGAATACCGCATTGACACAGGCGGCAAAAAAGGAAGTGAGAATGCTGACGCGTATCGAGGCGAGCACGCGCGTATCGAGAATCGTGCCTACGAACTGCTCCCAGCTCAAGGTGGAAGCTTTTAAAAACAGGACGGACAGGGGGATCAGCACCAAGAGGCTCAAGTAAACAATGGTGTAGCCCATCGTGATCCCGAAGCCCGGCAAAAACCCCCTGCGCGAAAATAGTTTTCTCATGGAGCTAACTCCTCTGATGGCAAGATATGTTTATGGGCGATTACGGTTTGTAAAGCTGATCGAAGACGCCCTGGTCGGAGAAATGGATTTGCTGCGCCTTCGTCCAACCGCCGAACAGTTCGTCTATTGTGAACATTTCGATTTCAGGAAACGCAGGTGTATGTGCCTTGAGCACCTCTTCGGAGCGCGGACGGTAGTAGTGCTTCGCCGCGATTTCCTGGCCTTTTTTCGTGTAGAGGAATTGCAGGTACGCTTCGGCGACTTCCTTAGTCTTGTGCTTTTCCGCGTACTTGTCGACGACGGTGACAGGCGGCTCCGCCAAAATGCTGATAGACGGATTGACGATCTCGAATTTGTCTTTGCCCAGCTCGTTCACCGCGAGATACGCTTCGTTTTCCCAGGCGATCAGCACGTCGCCAATGCCGCGCTCGACAAAAGTAGTCGTCGATCCGCGCGCGCCCGAATCGAGCACCGGGACATTTTTGAACAGCGCTGCCACGAACTCCTGTGCTTTCGCCTCGTCGCCCCCGTTTTTCTTGAGCGCATAGCCCCAGGCAGCGAGGTAGTTCCATCTGGCTCCCCCGGACGTTTTCGGATTCGGCGTGATGACCGAGATGCCCGGTTTGACCAGATCGTCCCAATCCTTGATCTGCTTGGGATTACCTTTGCGCACCAGAAAAACGATGGTCGAGGTGTACGGCGAGCTGTTGTCCGGAAGCTTCTTTTGCCAGTCGGCCGGGATCAGCTCGCGCTCGGCAATGGCGTCGATGTCGTAGGCGAGCGCCAATGTGACGACATCCGCCTCCAGACCGTCGATGACGGAGCGGGACTGCTTGCCGGAACCACCGTGAGACTGCTTGATCGTGACCGATTGTCCGGTTTTTGCCTTCCACTCCTGGGCAAATTCCGCGTTAACCTCCTGGTAAAATTCTCTCGTCGGGTCGTAGGAGACATTGAGCAGCTCTACAGTCTGGGCGCTGCCCCCCGCCTCTGTCCCGCTCGTTCCCGTTCCTGTCGACGCAGCGGAGCATCCGCCCAAAGCGATAGCCAAAGCGACGATGCCGATGCGTTGCAGGCTGGAATGGATCTTGCCCTTTGTGGTGTTCATACTGGTAACCTTCACTCCCTGTTTTTTAATCTATACTATTTTACTCGGAATACTTAGTTATTTACGATTATACCCGCCTATTTATCGCTGTCAATCATATTCCCATCCACTTTATGCCCCATGGGCGGGCGAGGTGAGCGCGGGCAGCCGTGCAGATGATCTTTATCGCATCAGTTGCGGCGACCGCTCCATTGAATTTTTCCCTTGCGCAAACGTATCGCGCCGCTTCCCAGAGCATTTTTGGTCCAAAACAAAAAAGACAGCAACCGGCGCTGTCCCCCATGAATGCGGATTCGATTTATTCATAAACTTTACTCCCCGGTTCTGTCGTCTGCTGCCGCTTGAATCTGTTGCACGACCTCTTGCGCTTCGAGCGGCGTGTGCGCCGGGAGCTCTAAAAAAGTAGCGGCCCGTTTCCTTGATTTTTTCGTAAAGCGCAAACAGTTCCGGGCCACTTTTCTCGCCGCCAGCCAGGATCGGCTCTGTATCGGTCGCGATGACGATTCCTTTGGCCCCCCCACCTTCCATGATGAACGAGAGCTTCTCATCCGTAGGAGATAGCCAATCCTGCATAGAACGGCCGTCATAGGAGCGTATTTCCTCCGCTTCCGGCAGCACAGCTCCCGGAATGGAAAAGCCGGACAAGCTTACGTTGCTTTTTCATTTGCTGAAAAATTTGCTGTCTTTGTTACGGGCCTGTTCCATCTTTTTGTAGCAGCCAGCGCTTCCTTGTCGCCTTGGTTCATGGCATTCGCCACGTAGCCAACGAAATTCCGGCCACGATGACGACGCCGAGCAATGTCCACGAATATTTATTCATAAACAAACCCCCACGTTCATTTTTTTCAAAACCGTATAAGGAGTCGACCCATTCTTGTCTGGCTTGAAATAGTATACCTAAAATATCCAATCTACCAAAAAAACATAAAAAAACGGACGCCCTGTTCCTCGCCAAAAGAATGGATGCTGGCGGCAAGCAACTTGTCATTGGCGAACTGCAGCAGCCCTGTGTTGGCACAACTGCTGCCTCCGCCGACGATCACCACATCACAGCGCAAATCGTCCGAAATGGCAGGATAGCGTGGCGGGTTGGGAAAAGTATGCGACCAATACAGTTTGCCATTCACTAAATCCATGCGGCAATTCCCCTCGGCATTGGTTGGTGTAGCAGCTAACCCATAGCATAACCAACAGAAGCGTTGACATCCGTCTCGCGCATTTTTTCGCTTTCGGTTATGATGAAGGGACAAAGGAGTGAAGGAACGTGATTACCGTCTATGTAAAACGTCCGCATGAACAGGCGGAAAAGCTCGACATTGCCGATACCAGCTCCTTGAGCGACCTGGTGGACGGCGACTTTGAAGTGGTGGCCGACGATCATCTGGAAGGAATTTCCTTGATCGTGAATGAAGATGGGCGCGGCGTGTTGGGGAACAACTTCCCGATCACCTCGGACGGCTATTTGGACTGGGTCTACGGTCCGTGCGTGTTCGTCAAAGCCGACGGCCGTTCGCTCACGGAGGAGGACATCAGCCGGATCGACCGCTTCCTTGCGGCCAAAGTGTAAAAGCAGCTTGCTCGTTGCAGCGAGCGTACAGCGAAAAGACCCCTGATCTGCCCGCGATGTGCCGTTTGTTTCTGCACACGCTGCTTCCCAGGGGTCTTTTCTTTGTTGGGCAGATCGGCCTAGCCGTTGATCCCGCTGCTGCCGAAGCCTCCCGCTCCTCTTTCCGTCTCATCCAACTCGTCGACAACCTCGAAGCGGGCGACAGGCACCAGACCGATCACACCTTGCGCGATCCGGTCGCCTTTTTTAATGAAGTAGCTGTGCGCGTCGACTTCCTCAGCCACCTCCACCTGTTTTTCGCCTGCATCCAGACACACTTTGCCGAGCTTGCCAGAAGGAATGCGGATGTTGTCCATCAACACGCACACCTCTCCGCGATACCCCGCATCGACCGTCCCCGGCGCATTCGACAGGCGCAGCTTTGTCTTCGCGCCTATCCCGGAACGCGGGCGCACTTGCAGCTCGAACCCTTCCGGCAAGGCAAAAGCCAGTCCGGTCGGAATTTTGGCAGACTCCCCCGGAGCGATAATCGTATCTTCTACCGCTACCAGATCGAATCCGGCGTCCATCGCGCGCGCGTATTGCGGAATGACGGCATCCGGGTGCAGTTTTTTAAGTTTCACCTGGGCAACCAGGCGCTCATTTGTCGTATTCATCCAAGTCTCTCCTCGTCTATCGCCTCTACAGCTAATGTCCTTCCATAGTGTACAAGATGAACCTGCATCCAGCAAGTTCGCCGCTTTTTCACTACTATTTTGCACATTTTCATAGAAAGCTCACAAATTCCTTTCTTTTTCTACGCTTTTGCTGGCGAGTTGTGATATAATCACCGTTGCGTCATAAACTACAATTGAACAAGAAAGGTGGAATTGTACCTTGCAAGTACAAAAACCATACCGTATTTTGCTTTACTACAAGTACACTCCAGTGGACAACTATGAGGAGTATGCTGCTGAACACTTGCAATTTTGCAAGGAGATTGGACTGAAGGGACGGATTATCGTCGCTCCCGAGGGCATCAACGGAACCGTATCCGGCACCATCGAGCAGACAGACGCCTACATGGAGTATGTGAGAAAAGACCCGCGTTTTGCCGACATGTGGTTTAAAATAGATGAGGCGGACGGGCACGCGTTCAAAAAAATGTTCGTTCGCGCGAAAAAAGAGCTGGTGACCTGGCGCCTGGAAAAAGATGTCGACCCGAACGTCAAAACAGGAAAATACTTGAGCCCGAAAGAATTTTACGAAATGATGCAGCAAGAGGACGTCGTGATCCTCGACGGCCGCAACTACTATGAATACGACCTCGGTCACTTCCGCGGCGCGATCCGTCCGGAAGTCGATTCCTCCCGCGAGTTTCCTGAGTGGATCGCGAAAAACATGAGCCAGTTCAAGGACAAAAAAGTCCTCACCTACTGCACAGGCGGCATTCGCTGCGAAAAGCTGACCGGCGTGCTGCTGGAACAAGGCTTTAAAGATGTGTACCAGCTCCACGGCGGAATCGTCACCTACGGAAAAGATCCGGAAGTAAAAGGCCGCCTGTGGGACGGAAAATGCTACGTGTTCGACGAGCGCATCTCCGTACCGATCAACCACACCGAAGAAGACGTGGTGATCGGCCGCTGCTACTACTGCGGTACTGTCGAAGACCGCTACGTGAACTGCGCCAATCCTTTCTGCAACAAGCAGCACTTCTGCTGCCCGGAATGCGAGCAAAAATACAAGCGTTCCTGCTCCGACGAATGCCGCGAGCATCCGCGCAACCGCTTCGTCGAAGAAGAAAAAGCGAAGCTGCAAGCTGCCGGAGCGAACGCATAAGCAAACGAAAAACAAAGCAAGCTGACTGTCCCTTGTGGTAGTCAGCTTGTTTTTTTGCGCCTCTCGTCCCGGTGCGGATAAATAAGATGCTGTCGTTTCGAAATGCACCTTGATTCAGCCGATCTTTTCGGTTGTCTCCAAACGCAATCTCCTTCATAATAAACAAAGTGTTCGCAAAAATGGAAATCTCATCCTTTTGCTACATTTCGTTCTTTTTGCTTGGGAGGTGCTATGGAAAAGAAGATAAGCATCGTCATCGGTTTTTTGGTCGGACTTGTTTTCGTCAACTACGAGATCGACTATAATTTCCTGTTCGATCTGGGGATCAAGCCCGAGCCTGTGCGGCTTGCCGTGAAGCTGATCGGCTTGCTCAGCACCCTCATCTGCGGCCTGACGCTGATTTTCGACGCGTGGCGAGCGATGCGCTCAAGCTGATAAGCGGAGGAAACGCCCATGAATAACTATATTTCGACCATGCGCAAGCTCATCGGTCACGAGACGTTGTTGACAGTAGGCTGCGGCGCTATTTTGGAAGACGACCAGGGACGCATTTTGTTGCAGCAAAAATACAACCGGATATGGGGCATTCCCGGCGGCCTGTTGGAAATCGGCGAGACGTTTGCGGAGACGATCCACCGCGAAGTGCTTGAGGAAACGAACCTCATCGTCAAAGCAATGCAACTGTTTGGCATCTACTCCGGGAAAAACGGTTTTGCCCAGTACGCCAATGGGGACAAGGTGTTTAGCGTTCAGCTCATTTTTCATGTCACCGACTACACAGGCACCGTCCATCCCAATGAAGAGAGTACCGGACAGCCTGAATCCTCATCAGGCTCCGTTCATTCTGGACTGGGCAAACGGCGCAACAACGCCAATTGTCAAATAAAGTCCAGGTCCCGGCTCGCCTGCCGCCGAAGCTGAACAGCCGGGAGCGCGATTCCGATCACTTCCGCCAGATCGGCAATGACGGCGTCCGCCTCGGCAGCCGCAGCAAACTGATCGCTGCGTTTCCAGACCGCTTTCATCCCGACGGCTCGGCTGGCACGCACGTCGTTTTCCGGATGATCGCCCACGTATATCGCTTGCTCCGGCGGTACGCGCAGCTTGGATAGCGCCCGTTGAAAAATCGCCGGGTCGGGCTTGCGCAATCCTTCCCATTCCGAAATCAGTACCGCCTCGAAAAAATGCGCGATGCCGAGCGCCTGCAAATTGGCGTACTGGAACTGTCCAAACCCGTTTGAGATCAGCCCGAGCTTGATGCCCTGCTGTTGCAGTTGTCCAAGCGTCTCGTGCAGATGAGGAAAAGCAATGCAATGTTGCGGAAACTGGCTGATATAGTCTTGCAGCAAAAACGAAGCGTCCAGATCGGGAATGGCGAACTCCGCGACAAGCTGCTCGTACACTTTGTCTTTCCATACATACCCGTGCTGGTCCAGCTCGATAAAACGCTCGCAAAAGACATCCTTTTGGACAAGCTGCAGCGCGCCAATTCGCTCGTACTGATCGTGTACGAATCGCAGAAGAGACGTGTCGCGGTCCAGCAAAGTGCCGTCCAAATCAAAAAGCACAGCCTGAATCGTCATGCCCAAGCACTCCTGTCTTCTTTTTGGTTTGCGGGCGCTACCCGTTACACCCGCTTCTGTTTCTCTGCCATTTTCCCGCTTCCCTGCTTTTGGTAAAATAAGAATGGTCAAATCCATCAGAAAAAGGTGAAAACTCGTGTCACCAAATTATGAAGCAAGCATTCTCGAATGGCAAGCAGCAATGGAAGAAGGAAAAACCACCTCGAGGGAGCTGACGCTTTCCTTTTTGGAGCGAATCGCGGCCTACGACAAACAGGGGCCTTATATCAACGCGATCAGCGAAATCAATCCGGACGCCCTGTTCATTGCCGAAGCACTCGACCGGGAGCGCGCCGTCTCGGGCAGTCGCGGCCCGCTGCACGGCATCCCCGTTCTCATCAAGGACAACATCGCGACCAAAGACAATATGCACACGACAGCCGGCTCGCTGGCACTGGCCGATTCCTACGCGGCGGCCGACTCCTTTGTCGCGGCGCGGCTGCGGGAAGCGGGAGCCGTCATTTTGGGCAAAACCAACCTGACCGAGTGGGCGAACTTCATGGCCGACCTGATGCCAAACGGCTACAGCTCGCGCGGCGGACAAGTCCGCAATCCGTACGGCCCCGGCACGTTTGATGTAGGCGGCTCCAGTTCAGGCTCGGGGGCAAGCATTGCAGCAGGCTTCGCCGTCGCGGCGGTCGGAACGGAAACATCCGGCTCCATCCTGCACCCTGCGGAAAAAAATTCGCTGGTCGGGATCAAACCAACGGTCGGCCTCATTAGCCGCCGCGGCATTATTCCGATTTCCCACAGCCAGGACACGGCCGGGCCGATGACCAGAAGCGTCACCGACGCAGCGATTTTGCTGGGCGCTCTCGCAGGAGTCGATCCCAAAGACCCGGCGACGGAAAAAAGCGTTGGCATCGCGCAGCGCGATTACCTCCCCTTCCTCGATGCGAACGGTCTGCAAGGCGCGCGAATTGGCGTCGTCCGCTCCCGCTTTCTGGCAAAATGCTCTGAGGAAGAAGTCGCGCTTTACGAAGCGGCTCTTTCGCAACTGCGAGAGGCTGGCGCGACGCTGATTGATCCTGTCCGCATCCCGACAGAAGACGCGGAGTGGAGCTCCCACGTTTTGATGCACGAGTTTAAAGCAGGCATCCAGGCGTATTTGAAAAACTTTGCGCCAACCTATCCGCTTCGCACCTTGAAGGACATTATCGCCTTTAATCGCGAGCACGAAGCAAGAGCGCTTCGCTACGGACAAGACATTCTGGAGCAGTCGGAAGAGACGAGCGGCACGTTGACCGAGCCGGCCTATTTGCGCCAGCGGCTGTACGATCTCGAAATGTCGCAGCGCCAAGGGATTGATGCCGCCGTCAGCGAACACGCGCTGGACGCCCTGCTCTTCCCCGGCAGCACAGGCTACGCCATTCCTGCCAAAGCGGGCTATCCGTCCATTACAGTACCTGCGGGCTACACGTCGGAAGGAAAGCCTTTCGGGATCACGCTGACCGGACTGGCCTTCACCGAGTCGGTGCTGCTTCGTCTGGCTTACGCTTACGAGCAAGCAACGTTGCTGCGCGTGCCACCCGTATTGTCGGACAAGGCCTGAGCCGCCTGCCGCACCTGATTCATCCCACCCATTGGCAAGGCCAACCGCTGATATTCCGGTTGGCCTTTTTCTGTAGCTTGCCAGCATGTCCAGATCGTGACATGATGAAGCAAGCTGGCTTTCCTCTCAACCAAACAGCCGACAAATGAATCGGAGGACTTTTGCCTTGAGCCACATTCGTTTACGTCCGACAACAGCAGACGATTTGCCCACATTTTACGCCCAACAGCTTGACCCGGAAGCAAACCGCATGGCCGCCTTCACGGCCAAGAACCCGAGCGACCGCGAACCGTTTGCAGCGCATTGGAACAAGCTGTTGGCAGATGAATCCATTCACAAAATGACCGTGCTTGCGGATGAAAAGATCGCTGGTTACATCGTGCACTTCGAGCAATTCGGCCATCCTTCCGTCGGCTACTGGCTCGGAACGGAATACTGGGGCAAGGGCATCGCGACGACGGTGCTGCAAACATTTTTGCAGCTCATCCCCGCTCGTCCCGTCTACGCCCGCGTCGCCAAGGACAATGTCGGCTCGATTCGCGTCCTGCAAAAGTGCGGTTTTCAGACCGTTGGGGAGGACAAAGGGTTTTCCGCTGCGCGCGGCAGCGAGGTTGAAGAGTTTATCATGCGGCGAGAAGCTTGAATGAGCCGGGATGCAGCAACAGGCGTGACCGTGTGCTGCGCGCCGATTTTCCCGCTACGCTGAAACTTCTAGTATCTTCCAATCGGATATCCGAGAGAACGAGTCTGCTTGCACAGGAGGGAAAAAATTATGGCTGTAGTCTCCAACGTGTTGGTAGCGGTTTTGCTGTTTGCCTGGGCGGGGGCGGAGGTGCTTTTGGAGCCTGCGATGGGCAAATGGCGAACTCGCCTTGTCTTTTTTCTTTCCCTCGTTGTCATCAGTGGCGTGATCTACTGGAGCGGCTATTGGTGGAAAAGCTGATCGCATCGAAGATTTCGACGCGAGCGGAGAGCGGCGTACGGACAGCTTTTCCGCTCGTGGCGCAAAAGACGTCTTCTCCTGCTCCAGCAGCCCATAAAAAAACGCATCGAACCGCTACAGGTTCATGCGTTTTTTTACATCGTCGTCGTTTCTTGTTCCGCTTTGCCCAGTCTGTCCTGGAACAGCTTGCCGAGTTGGCCGATGTCTACTTCCCATTTTTCGTCCTTGTAGTAGACAGTAGCCTTCGTCTCTCCCTTTTTGCCCACGATGCGAATGCTGGCCGTCTTGACTTCATAGCTGCCATCCGGCTGAAACGTAATGTCGGCATCCTTCAGTTCGCTGTCCAGCACAGGGGTGATCGTCTTGTCCACCACTTCCTGGGTTGCCACCACCGCTTGCCGCCCCATCTGAATGACTTCCTCCGGGCTGAACTGGAAAAACAGCACCAGCACCACGCCGATAATGGCAGCGAGCGAAATGATCCGGATCAGGCTGCGCACGACCCATTGTGCCGCCAAAATCACCACGATGATACAAACCGCGACGGGCCAGTAATCTTTTACGAGTTGAAGAACTTGCTCCATCCTCACCCCTCCTTCACCATCCCATTCTCGCCAAAAATGGGCGGTCGTTAATCAACAACCGGCGAGAAAATGGCGATTGTTTTGGAAAAGTAGAAAAAACCGCCGCATGATGTGCGGACGGACATGTTTGCCTGGCCTTCCCAAGCCTTAACATCATTCGACAATCCGGGCCAAGAGTCCTGCCCCCGGGCGTAAAAACCGCGAAGCGGCATGCGTCGCAAGCCTTGCCAGCTTTTGCTTCCCGGTGATTTTCTTCGCGATAAAAATGTCTGTCAGCTCAAGGGCGGCCATGCCTTCACCGAGCTGTGCCACGGTACTGTGCCACGGTTATTCCCGCCGCTCGGCAATCGCGATCTGCCTGTGGGCAATATCCGAACATCGTATGCGGCTTGATCGCAGGCCGGAGAGCAGCCCCTTCTGCATTAGAGCGACTGCCTCTGTAGCAACTTGTACTCCATGCGGTTCAGAACACTGGGCAGAGCGGCGTGACCAGTTCGTCCGCGCTATTTCCGATCAGCTTCATCGGGTCAGTCTTGCTCCGGCTTTTGGCTTTTGCGCAGCTCATCGAGATAGCTGTACAACGTCACCTTGGAAATTTTCAATTCGGCCGCCACCTTCTCCAGTGCGCCTTTAATTAAAAACACGCCTTTTTGGTCCATGAACTGGACGATTTGCAGCTTTTCGTTTTTGTCGATTTTCTCCACGTCTTTCTCGGAGATCGTCTGGGCAATCAGCTTTTCCACGATCTCCCACACGTTTTGCACAACTTCCGCTCCTTCGCGCTCCAGCGGCTCCCCGCCCATGCGGATGAAGTCCTCGATAAACTCCCGTGTGCTGACAAGCGGCTGGATGTCGATGTTGATGCAAAAAGCGCCGATCGCTTCCCCTTCGGCATTGCGGATCAGGGCAGTCGTCGACTTGATCGTCCGCCCGTCCTCCGTCTCGGTCCGGTAATTGGCTACGACGTCATTTTGCAGCTTTTGGGACAAAAGCACCTGTGTGATGAGCTGATGGAACGACTGGCCGATAGCCCTTCCTGTTACATGGTTGTTGGCTGCGTAAATAACCGAAGATTGCGGCGAGCTTAAATCGTGAATTACAACCTCGCAGTTCTTCCCGAAAGTCTGGGCCATGGCGTCCGCAATCGGAATGTAACGCTTTAATTCCTCCCCGTATTTCCCCATGCTTCCCGCTCCTTTCGTCCATGCTGGCGTTGCGGCTTGTTAGCCCTCATTTTATTTGCATGTATATTTTTTCAAGGTAATAGCATAATTTTTTCTATGAAATTCGAAAAAAGAGATTTTCTTATCGAACTGGGTAGACAGCCGCAAAAAGATGAATCTTCCACACTTCCTGGGCTATTGGTCCTTTGCGGAAAGAAGCGCCGAGAAAAAATTATATACGAGAGCCTCTTCGTTTTTTCTTTCTAAGTTTATACTTTTTTCTACAAACTTGCAGCTAAAAAAACTCAAAAAGAACCGCCGCCGATCCCCCAGACCGACGGCGCTCTGTTGCGCGACTAGATGTTGCGTTGGTCGTACTGCATGCCTTTGGCATAATACGCTTCCTGGATGTGCGCCGGAACCATGCTGCCTCCGGTCGCCCAGACGATATGGGTCGCGTTTGCCAGTTTGTCGGCAAGCCCTTGCTGCTCGATGTAGCGCTGCCCCGCCTCGGTCGAAAGCAGGCGGACTGGCCCCGGCATGCCAGCGAGAGCAGACGGCTCCAGCCGCACAGACTCGCTGTCGCGCAGCGCCCGCAGCAGCCGGTACAACTCCTCGTCAGCCACGGTGTAAACGCCGCTGAGCAGCGATTCCATCACCTTGCCGACGAAACGGGAAGGCCGCCCCACGGCCAGTCCGTCCGCTTCTGTCCTGTTGTCGATGCCAAAGTCTTGCACGGCTACCTGGTCATGCAGGCCAGTCATCAGGCCGAGCAGCATACAAGGCGAATGTGTCGGCTCCGCAAAAAAGCAGTGGACGTGATCGCCGTAGACGAGCTTCAAGCCGTAGGCGACGCCGCCCGGGCCGCCGCCTACCCCGCACGGCAAGTACACAAAGAGCGGATGCTCGCTGTCGACCACAACCTGCTGTTCCTCCAGTTGCTTTTTCACTCGTTCAGCGGCCACGGCGTAGCCGAGAAACAGCCGCTGGGAGTTTTCATCGTCAATAAAATAGCACTGCGGATCGGCTTCCGCCTGTTTTCTGCCCTCTTCCACCGCTTTGCCGTAGTCGGACTGGTATTCGAGCACCTGCACGCCCTTAGCGCGGAGCAGCTCCTTTTTCCACGCTTTCGCATCGGCGGACATATGTACCGTCACCTGAAAGCCGAGCTTCGCGCTCATCACACCGATGCTCAGCCCGAGATTGCCCGTCGACCCTACAGCGATGGAGTAGCGGGAAAACAACTCGCGATACGAATCAGAGGCAAACACGGCGTAGTCCCCGTCAACAGGCAGCAGACCGTGCTTGTCGGCCAATTCCTCCGCATGGGCGAGAACCTCGTAGATGCCGCCTCTCGCCTTGATAGAGCCTGCGATTGGCAGGTGGCTATCGCACTTCAGCAGGAGCCGCCCCGGAATTTCCTGTGCGAAGCGGGCCGCCAGTTCGCTTTGCATTTTGCCGATGGAGACGAGCGGCGACTCGATCAGTCCGCCTGCCTCGGCCGTTTCCGGAAATGCGCGTTGAATGAAAGGCGCGAATCGGCGCAAACGTTCCTCCGCCTCGCGCACCTCATCGGCCGTAACCGACAGAGCCGCACGGGCGATGGGGGCATAGCCCGGATTTGTCCAAAATACTTCTTTCGTCGCCATCATTTCGGACAATAACGGATACTCCCGCTTCCACTGCTCGATTGATTTTCCTGCTACTTTCACACTGTTTTCCATCGCAATCGCCTCCATTTTTGTTCCTGCTGCTCGTCAGGTTGCTTGTTCGCCCGGTGATGCGACTGGTGTGGTATACTTGCTCGTTCGCATCGCATCGTGACTGTACATATTTTACCAGCTCGCCCGTATCCGTATCGCGATTGGCACATTTTGCAAACTTTTTTAACGATTGTTATAATAGCACAAATACAAAGCTTGCCAATAGCAAGCAACGGCTGGAAGCTGGCAGGTCTGTGCTGCAAAAGCAGACTAAACCCCAGCCAAAAGGAGAGAACAAAATGGAAATCAGAAAGCTGGCTCCGCACGAGGAGGCCCCCATGCCCCTGCTATTGCTTGCAGATCCTTCGCCAAAATTGGTGGAAGACTACCTGAAAAGGGGGCAGTGCTATGTCGCCGTCCAGGACGCGGCCGTCGTCGGGGTCTACGTCCTGATCCCTACCCGCCCGGACACGATCGAGCTGGTCAATATTGCGGTGGATGAAGCTCATCAAGGAAAAGGCATCGGCAAACAACTCGTTTTGCACGCCATCGAGGTGGCAAAGGCGTCCGGATACAAAACGATCGAGGTCGGCACAGGCAATTCCAGCCTGAATCAGCTCGCCCTTTACCAGAAATGCGGGTTTCGCATGACCTGGATCGACCGCGACTTTTTTCTCCGCCATTACGAAGAAGCGATCATCGAAAACGGCATTCCATTGACCGATATGGTCCGATTCTCCCAAGATATTTGAATACTGCGCATATCGCCATATCAGAAAGGATTCCCATGTATACATACACAATCTGTTTTCTTATGCATCAAAACGAGTTTCTGCTGTTGAATCGGCGCAAACCGCCATTGATGGGCCGCTGGAACGGCGTCGGCGGCAAGCTCGCACCAAACGAGTCACCGCTTGCCTGCGTTCTCCGCGAAGTATTCGAAGAAACCGGCATTCCGTTGACCTCCGCCCGCTACAAAGGAATCGTCTCGTGGAAGCTCGACAGGACGGTACTTGGCGGAATGTACGCTTTCGTAGCCGAGCTGCCGGATGCATGGGAGCGTTTTGACACGCCCCGGCGAGTCGAGGAAGGCATTCTGGACTGGGTGACGCTGGACTGGATCTTGCACCCGGACAACGAAGGAATTGCGGAAAATGTCCCGCGTTTTTTACCGTATATGTTGGAAAACGACGAGCCTGTCGAGCACGCATTTACATATGAAGGCGGCCGGGTGATTGACTACGAGCGGGTTTCGCTTCTGGAATTATCTCCATACCTGTTTGGTTGATTCCCTTAACCACAGCCTAGATGGTAGAATATCCCTATACTATCGCTGAAGACGAATTTGCTTGCTTAAGCTAAAACCAGGTTTGTTCTTAGCTATTACTTTGGGCATCCTTGGCTGCTCACCTTCAAATCCAGAGGAAACTGATACCCCCAAATATAAAGAGTATTCAAATCCTGAATTCGGGATAACCCTCCAATACACACCTGAACTTGAGATTGATAAATGATCCAACTTGTCTTGTTAGGTTTAAGTCAAAAAAAAGAACATGAGAATGATGAATTTATCGAAAACATCTCCATTAATGTAAAAGATATTGGCTCTTTTCAACTTGATATGATACAAGTTGCTATTTGAGCACTTTGCATAATTCCATTTTCGAGAAAAAGACAACAGATTTATATGGCCTGTGGTTGGTTTCAATGTCGTGATGTGATGGCTTTGGAAAAATGGGCAGACCTGCAGAATTTTCGTCTATGCTGAAAAATTTAAGCTGCGGCTTTGCTTGAATGCTTAACCATGGCTAGTGCAGAAGCCAGCAATACAATGGCGTTAAGGTACTGGTGCGTTGTGACTTTCTGAATTCCCCAAACGTGCATCGCATCGGCTGTTAGATAGGTTTTCAAGCGGGAATTGCATCGTTCCACGCTAGTTCTTTCGTTGTACAGTTCTTTCCAACGCTTGCTCTCCCGATGCGGTGTGGAGTAGCGGCGCAGATCACTGGTTGTATCCACCTTAACGACCATCCCATAATTGGAAGACGAACAAGCGGCCATTCCGAGCGGGCAGTCTACCTTGCCTGTAGCATGGGGACAGCGGAATTTCAGAACATCGCCATCCGCTCCCCAATAGGTCATCGGAAAACCCATGGAGCAGCAAGGCGTTCCGTTTGATGTCATGCCGGCAGGCGGCTCTTTCTCATTGCGAAGATTCATCGGGATGATCGCCTGTGCTTTCAAATTCCGGGCAGCCTCATAGTTTTTTAGTTGGTCGTACCCAGCATCGAGGACAAAGAAGCTGACTTTGGTTTTTGCCGCGACTTGTTCCATCAGATCTGGCGCCATATCGCCGTCATGGACATGAGCCGGTGTCACGGCGAGCGCCATCGGCAGTTCGCTTTTGGTATCGACGGCGAGATGAAGCTTGTAGCCAAACCACTTCACCTTATTGCCGAAGGAGTCGAACTTGGCACCCCAGTTTGCATTGCCTGTGAGCTCGCTTTTACGTTTCGGCTGTTTCTTCTCGTAGGCATGGATCGCGGCACTATCGATGGCCACATGACTTCCATCGACGATGCCTTCTTGCTTGCAGCGTGTGACCAGATCCTCAAAAAGTCGCTTGACCAGGTCTTTGCTCGTAAGCTCGGCAAAGACGCGGCTCAACGTTGCCACGGAAGGAGCTTTCCGATCAAGCCGAAGTCCGCATCGATAGCGAAAACGAAGATCCATATCCAGCCGGCGATGTAGGCCAGTGAACGTACTGATATTCTCAAGCGGAGCTGCAAGCAAAGCCCGAAGGATTCCTTGTCTGCAGTGACCGTCAGCGCCTCGGGGGGAACGGCTTCTCAGTTCTTTGGCGTAAGGACGTAGGTCAAGAGCGCTGAAAAAGATAGGCAATCGTTCTTTGGATTCAAGTTTTTGCAGTTCCTCGAAGGAAAACAGACTTTCTTGAAGAATATACAAGGTGACTTCCTCCTTTTGGGCGTTTTTGGTTTGGTCACCGAAAAACTTCTCCAAATTGGGGTGAAGTCCCTTTTTTATCCCTAGAAATCCTTGTGTCTCAAGGGCTCAGATTTCTGCAAAATGCTCATTTTTAAAAATGGAAAATGATTTATGTTCACTTATACAGGTGAACAAACGAAATATGAAACATACGAAAAAGTTATCGATTCCATGATTCGGTCGATTAAATTCAGCACTATCGAGTAAATAATTCTTGATATTACTACCTTTCCATATCCATTCTCCAAGGATGTTTGTGAACGCTCACCAAAATGTTGACCACTTTGCTCATCATAAAGTTACCCACCTGACAGTTTGAGCACACGTCATCATTTTCACACCTAATTGCAAATGTTTTTACTGAGCCAAGGATCGTCAAGGGCTTGCGTAGCAAGGGGTTTACCCTTTATCCTTGACGATCCTTGGTGCAGGAAATAAAATGCTACTTTGTGTGAAAAAAAGCATCGTAGGTGGTCAACTCGAAGATGAGCGTTTGCTCCAAAAATGGTCAACTTTTTGATTAGCATTCACAGATGTTATCCAAATGGATAAGGGTGAAGATACAGCTTGACAAGATAAGGGGGGATGACTCAAATCAAATTTCGGGGCTTGAATATTTGGCACTACTATCTTCAACTATCGAATCCAGTTAACTAACCAAAAGCTGCCGTTAAAACTTAGGCAGCCTTTTCAATTCTTCTGTTATTCTTAGCTTGTTTTTTATTGTATTCAATTTTGTGAGGGAATAATAATTTCTCTCCAGAAACATCTTGATTAATTACGTTAAATAGAAAATTACGAATGATTTAAGTCTCTTTATAATCATCCAACGTAATCCTCAATCTCAAGTAGACAGGAAAGTTCATAAGACTGAATACCATGTACTTCGTTCTCAAAATCCACTTCACATTTCATCGACATTCTTATGGAGCGATCCGTTCTCTCCCCGAATTCCATGTTAGTAACGCAGACTGGACTATGGTAATAGGACAAATAAATTGACGCATCAGGCATAGGAACTTCGTAATCCTCGAAAGCGACGTCGGTAAACTCGTAAGCCTTATTCTCCAAATCCCTCCAACTCCGAACACCTGGCAATTCACGAAAATCAATACTGATCTTTGTATGTATTGGGTTATCTATACATTCATTTCCTTCCAGCTCAAATGGGCTCAAATTTACTTCGATTGAATGATATAACTTCCCATCAAATAAATTTGAGGAGTATTTACCACCAATTGCTACTAGTTTTACAGGTTTCATGACTACCCCCAGCATTTTCACGATTTTTTTGCAGTAATTAGTTTGATTATACATCCAAAAGTTGGATTTTTCATCAGATAAAAAACGCTCACTCTGGCTAAAAAATGAAAGTTTAGCGCAAGGCCGATGCACACTTGTTTAATGAAAAAAGTGGATCAGCTACACTAAATTGGATAGAAAAATAAGGGCTTGGAGAATAAACCTATCATGTTACGGAGCGGAACTCTACAATGCCAAAACAACGACGACGTACCTTTACCTCAGAAACAGAGTTTGTGAATCAGATGAACTCGCAGAATCTCCGTCATCTGGAGCTGGAATTATACGATTACGTGAACTGGTTTAACAAGCATCGCATTCACGAAACCTTAGACTACATGACGCCTGTTCAGTATCGCCAAGAAGCCCTAAAAAAATTGTCTGATTTGCTGTTGACAATCCACCTCTGGAGCACAGCAGGCTCTATATTTAATTGTCCAGTGCTTGCTTCAACCAGGGGATGCAGTTGCGATTGAAGATCCTTCATATTGCTATTCGCTGCCCTTATTTAAATCAGCTGGACTAAGACCCTTTTTGTTACCTGCTGATAATCATGGGATTAATCCGGATGATATCGTGCAATTGCATAAGCAGCATCGCATAAAAATGGTATTTCTTAACCCCAATTTTCAAAATCCCAATGGGTCGTTACTCGACCTGGAACGTAGAAGAAGGGTACTGGAAATTTCGTCTTACTACGGAATACCGATTATTGAGGATGATCCATATAGTTTAACTGCTTTTGATAAAACACATGTTTCAACGTTAAAATCCATGGACCAAAATGGTACCGTTCTCTACGTCAGTTCTCTAAGCAAAATCGTCGCGTCAGGATTGCGAATCGGATGGATTTTTGGCCCACAAACAGTAATTGAACGCTTGGCGGATGCAAAACAACAAATCGATTTTGGACATAGCATTATTCCTGAATGGATCGCAACCCAGTTTTTATCGTCTGAGGATTTCTCGATACATATGCACAAGCTTCGTGACTCACTCGCATTGAATAGAGACAAAATCGTTTTCTCGTTATATGACCAACTTGATGACCAGGTAGAGTTTCTAATACCTGAGGGAGGCATTCATATCTGGTGCAAAGTGAAGGAAGACGTTAGCGAACAACAATTATTTAAGGAGGCAATCAAAAGAGGAGTTGTTTATGTACCTGGAAGTGTGTTCGGGACACAGAAAGGATATGCTCGCTTTACATTCGGCCGAGCTAAGGAAGAACATATACATGAAGCAATTTCTCGCTTTGCAGATGCATTACGTAGTTTCAAAAAAGGCAAATGATATCTCATAAGCAAGGGCTGCCCAAAAGCAGGTTTTCTACTGGCAGGTAGCAGCCATTTTCTTTATCGCTTTGTTGAACAGGTAGGTTGTGATTGCAGTGGATGGTTTAATCGATATAACATTGGATGGTTTGTTTTCATACTTTTTCTTTTATCATAGATAGCAAGTCGGGATTCATTGAGGAGTGATCGTACTTGACTATTTAAGACAAAAAAGAATCCAAGATCAAAATGCTCAAACGACCAGAGGGTGCTCAGCCTGAGTTGTTACTGCATTTCGAATTTGCTAGAAACAACGGTTATTATCTGGAGATTAAAGAAGGATATTGGCGGGCCGAAGCATGGAAGGAGGAAGGGCTCAGGCGAATATTAGCCCATGAAAACGAATGGATGCCATGATTGCAACGCTTTCCCATTATTACTCTGAAAAAATTTAAAAATAAGGGGAACTTACTAAAATGAATAGAAGAGCTATATGTGTAGCAGTTGTCCAATCCGCACCTATTCTTTTTAACAAGCAATCATCCTTGGACAAAATTGTAAGGATGACGAAGGAAGCTGCTGGAAAAGGAGCGAATTTAGTTGTCTTTCCGGAAGTTTTCTTGCCGGGTTATCCGAGAGGGTTATACTTTGGTACACGTGTCGGGAGCCGGAATACCGCTGGACGAAGTGACTGGGAACGATACTGGGAAAATTCGATTGACGTACCTGGCGTAGAAACGGAGCTTCTAGGTGAGCTTGCCAGAGAGACCGGAGTCTATCTAGCTATAGGCGTCGTGGAACGGGATCGGGAATTCAGTAGAGGAACTTTATACAATTCCATTGTGTATATAGGCCCGGACGGGAATGTTCTGGGCAAACACAGAAAACTCGTGCCAACAGGTTCTGAGCGACTGTTATGGGGGCAAGGGGATGGAAGCACGCTAACGGTCATCGATACTCCCTTCGGAAGAATTGGCGGTTTGATTTGCTGGGAAAATTACATGCCGCTTGCTCGAACAGCCATGTACGCTCAAGGGATTGACATCTTTATTACTCCTACGGCAGATGCCCGAGACACCTGGCAGGCCACTATACAGCATATTGCCTGTGAAGGGCGTTGCTTTGTTATTTCCTGCAACCAGTTCGTGACTAAAGATACGTATCCGACAGACTTGGCTTGTTACGATGACATTAGGCAGGACCCCGACATTTTATGCAGAGGGGGCAGCGCCATCGTTGGACCACTTGGGGAATATATTGTGGAACCTCTTTATAATCAGGAAGGCATTCTGATTGCAAATCTGGATCTTTCCTTGGTCACGCAAAGCCGATATGATTTCGATGTGGTAGGCCATTACAGTCGTCCTGATGTATTCCAATTAATCGTCAATCGTCAAAAACAGGACATTGTTCGGGTTTCAAAAATGGATGAGTGACGGCATACTGTTTGGAAAGAATTTTTGGAGATTTCTCCCAAAAACTTCCTACTGCCTCCCCCCACACGCACACCAAACAGCCGATGCTTTCTCAGCTCGGCTGTTTCCTTCTCTTCCGTCTTCCCTACCGACTTGCCACTTTACGCTTCAAAAAAGGCTCCCGTCCTTCGCGCCCCTGCGTTTTTACCAAATAGAGCGCGTACTCCAGCGGCCGCCGGATCGCCTGTCTGTACTGCTCGGTCGCGCCCATCTCGCGAAAAATTTCCCGCGCGGGCTTTGGGTTCACTTCGATCAGCCAGGCGCGTCCATCCACGTCAATCCCGATATCCAGCCCAAACTCGACCATGCGGCCAAAATGTTCCTCCAGCGTCAACGCTGTCTGATAGGCCAGCTCCTCGCAGTCGCGGACAATCCGGGCAGCGTGGTCCTCGCCGAAGCGCGGGCGCAAGAAATTAAACACCGGAACCGCCTTGCCTCCCCCGTGCAGGTTCGAGGTCGCGCTGCGCTCCCCGCCCACACGGATGCCATGCCCGGTGATGCTCCACTCGCCTTGCCCGGTTTTCTGGATCAACAGCCGCATGTCCACGGCGCGCGATGGCACCAGTTGCAGATGCAGCCCCTGCTGGACGATAAACTTTTCCTGTCGCGTCCAGCGATCGGCCCAGCGCTGGACGGCGGAAATGTCCGTGAAAAAGCTCTGGACCTTCGCCCGCTGCTTGTCGCGTCCCAGCAGCCGATAGCCGCCCCCGCGCTTCTCGATGGAAAAAAGATTGCGCCCGCCCGTCCCGTTCAGCGGCTTGACGTACAGAAACGAATGTTTGCCCAGCATTTGGACGAGGTTTTTTCTGTTATATAACACAGTTTCCGGCAACCAGCGATGCATGCGCGGATCGCGGTGCAGCACTTCGTGGACGCGCCACTTGTTTGCCAACCGATTGTTTGCGTATAAAAAATCGCTGGTGCGGCGAAAAGCGACGTAGTCTTTGAACGCTTGCGTCGGCGTATAGCGGTAGCGGTCGAACACGGCGTCCGGGCGAGGGAACAGGCGTCCTTGCCATTTGCCCTGCGCATCCAGGACGTATCCTCTCACCTGCTTGCCCGAGGCCAGTACATCCTTGGGCGAAAACAAAAAAACGGTGCAGCCCAGTTCTTGTCCTGCCTTGAGCAGTCGCCGGAAATAGGTCGGCTCTGCGAAGCGTTTGCCCTCCCGCCAAGTCAAGATGCCGATTGTGGGTCGTTTCATTCTTCCACCCTCTCTCGTTTCCTCCTTGGCAGTTTATTCAGCAGCGGGGCAAATGGCGCTTATCGCAGCTTCTTTTCCAAGGCGAGCAGATCGAGCGGAAGCGGCGCGTACGCTTCCACGGCTTCGCCTCCAAACGGATGCGCAAGCGTGAGAACGGCCGCGTGCAGCGCCTGTCTTTTGACCAGATCGCGCTTGCCGCCGTACAGCTCGTCGCCGAGCAGCGGATGGCCGAGATGGCTCATGTGGACGCGAATCTGGTGCGTCCGTCCCGTCTCCAGCCTGCACTCCACCTTTGTCGCGGTCTTGTAGCGCTCCTTGACCTCGTAATGGGTGATCGCGGGGTCGCCGTTTGGAGCCACTCGTCTGCGTGTCGCATGATACCTGTCCTTGCCGATTGGCTCGTTGATCTTTCCGCTGCCCTTGGCCATTTGCCCCGAGACGAAGGCGATATACGTCCGCTTGATTTTGCGTTCGCGCAGCATTTCGTCCAGCAAGGCAGACGCCCAGGCGTGCTTGGCGTACAGCACCACCCCGGACGTATCCTGATCGAGCCTGTGGACGTGGCGCACCTTCGCTTGCAACCCCGTCCGGAAAAAATGCCCCGACACCAGATGGTCCAGCGTCAGATGATGGTGCGGCTCGGTTGGATGCAACAGCATGCCCGAAGGCTTGTTTACGATTAACAGATGGTCGTCTTCATACAACACTTGCAGCGACTCGCTGGCAGGCGCAAGCCCCAGCGGCTCCGGCGGACACATTCGCAGGCGAATCTCTTGCCCCTCTCTTACCGGCACATGCTGGGCGACAGGTGCGCCGTCTACGAGCACTTCTTTATGCTGAAACAAAAGATGGACCTGCTTGCGCGGCAACTTCCACACCTCGCGCAGCAGGTTCCCGATCGGGATGGCGTCGTCGTCCGCCTGCAAGCGGGCAACGAGCCATTCTCCTTCCTTTTTCATCGATCGCATGGTCAATCTCCTGCCTTGTGTTCGTGCTGTCACGCCTCTGTGAGTCCGCTATTCACCTGAACGGCGCGGTCGAGAAAATGCTCGATCTCCTCGCGGCTTTTTCCGAGCTTGCTGACGAAGCGGATCAGTTCTTTGCCCTGGCTGAACGCGATGAAGCTGGGGATTCCGAACACATCGTATTTCTGCGACAGGTCTGGCAGCGTATCGCGATTGACCGCAACCATGTCCAACTGGTCTTTATACTTTTCTTCGACTTCCGGCATGAACGGATCAATCCGGTGGCAATCCGGGCACCAATCGGTGAAAAACTTCACCACAACGGGCTTGCTGGAAGCAATCGCCTGTTCAAATTCTGCTTCTGTCTTGATTTCTCTCATTTCGGGATCTTCCTTCCTACCTAGAATGATTTGGCAATAGTGTAGCACAAAAAATGCGCGTTTGTCGCACGAGGCCGACACTTCTCCTGTAAGCTACAGGGCGCCGCCCTGCTCCACCAAACATCGCACAAACGCTTCTGCCGGGCGAGACAGCGGCTTGTCCTTGCGATAGGCGACGACGAGCGTCCGATACGGCCTTGTCGCAAGCCGCACGTAAACAGGCGGCTCCAGCGTGCCCGGCGCGAGCGTAATCATTTTCGGCGCAAACGACAGCCCCATCCCCGCCGCCACGAGCGACTGGACTGTCTGGATGTTGGTGCTCTCAAACACGATGCGCGGACGGAAGCCAGCCTGCTCGCACAGCCGCAGAGAGATCGTCCTAAAGCCTTGGCCTTCCTTGAGCAAAATAAACGGTTGATCCGCAATCTCCGCCAGGTCTACCTCCTTTTTGCCCGCCAAAGGATGCTGCGGTGGAACCGCGAGAAAAATTTCTTCATTGATGGCCGGGATGATCGCAAGCGAAGGATCGCTGATCGGCATCGTCAGCAGGCTGACATCTATTTTGCCCCGCACGAGCAATTGCTCCAGATGGCTGGACGTTTCCTCCATCAGTTGCAGTTCGACTCCCGGGAACTGCTTGGTAAACGTCGGCAGTACGCGCGGCAGCACATACGCGCCTGTAATCGGCAGGCTGCCTACCAAAAGCCGTCCGCTCTCTCCGACCGCATAAGCGCGCATCTCCCGCTCCAGCCCTTCGGACATGTCCACGAGCGTTTGCGCGACCTGCACGAACCGTTGGCCCGCATCCGTCAGCTCCACATGCTGGGGCAAACGATGGAACAGGCTGACCCCGAGTATTTTTTCCAGTTTGGCAATCTGCTGGCTAAGCGACGGCTGAGCCAGATGCAAACGGTTGGCTGCCCGCGAAAAGCTGCGTTCCTCCGCAACCGCAAGCACATAACGAATCTGTCGTAACTCCATAAAAACCTCCCGATAGGCAAAAGCTATCCTTCTCATAATTATTATATCTTTGAACTATTTCCTTTGCCATGATACAACCTTGTTAAGAGTTTTCGCACGAAGGAGGAAATCATTGATGAAACCCCGCACGATGTTTGAAAAGATTTGGGACAATCACGTGATTCACGAGGAAGCCGGCAAGCCGACCTTGTTGTACATCGACCTGCACCTGGTGCACGAGGTCACTTCCCCGCAGGCGTTTGAAGGACTCCGCCTGGCTGGCCGCAAAGTACGCCGTCCTGAGCTGACTTTTGCCACCATGGACCACAACGTGCCGACAGCGGACCGCTTCAATGTCAAAGACCCGATCTCCCGCCAGCAAATGGAGACGCTGACCGAAAACTGCCGCGAATTTGGCATTACGCTCGCTGACCTGAACAGCCCGGACCAAGGGATCGTCCACGTCATCGGCCCGGAGCTTGGCCTGACCCACCCCGGCAAAACGATCGTGTGCGGCGACAGCCACACTTCTACGCACGGTGCTTTCGGCGCTCTCGCCTTCGGAATCGGAACGAGCGAGGTCGAACACGTTCTCGCGACACAGTGTCTGCCGCAGTTGAAGCCAAAAACGATGGAAGTCCGCGTGAACGGCGAGCTGCCCTTTGGCGTCAGCGCAAAAGACTTAATTTTGGCGATTATCGCAAAATACGGAACTGATTTTGCTACCGGCTATGTCGTGGAATATACGGGCGAAGCCATCCGCAAGCTGACGATGGAAGAGCGCATGACCGTCTGCAACATGACGATCGAGGGTGGAGCACGCGCCGGGCTGATCGCTCCGGACCAGACGACGTTCGACTACCTGAAAGGCAGACGCTACGTTCCGCAAGGCGAAGATTTCCTCGCAGCCGTAGAAGCGTGGAAGCAACTGTGCACCGATGAAGGCGCAACCTACGACACCTGTGTCGAAATCGACGCGGCTACCATCGCGCCGCAAGTGACCTGGGGAACAAGCCCTGGCATGGGCACCAACATTACCAGCACCGTTCCAGACCCCGAGTCTTTTGAAACAGCGGCACAACGCAAAGCGGCTCAAGACGCGCTCGCCTACATGGATTTGGCTCCAGGCACGCCGATGAGCGAAATCAAGATCGACCGCGTCTTCATCGGCTCCTGTACAAACGGTCGGATCGAAGACTTGCGCAAAGCAGCGGAAGTGGCAAAAGGACGCAAAGTCTCCCCTAACGTGCACGCCATGGTCGTCCCTGGTTCCCAGGCTGTCAAGCAGTTGGCAGAAGAAGAAGGCTTGCACCTCATCTTCCAGGAAGCCGGCTTTGACTGGCGCGAATCCGGCTGTTCCATGTGCCTCGCGATGAACCCGGATGTCCTGTCGGAAGGAGAGCGCTGCGCTTCTACCTCCAACCGCAACTTCGAAGGCCGCCAGGGCCGCGGCGGACGCACGCACCTGGTCAGCCCGGAAATGGCGGCAGCGGCAGCGATTGCAGGCCACTTCGTAGACGTACGTGAATGGAAAAGAGAGAGCGTAAGCAAGGAGGTATTCCAATGAACCCATTTGTCGTCCATACCGGACTGGTCGCACCATTGGACCGTGTCAACGTAGATACAGACGCCATCATCCCGAAACAGTTCCTCAAGCGCATCGAACGCAGCGGCTTTGGCCAGTTTTTGTTCTACGAATGGCGCTTTGCGGCCGATGGCACGCCGATTGACTCGTTTATTTTGAACACGCCAGCGTACAAAGATTCGACCGTGCTGCTCGCTCGCAACAACTTCGGCTGCGGCTCGTCGCGCGAGCACGCTCCCTGGGCCTTGCTGGACTACGGCTTCCGCTGTGTGATCGCTCCGTCGTTTGCGGACATTTTTTACAACAACTGCTTCAAAAACGGCATCCTGCCGATCAAGCTCAGCGAAGAACAGGTAGATGAACTGTTCCAGCGCGCGCAAAGCCGCGAAAATTACGAGCTGACCATTGACCTTAAGGAGCAGGTAGTGCGCGACAGCGAAGGTCTGTCCTACCCGTTCGAGGTCGATCCGTATCGCCGCTACTGCCTGCTGAACGGCCTCGACGATATCGGCATCACGTTGCAGTACGAAGACAAAATCGCCGCTTACGAGGCAAGCCGTCAAGCTCGTTAAGCTGGCCCACGAAAAAAAGTCCGTCTCATAGCGAAGCGAAGGCATGCAAGCTGTTCATGCCTTCGCTTTTTTGCTTGGATCCGCTGTTTTCCCCCGATGGGGCACCAAGGTCGGACGGAGGTTCGCATCCCCCCGCCTCCACCAACCGATGGGGGGAGACTGTCACATGCACGGGGCCATGCGACCCGCGCGGCCGCTTCGGCGTGCCGTCATCACGTACGGCAACTGTCAATCGTGCAACAGCATGTACATATGCGTCTCGTCGACGTAGCGCTCCCCTGTTTTCAACGCCCGTTTTTCCAAGCCGTACGGCAAAAAGCCCATTTTTTCGTAAAAGCGCACCGCGCCGGGGTTTGTCGTGACAACGGCAAGCTGTACCTGGTCGATGTCGCCCCGCTGTCTCAAATAGGCCAGCTCTTCTTGCATCAGCGCGGCCGCAACACCTGTTCCGCGATGCGCTTCGCGGACGTACATGGATACGACGGAAGCTTTGTGTCTCGCTTTCAGTCCGCGGTGCCGGAAATAGCCGATGATGCCCGCCAGCTCGCCCCCGACAAAAGCGCCGAAATAGCCGCTGTCGCCCTCAGGCCCCTGGGAAAGCCGTTCCTGCCATTCGGCCATCGGGCGCTTGATTTCCTCTTCATAGGTGGCGCCGAACGCGTCCGGGTCGGTTTGCAGCCCTTCCAACCTTACTTTGACGAACGCTTCTGTATCCTCTGGTCCCAATCGTCGAACTTCCATCTTTTGCTTCCCCTCTCCTAGCATTTCCACTCATCATAGTAAAGAGTTGCTAGGTTGTAAAGGATTGCCACAACAAAACGCCAGGAAAATATCCTGGCGCTTCGTTTGCTTACGCTAGCTCGGTCTGGGCGGGATCTGTGAGGCCAAACGTCGCCAGCGCCTGTTCACGCAGCTTGAATTTTTGAATTTTGCCGGACGCCGTCATCGGGTATTCGTCCACAAACTGAATGTAGCGCGGCGTCTTGAAGCGGGCGATTTTTCCTTCGCAGTATGCCAGCACTTCCTCCTCGGTCAATGTCTCTCCCGGCTTGACGCGGATGCAGGCCAGCACCTGCTCGCCGTATTTGGCATCCGGCACGCCGACGATCTGGACGTCTAATATTTTCGGATGAGTGTACAAAAACTCCTCGACTTCGCGCGGGTAGATGTTTTCGCCGCCGCGAATAATCATGTCCTTCAGCCTGCCTGTAATCCGGTAATACCCTTCCTCGTCTACGGTCGCCAAGTCTCCGGTATGCAGCCAGCCCTCTTCGTCGATCGCCTTTGCCGTCTGGTCCGGCATGTTGTAGTAGCCTTTCATCACCAAATACCCGCGCGTGCACAGTTCGCCCTGTACACCAGGGGGGACAATCTCTCCCGTAGCGGGGTTGATGATTTTCGCCTCGACCCCTTCGTGCAGCCGGCCGACGGTCGATACCTTGCGCTCGATGGAATCCTCCGGCCGCGTCTGGGTGATGACAGGCGAAGACTCGGTCTGTCCGTAGGCGATCGTAATGTCGCGAATGCCCATTTTGTCCACGACTTTTTTCATCACCTCGATCGGGCACAAGGACCCGGCCATAATGCCCGTGCGCAGCGAGCTGAGGTCGCGCTGTTCAAAAGTCGGATGGTTCAGCTCCGCGATGAACATCGTTGGCACCCCGTACAGCGCCGTGCAGCGCTCGGCTTCGACAATCGACAGCACCAGCCCCGGATCAAAGGCGATGACCGGAACCATCGTCGCTCCCGTCGCAACGCAGGCGAGCGTGCCCATCACGCAGCCGAAGCAGTGGAAAAACGGCACCGGGATGCAGACGCGATCGTCTACCCCCAGTCCCTGACATTCCGCGACCTTGATCGCGTTGTTGACGATGTTGACGTGGGACAGCATGACGCCTTTCGGAAAGCCTGTCGTGCCGGACGTGTACTGCATGTTGATGACGTCATCGAAAGACAGCGACTCCTGGCGCAAACGCTGTTCTTCCTCGCTGACCAGCTCGGCTCGCTCCAGCAAGTCTTTCCATAAAAACATGCCGGGCTGGCGCTCTTCGCCCAAGTAGACGACATTTCGCAAGTTCGGCAACCGCTTGGACACGAGAGCGCCGGGCTCGCACGTCGCAAGCTCCGGACAAATTTCCCGGATCATCTCCAGGTAGTTGGCGTCGCGATAGCCGTCGATCAAAAGCAATGTCGTCGACTCCGACTGGCGCAGCAAATATTCCAGCTCGTGAACGCGATAGCTCGTGTTGACCGTCACCAGCACCCCGCCCATCTTGGCCGTCGCAAATTGCGAAATGACCCACTCCGGTACATTGGTGGCCCAGATGGCGATGTTTTCGCCTTTTTGAATCCCGAGCGACATGAAGCCTCGTGCCGCCCGGTTGCACACCTCCTGAAACTGGGCGAACGAATAGCGGAGCGATCGCTCCTGATAGACCAACGCTTCCTTGTCCCGATACAGTCTGGCTGCCTCATCCAGCAAGTTGCCAATCGTAATCATTCGCAGCATACAAGCACCTCCAAAACATTCAGACTATTCCATCTTTATTAACTAGGATTCGTTCCTTCCCATCATATTCCTTCTCGATAGAAAAAAGAAAAGCGTCCCCCAATCGGAACGCTTCCCGTTTACTTCACGACAATTTTTTGCGTCGCTTCCACCTTGTACGGCAGATGGTTGCTGTAGTTCAGCTCGACGCGAATCTCATGCTCGCCCTTCGGCAACTTTTTCAGCATGAACTCCGGATGGTAGATCATTCCTTTGGACTCGCCATCGAGGTACAGATGGGCGTGGCCTTTTCCATACACCGGCGTTTGCCCAAGCTCGCCGTTTTCCTGCACGAACTCGAAGTTTTGCGTCAAAAGCGATACTTCCGCTGTCGTTCCATCCACCTGTATATCCATGTTCAACGACGGCTTGGCTGCCCCTTCCGGCTGGGTCAACGGAGCACTGGCATTGGTCGTGGCCGGAACACTCGTGTCACCTGGACGATAGGAGTCAGAGACGTGCAACGGATCTTTGACCAATAGCACGATGCCCGCCACCAGAACAACCAGAAAGACGATTCCGCCCAAAATGAGATTGCGCATACTGATAATAAAGACCTTCATGTCTCTACTCTCCCTTTCGCAAGTGCTTGTCACTTATTTGTACATGCATATGCGAGAGGAAAGAGAGGTAGAAGCAAAACTTTGCTATAGCCGTCAGCGGTAGTTGATAAATTGCACCTCGAGCGGCAAATCCGCCTTGCGAATCGCACTGATGACTTGCTGCAGATCATCCTTGCTTTTGCCTGTCACGCGAATTTGATCGTCCTGAATTTGCGTCTTCACCTTCAGGCCGGCATCCTTAATAATGCCGTTGATCTTTTTGGCGTTGTCCTTGTCGATGCCCTGCACCAGCTTCACCCGTTGGCGCACGGTGCCGCCCGCTGCCGGCTCGACTTTTCCGTAGTCCAAATTTTTGATCGGCACGTCGCGCTTGACCAGCTTGCCCAGCAAAATGTCCTTGACCTGGCTAAGCTTGAAGTCGTCGTCGGAAACGAGGACGAGCTCGTCCTTTTCCAGTTTGATGCTGCTCTTGCTCCCCTTGAAATCGAAGCGGTTCTCGATCTCCTTCAAGGCGGTTTGAATGGCGTTGTTCACTTCGGCCAAGTCTACTTTCGAAACGATGTCAAACGAGCTTTCCTTGCTCATGCGTAGTTCCTCCTTCGCTTTTGCCTGTTTGGCGTTTTTTCGCTGCTAGATCGCCCGAACCAGTCCTCCGTCCACGAGGAAAGACTGCCCCGTGATATAGCTGTTGGCTGGCGATGCCAAAAACGTCACCATGCGCGCGAACTCATCCGGCTGGCCGTACCTGCCGACCGGGATTTGTTTTTCCCAGTTTTGCCGGACTTCCTCTGCGCTAATCCCTTGCCCCTGCGCACTCAGCCCGTCCAGTTGCTGCACCCGGTCTGTCGCAATTCGTCCCGGGCCGATCGTGTTGATGAGAATGCCATCCGGCCCCAGCTCAGCGGAAAGCGTTTTGGCCAGCCCCAGAACCCCTGTGCGAAACGTGTTCGACAAGACCAAGTTTTCCAGCGGCTGCTTGAACGAGGAAGACGCAAAGTTGACGATTCGCCCGAACTGCTTGGCGCGCATGTGCGGCAAAACAGCGCGGATCGCCCGGACGTAGCTCAACAGGTTCAGCTCGAAGGCCAAAATCCACTGCTCGTCCGTCAACTGGTCGAACTTGCCCGTCGCAGGTCCGCCCGAGTTGTTGACCAGTATATCTACGCTGCCGAAGTGGCGAACCGTTTCCTGCACGACTCGCTCGATGTCTCCCGGCTTGGTGACATCCACCGGAACGGCCAGAGGCGACTGCCCCGCTGCCTGCTCAATTTCGGCGCGCACGGCTTCCATCGCCTGCTCGTCTCTGCCGCAAATGGTGACATTCGCTCCCTCCTGCGCCAGGCAGAGCGCGGTCGCTTTGCCCAAGCCTTTTGACGAGGCGAGCACGAGGGCTGTCCTGCCATGCAATTGAAGATCCATGTTCAACGCTCCTTTCGAGGTACGGTTTTGGTTTTGTATGTATCATCCTTGCTTTATATTCTACAGAACTTTCAGACGAACGAAAAGCAAAGAGAAGGGGAAAAGCACACTCCCCTTCTCTTTTTCGCCGTTACATCTCTTTGTGAGACGTGTTGCTGTTTTTGTTTTGCTTCGCGATGCGCTTTGCCTCTCGTTTGGCCTGACGCGCTGCCTTGCGGGCGAGCCGTCTTTCTTTGGCTCCTTCAAACAACGAGTACAGCACAGGCACGAGCACCAGCGTCACCAGCGTGTGGAAGATCAAGCCGGAAATTACGGCTGTCGCGAGCGGTGCCTCCAGGTCGGAGCCTTCCGCCATCGCCAGTCCCATCGGCAGCATCCCCAGAATCGCCGTCAGCTTCGTCATGATAACCGGGCGGACGCGGTCCTTCGTGCCTTGTACAATCGCTTCGGCGGTAGCCATCCCGCGATTGCGCAGCAGGTTGATCCGGTCGATCAGCAAAATCGCGTTGGACACGACGATCCCGACCAGCATGATAATCCCGATCATCGCCATTTCGCCAAACGTTCGTTGTGTAAGCACGAAGCCCATCACCACGCCGACCAAGGCCATCGGAATCGTCAGCAAAATAATGAACGGCTGCGAGAGACGGCCAAACTGCGCGACCATGATGACGTAGATCAACGCGAGCACGCCGACGAAGACGAAAATCCCTTGCGCGAGGTTGGCGCTTTGCTCTTTCAGCTTCCCGGCGATCTCCACCTTGTACCCGGCAGGAACGACCAGGCCCGGCAGCTTCTCATTGATTTCACGGCCAACCGTCCCCAAGTCGCTTCCTTGCATCTCGGCAGATACCGTTACGATCCGCTCGCCTTTTTCATGGATCAACGTAATCGGAGACTTGCTGTAGTACCAGTCCACGAGGTCAGCCAGCGGCACCTGGGCGCCGTCCTTGGCTGTCACCATCATTTGCTTGAGCTGTTCCGGGTGCTTCAGCCAGTCGTCCGGCATTTGGGCGACGACATCCACCTCGATTCCATCCTTCGTGATCGACGTGATCTGCTGGCTGCCAATCCATACGCTCAACTGCTGGAGCAAGGAGCGGTGGTCGACGTTCAGTCTGGCGAGCGCCTCCTGCTTCGGAATGAGCGTTACTTTTTCCTTGCCTTCTTTAAAGTCGTTGCGAATGTTGGTCAAGCCCGGTACGGTGGACAGCATGCCTTCCACATCGGTAGCGATTTTGCGCATTTGCTCCATATCATCCCCGATGATGTCGAGCTGGATCGGCGCCGAAGCCCCTTGCTGCCCGAACGTCATCGAGATGGATTCAATGCCCGGGATCGAGTTGAGGCGATCGTTAATATCGGCCGTCAACAGTTCTTTGTCGCGCGTGCGCTCTGATTTGGGCACGAGCGAAATGAAAATCTCCGACCCTGTGCTGGAGGAGAAGAAGAACACGTCTTTTACTTCCGGGATGCCGCGCAGCGCTTCCTCTCCGGTCAGTGCCGCCTTCTGTGCCCGCTCCAGGGTGGAGCCGGTAGGCATCTCCAGCGTGGCAAAAATGAAGTTTTCATTCGGGTTAATGCCTTGCCCCATCTTCATGAGCGGCATGAGGAAGCCCGCGCCGACAAACATCAGGAGCGCGACGATAATCGTCTTGACCCGGTGGCGCAAGGCCAGTCGCAAGAGGCTGTTAAACAACCGATTAACCACATGCTCTTTTCCTTCGCCTTCCAGCGCGACGTGTTTGTCTTTTTGCAAAAAACGATCGGAAAAGACGGGAACGAAAAAGAAAGCGGCGATGGTCGATGCGATAATGGCGGAAGATACCGTAAAGGCAATCGTCGCCAAAATCGGTTTGAGCCAGTCTTCAAAGTCAGCAAAGACGAGCGGCAAAAAGACGATGATGATCGTGAGCTGCGAGGTGAAGACCGGCGTCAAAACCTCTCGCGTTCCTTTGATAATCGCCTGCTTGAGCTCCTCGCCTCTTTCCCGGAAGTGGTAAATGCTCTCCAGGACGACGATTGCGGCGTCGACAATCAGGCCGACAGACAAGCTAAGCGAGAGCAGACTGACCATGTCGATGTTGTAGCCGCCGATTTTCATGGCGATAAACGTCATGAGCGCGGACAGCGGCAGCGTCGTCGCGATGACGAGCGTCACCCGCCAGTTGCGCAGGAACACGAACAAGATGATGATCGCCAGCGCGCCACCGATCAAAACGTCACGGCTGAGGTTGGTCACCGCATGCTCGATGTACGAAACGGCTTCGAACATGACTTTCATCTGGTATTTGCCATTCGCTTCCGCATTGATCCCGCGGACGACTTCCTCGACTTTGCGCTGGGTCGTAATCAGGTCGCTGCCATCCGCGCGCGAAACGCTCAAGTGCACGAATACGTTTCCGTTCGTCAGCGCTACCGAATCTTTCACTTTTCCACGCAAGTCCTCGACCGTCGCGAGCTGTTCCAACGTAACCGTGCCGTTTGGCGTCACAATCGGCAACGCGTTCAGTTCCTGAACCGAGTTGAACGTGTTGTCAATCATGACGACGGTGTCAAAGCCCGTGTTTTCCAGCGTGCCGATCGCTTGCTTCCAGTTCGTCTCCTGAAGCTGCGAGATCACCTCTGACGGGGTAGTCCGATACGCACTCAGCCTGTCTGGACGCAAAGTGATGGCGATCTTGTTTTCGAAGCTGCGGTCCGATACGGCGACTTCCTTCACCCCGGACACTTCCTCGATCCGGTCCTTGATCGTCGTTTTCGCCAGGCTGAGCATCGCCTGCGGATCGGCTCCGACCAGCGCGTAGTCGATCATTTGTTCATTCCCGAAGTTCATCTGGTTCACGCTGACGCTGTCAACGGCTTTCGGGAACCCGTTGCGCAAGCGGTTCACGGCATTTTGCACGTCCTGCTTGACTTTTTCGCCTTGCCCTTCCGTGGCCGTAATCTGCACGTTGACGTAGCCGGTACCTGTCGTAGACGAATATTCTTTGATATCCGCAATCGATTTCAGTTCCTGCTCTACTTTTTTCGTAATCTTCTCTTCCATCTCTTCCGGAGGCAGCGCCCCACCTGAGATGTTGACGGAGAGCACGGGGAAGTTCGTTTTCGGAACCAACTCAACGTTGAAGCTGAGCAGGGAGCCAAGACCGGCGATGACGAGCAAAAAGGTAAACAGATAGACGATCAGGCGCCGCTTCAGCAAAAAGAGAATCATCTTGTTCATGCGCTATTCTCCCTTCGCCTCTACTTTTTGCCCCTCGACGTAGAAAGTAATACCGCTGCGCAAAAGCTGGTCGCCTTCTTTGACACCCGAGAGAATCTCGATTTGATCGTCGACAATTTGTCCGGTTTTGACTTCCTTTTTCACGGTCAGGCCGTTTTCCACCGCCATGACGTAATGCTGGGTAGAGCTGACTCCGACGCTTTCCAGCGGTACGAGGAACCCGTTTACTTTGCGCGGCGCCTCAATCGTCGCAGCCATTCCCCCGCGCCAGAAGCCGTCTGGGTTCGGAATCGTCACTTCCACGCGGTACTTGCCCGTCTCCTTGCTCACGACAGGCGAGACGAAGGTAATCGTGCCCTCGCTCTTTTTCCCGTCGTCAGATACTGCCTGCACCTTCGCCTTTTCCTGGAACTGGCTGATGAGATCGTTGGTGACGTCGAGCGTGACCTTCACTTCCGTCAAGTCGACCAGATGGACGATTTTCTCGCCTGGAGAAGCCTGCTCGCCAGTCTGCTTGTAAACGTCTACGACCGTTCCGGCAAAAGGCGCGTGAATTTTCGCATCATCCAGACTCTTTTTCGCCCGCTCCACCTGTCCGGCTGCCGCCTTGATCGAAGCGTTCGCCATCGCGATGTCCTCTGGCTGCGCTCCGCGTTGCAGCTCGGTGAGCGACAACTGGGCGTCGCGGGCGGAAATTTCCGCTTGGGTCAGGGCGCGGCGCAAATCATTTATTTCGGTTTGCGAAATAGCGCCTCCCGCGAACAGCTTCTCGCCTGCTGCGAGGTCTTGTTTCGCCTTTTCCAGACGGCTCTGGGCACTTTGCACTTGCAGGCGCTGCTGCTCGATCGCTTCTGCTGTCGCGCCCTTCAGCGCTTTCGTTTTGCGGGCGGCCGCCTCTTCTACCTGGCTGGCAGCGGCTTCGACTTCTTTTTGGTAGTAGCGCGAATCCAGTGTCGCCAAAAGCTGTCCTTGTGCAATCTTCATCCCTTTGCTCACCTGGATGGCCGAAATCGTTCCCCCAGTGCCAAAGGGCAGTTCCGCGTCGCGCTTTGCTTCCACCATTCCCGTTACCCGCAGGAAAACAGGTTGTGCTCCCTTCTGTACTTTGACGACCTCCACGACTTTCGCTTTGGCTTCCACCTGCGCCGGAGGCTCTGGTGCCGGTCCTCCGCAGCCGGCTGTAACCAGCAAGAGAGAGGCCATAATGATCGATGCCCGTTTTTTCACAATGATTCCTCCAAATGTTCACAATCATTCCCTTGCGTAATTGTGCCAGTTTTTACCTTTCCTGCAAAACAGTCAGCGGTTGGAAATTTGCCTCAGCCCCGAGACGGAGAACACAATCCCCACCAGTTCATAAGTATATACGAACAATATGCAGGACCGTTACCTTTTTTTGGACTTCTCGCTAAGATTTTGTAAAAAAAAGGAAAAGGCAGCCAAGCCCGATAGCTTGACTGCCTTTTCATGCGGTGACGCTGTTTAGTTTTCTGCGAGAAGCTGTTCCATTTCGTCCAGCAAGCCTTTGAACACGCTCAACGCTTCCGCGATCGGAGCCGGAGAAGCCATGTCCACGCCCGCCTTTTTCAAGAGATTGAGCGGATAGTCGGAGCTGCCGCCCTTGAGGAATTGCAGGTAGCGGTCCACAGCCGGCTGGCCTTCCTCCAAAATCTGTTTGGACAAGGACGTCGCGGCCGAAAACCCGGTGGCGTACTTGTAGACGTAGAAGTTGCGATAGAAGTGCGGGATGCGCGCCCACTCCAGGTCCACCTCGCTGTCCACGACCATCTCCGGTCCGTGGTAAGCGACGTTCAGCTCGCGATAAATCGCGCTGAGCGAATCGGCTGTCAGCGGCTCTCCCTGCTCCTCCTTCTCGTGTACGATCTTTTCGAACTCGGCAAACATCGTTTGCCGGAAAACGGTGCCGCGGAATTGCTCCAGGTAGTAGTTGATTAAGTACATCCGCTGCTTTTTGTCTGTCGTGGTCTGCAGCAAGTGGTGCATCAGCAACGCTTCGTTGAGCGTCGAAGCCACTTCGGCCACGAAAATTTTGTAGTCCGCATACGTGTACGGCTGCGCCTGGTTGGAGTGGTAGCTGTGCAGCGCATGGCCCATCTCGTGCGCCAGCGTAAACATGTTGTTCACGTTATCCTGGTAGTTCATGAGCACGTACGGATGGGTCGTGTACGCGCCCCACGAATACGCCCCGCTCGTCTTTCCTTCGTTTTCGTGCACGTCGATCCAGCCGTTGGAAAAGCCTTCGGCAAGCACGCGGCCGTACTCTTCGCCGAGCGGATGCAGCGCTTCCTTGATCGTGGCTACCGCCTGGTCGTACGGGATTTTCATGTCGACCTCGGGCACGATCGGCACGTACAGGTCGTACATGTGCAGCTCCTCTACGCCGAGCAGCTTTTTGCGCAGAGCGATGTAGCGGTGCATGAGCGGCAAATGCTCGCGGATCGTCGAGATCAGATTGTCGTACACGGACAAGTCCACATTGTCCGAGAAAAGAGCCGCGTACAGCGCGGACGGATATTTGCGCGTCCGGGCGTAGAAGACGTCGCCTTTGATCGCAGAAGTCAGCGACGCCGCGATCGTATTGCGGAACTTGCCGTACGTGGCGTACAGCGCCTGGAAAGCTTCCTTGCGCACGCGTCTGTCCTTGCTCTCCATGAACTGCGTGTAGCGCCCTTTGGTCAGCTCGACCTCTTCGCCGTTTTCGTCCGTAATCATCGGGAACTTCATGTCGGCGTTGTTCAGCATGCCAAAAATTTTGGTCGGGGCAGAAGCCAGCTCGCTCATGTTCGCCAGAAGCGCCTCTTCTTCCGCGGAAAGCGTATGCGGCTTGAAGCGCGTAATCTCTTCCAGCAAAATCCGGTAATGCGCGAGTCCCTCTGTTTCCTTGATCCACTTCTCCAGCTCTTCTGTCGGGATCGCCAAAATCTCCGGCTGTATGTACGCGATTGCCCCGTACACTTGCGTGCTGAGGCTGGTGGCACGGTCAGTCAGTCCCTGATACGTGCTGTTCGCATTGTCCTCGTCGCGGCGCATGCGCGCGTACACGTACACGGTATCGAGCGTCTTCAGCAGCTCGTCCTGCAAGGTCAGCGCTGCGAGCAACTGCTTCCCGGACTGCGCCAGCGTCCCTTTCAGAGCGGCAATCTGCTCGGTCAGTTGCTTCGCCTTTTGCACATCCTTTTCCCAGTCCGCGTCGGTCGCGTAAATATCCTCCAACCGCCACTTGTATTCAGCGGGGACGTCACTTCGTTTTGGCAATGTTTTGCTTTTGTTCACCGCGATCACTCCCTCGTCATTTGCACAAGAATGGTCAAATCATTCATATGTGACTATCCTACCGTATTATGCCATCTTGTTCAAATCATTAGCACAGTTGGCACCTGCTTTTTCGCGGCAAAAGAAAAAAGCTGAGCTTCTCCTGCGGAAAAGTCAGCTTTTTCCTACGCCCACATAGCGAAATCCGGCTTCCTTGACGATTTTGGCCGGCCACGCATTGCGTCCGTCCAGCAAAACGGGCTGGGCCATCTTTTGGTAGACCTGTTCCCAATCGAGCTGCACGCACTCTTTCCACTCGGTAATTAAAAGCGCGGCATGTGCGCCTTGCACGGCTTCTTCGGCTGTCTTGGTGTACGTAACGTTCGGAAACTTCTGCCGCACGGCGTCGGTTGCGATCGGATCGTAGGCGAAAACCGCAGCTCCCTTTTCCTCCAGCGCTTGCAGGACGGCCAGGGACGGCGCCTCGCGAATGTCGTCCGTATCCGGTTTGAACGCCAATCCGAGTACCGCGATCCGCTTGCCGCGACAGTCCGGAACGAACGGTTGCAACTGCTGCAAAAACCAGACGGGCTGCGTGGCGTTGACTTTGCGCACTTGCTCCAAAATACCGAGCGAGATGCCGTTTTGCGCAGCGAGCTGCAGCAAGGCAATCGTGTCTTTCGGAAAACAGGATCCGCCATAGCCGACGCCCGCCCGCAAAAACTCCGGCCCGATCCGGCTGTCCAGCCCCATGCCGTGCGCGATCGTCACGATATCGGTTCCCAGTGCCGCGCTCAGCCGCGCCAGCTCATTCATGAAAGAAATGCGCGTCGCCAAAAAGGCGTTGGAGGCGTACTTAATCAGTTCGGCGTTCGCGCGGGTCGTGACCACGCGCGGAGCGTCCACCCCCTTGTACAGCTCCTCCATGACCTCTCTCGTTTCCGGCTCGCCCGCTCCAATGACAATCCGCGAAGGCGCCAGCGCGTCGTACAGCGCACTGCCCTCTCGCAGAAACTCCGGATTGGACGCGACCGACAGCTCCCTGCAGCCGCTGAGCAGCTCGGCAACCTTGTCGCCCGTCCCCACTGGCACCGTGCTTTTGACGACTACGACTCGCCTTTTCGGGGAGGCTTGATGCATCTGTTCGATCGCAGCTACGGCACTGTACAAATAGCGCAAATCGGCGGTCCCGTCAGCCGCTTCCGGAGTGCCGACGCAAACAAAGAAAACGTCCGCGTCTGCTGCCTCCTGCAGCTTCGTGGAAAAAGCGAGGGTGCCGTTTTCCAGCACCTGTTTCAGCGCTTCCTCCAACCCGGGCTCGTAGATGGGCGAGATTCCTTGCCTCAGTTTGACAATTTTGGCTTCGACCAGATCGATGCCGATCACCTGATGGCCGTTCATGGCCAGGGAGACAGCGGTTGTCAGCCCTACGTAGCCGGTACCGATAACGGCAACTTTCATCACTTCACCTCATCGTTTTTTCATCACACGCAAATAAAGCTCCTCCAGTTTGAGACGCTGCTGGTGAATATCGTGGTTTTTCTCCACCTTCATCCTCGCCCGCGCCGTCATTTCCGGCCATTCGTGCGCGGATGCGAGCACGTGGTTTATCATCCGTCCGAGCTTCGCCGGAGAGCGCTCCGGGACGAGATAGCCGGACTCCCCGTGCTCCACCAGTTCGGGAATGCCCGCGTGATACGTCGAAATGACGGGCCTGCCGGACGCCATCGCTTCCATCAGCACGTTCGGGATGCCTTCCTGGTCGCCGTTTTTGGCCGTTTTGCAGGCGATGACAAACAGATGGCATCGCGCCAGCTCGCGCTGCACCGCTTGATGCGGCAAAGCGCCCTTGAGGACGACTTGCTTTTCCAGCTTGTATTTTTTAATCATGCTGCGCAGCTTTTTCTTTTTCTCGCCGTCGCCGACGATAATCAGCTTGGCCTTCGGATGCTTTTTGTGCACCTGCACGAACGCCTGGATTAACGTGTCCATGCCTTTTTTCTCCGTCAGGCGGCCAACGCTGAGCAGCCGGTACTCGCCATCGTGGACCGGCTGGGGCGGCAGCATCGGAAATTTGCGCAGATCAATGCCGGAGCGGATCAGCGTGATTTTGTCGCCCGAGCAGCCCAGGCGGATCAGCCGCTTTTTCATATGATTGCTGACGACGGTAAACGCCTTGCCTTTGCGAAACAGTCGCTTCAGCGAGCGGCGATAGCCCGGATTTTCCCGCACGCGCTTGGTCGCATCGAAGCCGTGAAAAGAAGTAATCAACGGCAGTCCCGCCTTTTTGGCGTACGGAAGCAGCTCCAGGCCAGCCGGGCCAAACCGCGCATGCAAGCATTTGATCTTTTTTCGCTTCAGCCACCCGGAGAGGCCCGCCATTGCCTTGCGCACATAGACCGGCGAGTACGGAAACTGTTTGCGGTTGAACGGCCGCTGTCTGGTCAGCACGACAGGTTTGACTCTCTGGTGCCCAAGCAATTGCTCGTAGATGAAGGTTTCGCTTCGGGGCAGGAATTTTCTCCGATAGACGAGGACCCGATGCATGCAACTGGCCTCCTATTTTCGAGTTTTAGCTCCTCGGCTGAAAACGCATATCCGCCAACTGCCGACGAAGCCCCTCTTCCAAGGAAACTTGCGGACGGTAGCCCAGGCGCTGCTCAGCCAGCCGAATGTCCGCGCAAGTGCGCAGCGAGTCGCCTGCCGGACCGGGCTGAAAGCTGATTTTCGGCGAGATGTTCATCAGCGTGCCCATGATGTTCAGCACGTCGATCAATTTTACTTCACGATTTCCACCTACATTGAATATCTCGCCGGGTGCAGCGTGGCGCCCCGCCAATATGTTTGCCTCTACGGCGTCCGTAACGTAGGTAAAGTCTCGCGATTGCTGCCCATCTCCGTAAACGACGACGGGATCTCCCTTCATCATTTGCCGGAAAAAGCGGTGAAAAGCCATGTCCGGCCGCTGTCTCGGGCCGTACACGGTAAAGTAGCGCAGCATCGTGATCGGCAGTCCGTACGCTTTGACGTAGACGGAGCACACCTGCTCCATCGCTTCCTTCGTGACGCCATAAGGCGATACGGGACGCAGCGGAGCAGATTCGTCCGTTAGCGTCCCTTGCATCGTGCCGTACACAGAAGAGGAAGAAGAGACGACGATGACAGGCGGTTTTGGCCTTTGCATGCACGCCTCCAGAAGCAGTTGGGTAGCCAAAATATTGTGACTGACGTACTCCGCGAATGCCTTGCCCCAACTGTTCCGCACGCCGGGCAGCGCAGCCAGGTGATAGACCACATCTACTCCGTCCAGCCAGTCTTTCCACCGCTCTGCCTGCAGCATGGTTGAATGAAAAGTAAAGGCGGGATGGCTCCCGATCTCTGCGAGATTGCGGAGTTTGGCAGCAACGTCGTAGTTATCGACGAAGCCGTCGATGCCGATCACTGTCACCCCGTCATTTAGCAAGCGCTGGGTCAGATGCGACCCGATAAAACCAGCACAACCGGTGACAAGTGCTTTTGTCATCGCTTCCGCCGCCTCACTTTCTTCAACCGTTTAATGACGAGATAGCCATCCTTGTAGCCGTAGACCGCTTTGTATTTGTTGCCCCAGCGTTTGAGGTAATAATTGAACGTTTTTTTGCGTAAATGATTGCGTCTCCGCTTCATCTTGTTGTCGGTAAGCTGTCCTTTGTGCTTCGTCCGGTTGTACAGCTTGCGATTGATAAACCGGACGCGGTATTTTTCAATCAGCCGCAAAATGATGCGCCGATCCTCCATGATTCGGCCTTCGTATTTGTCGGAGGTATCCCAACCTCCGACCTCCCGAAGCGCTTCGACCCGATAGCAGCGCGGCGCCACCATCCAGCGGTTGTACTTCAAAAACTGGTATTTGTTGCGAAAATGCTTGTGCTTGACGAGAAACGGGTTGTAGTATTTCCCGCGCCGCACTCGCCATATTTTGACGTTGCCGTAGTAGAGCGCTGTACTTTTTTTACTCTTGCGAATGTACTTTTTAATGACAGCCAGCGTCCGTTTTGGCAGCCAATCGTCCGAATCAAGCTGCAAAAGGTATGGCGTGTCGACCATAGACAAGGCCTGATTCATCACTTTTCCGATGCCGGAGTTTTGTTCCATCCGGTAGTACATGATGTTCGGATGGTACAAATACTTCTCTACCTTTTTCCTCGTCTTGTCGGTAGAGGCATCGTCAATGATTAACAGCTTCCAGTCTTTTGTCGTCTGCTTCAAGACACTGTTGATCGCTTTGCGGATGAACTTGGCGCGATTGTACGTCGGGATGACCACAGTAAAGGTTGGGTTCATGTGTCCTCCCTCTTCACGGCTGGAATGCGAATCGATGACTTGTCGCTTAAAATGAAGACACCGCTCGAATTGGCTGACTGTCCTGTCAAATGAGACGACCTTCCGAAAACGCTGTCCGTAACGCTCCAGGCGACGTCCATGAGCGAGCTGTTTTCCAACAGGATGCTGTTCTCAATGTGCGCACAATTTTTCAGATGCACCCCGTTTTGAATCGAAACGTACGGACCGAGCCGGCAATTTTCAATGTGACAGTCTTCCCCGATCAGCACAGGTCCGATAATCTCGCAGTTTGTGACGACGGACCTTTGGCCAATCTGGTGAGTCTGACCCAAATCTTTTGCCAGCATCCAACGGTTTGCCTCCAGCCAACGATCAATGGTTCCCACATCGGAATACTTGCCGCTCGTAAGTGCATGCGCAATATGAAAACCGCGATCAATCATGGACTGGATCGCATCCGTGATTTCATATTCACCACGGGCGGATGGCTGCAGTGTAGCAATCGACTCAAAAATGGGTGGGGTAAACAGGTATGCGCCAATGACAGCCAGATTGCTCTTCGGCTGACGAGGTTTTTCTTCCACGGAGACCAGACGCCCTTCCTGTACTTCGGCAATCCCATAATCCTGTGGTCTCTCCACTTCACTTAGCATCACAACACCGTCTGATTTTTCACTGGTAAACGCACGCATTAGCCCGTGCAGCGAATCCATCAACAAGTTGTCACCAAGTAACAAGATAAACGGTTCGTCTTGCAAGAACGGGTGCGCTAAATGGACAGCATGTGCGATTCCAAGCGGCACCTCCTGCTCGATAAAAGTAATGGTAGCCCCAAATTGACTACCATTGCCCACCAAGGGAGGAATCTGCACTTGGGAAGGGTGGATGACGATGCCGATGTCATGCACACCCACTTCACGCAGTTTGCTGATGCAGTAGTGTAATACCGGATGATTGGCCACAGGGAGGAGGGTTTTTGGTTGCGAATAGGAAAAGGGGTGCAGTCGCGTACCACGTCCAGCACACAAGATTAACCCTTTCACAAGTATCACTCCCCAGTTGTGCTCTGCGATACTTATAAGGTATGCGCCTCATGATATCTGGACAGGGCAGACGTCCACCTGGCACAAAGAAAGGGCAATAACCTAGCGGCTGGACAAGTGAATCATCCCGTTTTGAGCAGCGGCTGCTTTTCTTTTGGCTTCTTGCCGACCACGCTTTCAAACACATTCAAATAGCCTTGCGCCGTGGCGTACCAGGAGAATTGCTTTGCGCGAAGCAATGCCTGTTTGCCCATTTCCGTGCGCACGTGCGGCGTGCTCCAGAGCAGCTCCCAGATGGCGGGCAGTTCTTTTTCCCACTCTTTGGGCGGAATCAGGAACCCGCTGCCTTGATGGGTGACAACCTCCTTGATCCCGCCCCGCGTCGTGGAAATGACAGGCTTGCTCGATGCCATCGCCTCGAGGTTGACGCGGCAAAAGGCCTCCTTCCAGATCGAGGGTGTCGCCACGACATCGCCAATCTGGTAATACAGCGGCATCTGCGCGCTGGGGACGAAATTGACGAAGCGTACTTTGTCGCCGAGCGGCTTCGCCAGCCGTTTCAGCTCGCGCACGTACGGATTTAAGCGATTGCTGCCGTAGCCGGTTCCGCCGACGATGACGAGCCGCGCGCGAGGGTCTTGCTTGCTGACCTGGTGAAACGCCTTGATGAGAATGTGGACGCCTTTTCCCCGCATGAGCCTTCCCGCGTAAAACAAAACGCGGTCATCCGCTGCTAGGCCGATCTGTTTGCGCAGCTTTTTGATCGTGTAATGCAGCTTTGCCACCTGGTACGGCGACACGTCTACCCCGAGATGCACGGCGTGAATTTTGTGTGGAGGAATTTTGCACGCCTTGATAAAATGCTGGCGCAAAAACTCGCTGTTCGTAATAAATCCGGACGACAGCCGGACGACCCGCTTCATTTTTTCCTTGCTAATCATGGCGGGAGAGCCGTAGACGTGCGAATGCATGTTGACGAAAACCGGAATTTTGGGAAAATGCTTTTTGAGTTGCAAGACGTAAATCGGCCGATTTTCGACGAGAATGACATCCGGTTTATGCTTGCGAATATGCTTGATGATCTTGCGCAAATAAGGCGTTGGACCATCGTAGGGGAAGCGAATGAACTCCCGGTTGTCCTCCACGGACGACGTTGGGTAGGTCGTACAGCGTCGGGTGTAGATCGTCACTTTGTGCTCGGGATCGATCATCTTCGTCACTTCGTCGATGTCGTGCTCCACCGAGCTGCCTTTGACGGGTGGCACGGAAAAGGGCCCCGGGCTAATTATGGCGATGTTCATTACGCTCGCTCTCCCACTCCTTTTTCAAGGAAAGAACCACCTGATACAAATATTGCCTTTCTTTGGCCTGCTCTTCCTCGGCTTTTTTCCACCGTTTTTCCCAGGCGGCAAGCGACTCCTTCAAGGCGGCAACCTCCTGCTCCAGCTTCTCCAGTTGCTCGGTCGTCACCACGTCGGTTTCTCTCATCATGATCTCGAACTTCGGCTCCAGCACCAGCTCTCGCGCCTCTGCGGGCTGCTCGCAAGCGGTCTGTTCCGTCGCTGTCGCTTTTTCCACGGCGGCCTCCTGTCCTTTTTCACCGGGTTTCACAATCGAGATGCGCTCTACCGCTTCATCGACCACAAAATGGCCAGAAAAGACTCCTGGCGTGACCCAATGCGGCAGATCCCATTTTTTGCGTTTTTCCATAAGTCTTCCCTCCTGCAACGTGCTTCTACGTAATATGCTATGACAAACGCGGAAAATGGGTACGTGTACATAGGAGACAGACAATAGAAAAAACCGCCTTGATAGCTGGCATCAAAGCGGTTGTCGATAGTCTTTGGATTGGTTTTGTCTGCGGAAGTTCAGGCTGTACAGCCGTGCCTGCTCGACCGTGGTAATTTGCTGTTTTTGCCACTCCAGAAGGATTCTGTCGATGTAGCGAATGTGAAGCTTGCCTACGGTTGCGGCTTCACGCAATGCTGTTAAAATCAGCTCTTCCTGATAACCGTCCTGCTCTGTCCACATGTGGATGCTCTCCAATTCAAAAGGAGACAAGGGCCGACCAAAAGCCTGCTCAAACCGGGAGTAAATCGCCACCGGCTCGGAATCTACCGTGGCCGCGGCTTCGTTGAACGGCGCCAGCATCCGCGGATCGGCCTGCTGCTCGCGCCAGGTCTGGTACAGCTTTTTGTACAACGGGGTCAAATTGTACTGCTCGTGGCGCAGCCCCGTATGCGGGTCGATAAACTCGTCGATGCTGATCCAGTCTTCCTTCAGCAGCTTTTGCAGCGATTGGATCAATCTCATGCTGGACATGGACATGCGTTCTTCCAGCTCAGTCAAGGTCGGAAAACGGTTCCCCTCCTGCTGAAAAGAAAGCAGATGAATGAGCAGCATCATTTCGTCGTCTGCCAGGGACATTCGTTTGTACATCTTCAGAAGAAGGTTGGAGACGGATGTTGCACCTTCTTGCAACAGTTGCAATATATGGGAATCCATAACGCATGTTCACCTCTGGGTTGGATTAACAAAGGAAGGGCGTAAAACGCGCTGCCATACAATAGGAACACCCTGCTGCCCTCTCGCAACAGGGTGTATGGAAAAAACGAAAAACCTTACGGGTAGAGACGGTACAGCATGCGCGGGAACGGAATCGTTTCGCGCACGTGATCCAGTCCGCAAATCCAGGCAATCGTCCGCTCAAGGCCCAGACCGAAGCCGGAGTGAGGAACGGTACCGTATTTGCGCAGGTCCATGTACCAGCGATAAGCTTCCTCGGACAGCTCATGCTCGGCGAAGCGCTTCGCCAACAGCTCCGGATCGTCGATGCGCTGGCTGCCGCCGATGATCTCGCCGTAGCCTTCCGGGGCGATCATGTCCGCGCACAGCACCACTTCCGGACGCTCTGGATGAGGCTTCATGTAGAAAGCCTTGATCTCGGTCGGATAGTGCGTGATGAACACCGGCTTGTCGAAGTGGTCAGCGATCAGCGTCTCGTCCGGCGCACCGAAGTCGTCGCCCCACTTGATCTCGCTGCCTTTTTCCTGCAACAGCTTGATCGCATCATCGTACGTGATGCGCGGGAAGGAGCCCGTCACGTTTTGCAGTTTGGTTGTATCGCGCTCCAGCGTTTTCAGCTCCTGCTGGCAGTTTTTCAGGACGGATTGCACCACGTGGGACACAAAAGCTTCCTGAATGCGCAAGTTTTCCTCGTGGTCGACGAACGCCATCTCCGGCTCGATCATCCAAAATTCGATCAGGTGACGACGGGTTTTCGATTTTTCCGCACGGAAGGTCGGTCCAAACGAGTACACGCGGCCCAGTGCCATTGCCGCCGCTTCCATGTACAGTTGGCCGGACTGGGACAAATACGCATCTTCATCAAAATATTTGGTGTGGAACAGGTTCGTTGTTCCTTCTGCCGAAGTCGGTGTCAGGATTGGCGGGTCTACTTTGACAAATCCATTTTCATGGAAAAACTCGTAAACAGCGCGAATCACTTCAGAGCGAACCGCCATGACCGCACGTTGACGAGGAGTGCGCAGCCACAGATGGCGGTGATCCATCAGGAAGTCTACCCCGTGCTCCTTGAGCGAAATCGGGTATTCCTGGGCAATCTGAATGATCTCCACGCCTGTTACCGTCAGCTCGAAGCCGCTTGGAGCACGGTCATCTGCGCGAACAACACCGGTTATGTATAAAGAGCTTTCCTGGGTCAGTTGGGATGCTTTTTCCCATACGTCTTCCGCTACTTCTGCTTTTACTACTACGCCCTGGATGAAGCCGGAGCCGTCGCGAAGCTGCAGAAACTGAATCTTGCCGCTGCTGCGCTTGTTGTACAGCCAACATCCAATGCGCACTTCTTGTCCAACATGCTGCCCTACCCGGGCAATCGTCGTCAACATCGAATAATTCCCTCCATTTACCATGCCACACTACAGACTAAGTGTACCCAACAATTATACTATTGGGGAACGGCAAATTCAATGAAAGTCTCCCCGTCCGGTGATTACCATAATTTTATTATGTAAACAAGCGCAAGGGAGATCGTCTGGCTTGCTCGCCAATGACCTCCCCTGCCCTCCGGTTTTGCAAGCTAGCCGTTCACGTCGTCTGTATCCTCTGTGTCGCCAGCCGCTTCGCCGTCGAGTTCGCCCCCTTCTTCTTCGCTGTGATCTTCATCGGCTTCGCCGTCGCTCTCGTCCCACTCATCCTCCAGGACGTTTTCCTCGTGTCGGTGCAGATGCAGGGCAGAAACCTCATCGTGCACAGGCTCTCCCTTTTCCCCGACTGCAATCCATTGCAGCACTCCGCTGTCTTCCTGCTCTGTCTCATGGCGAAAAACAGTCAGTACGGCCGACGTGCGCTTTGTGTACTTCAGCGAAACCGACACTCCTGCCTGATTCGTCATCGCCACCAGGCAATAGTGCGTATCGGCATACGGTAGCGGCACGCGCACGGTGACATCTGCCGTCTGGCGCTGCGCCGGGATGCGGAACGGGACAAAGCCGAATTGCTGCAACGTCGTCCCGATGCGGCCTAGAGTCTCTACGGCTTGAAAAGCGAGCTTTTCCTGCGTGATCGACTTGTCGGCAAGGTGCTCTTCGGCAATCGCCCGCGGCGCAATTTTCGCTTTCGTGACCGCATGATCGGCCAGCTTTTCCTCGCTGACAGCGTGCTTTTGCAGATGCTGCCCCTCGATGGATTGCGCAGCGAGATGTTCGCCAGACAGCGTTCCTTTCGCGAGATGCTCGCCGTTCAGGCTGCCCTTTTCTACATGCTTGCCTGTGATCGCATGCAAATCCAGCTTGCTTCCGTCGACAGCGTGATCGGCCAGCTTGTCGCGGGTGACGCTGCCCTCCTGCAATTTTTCCTTCGAGATCGCTTTCGGCTGGATGTGCTCGTTCTGCACGGATTGATTGGCGAGATGCTGGGACGACACCGCTTTTTCCGCGATCTTCTCGCCCGTGACGGCTCCCTTGCCCAGATGCCTCGCCTTGATCGCGTCTTTCGCCAGTTTGGGGGCAGTCACAGCAGCATCGGCGAGCTTGTTGGCGGTGATGCTCAGATCGGTCACCTTGTCTGTCGAGACGGACTCCGGCGCAAGCTTCGAGGTAGTGACGACGTGCTCGTGCAAATGCTGGGTTTGAATCGCGTAATCCCGCAGATGGTTGCTGCCGATGACGCGATCGGTCAAATGCTGTTCTTCAATCGAGCGCCGCGCTATTTTTTCCGCGCAGATGGCCCCGTCTGCCAAATGCCTCGTGTTGACGCTCTCTTCGATCAACTGCTGGTCGCCCACGCTTCTGTTCGCCAATTTATCGACCGTGACGGCCCTGTCAGCGATTTTTCCTGTCGTGACCTGCTGCTCCCCGATTTTTCGCGCGGTCACCTGCCCATCCTGCAAGTGGCTCGTCTGGATGCTGCCAGCCTGAATGTGTACGCTGCCAATCGATTCTTTGGCGACTTTTTCCGACGTGACGCTCGCATGGTCGAGATGCTCGGTCAGGACGGCATACGGGCTGATTTTGTCGCTGGTGACCGCCTCCGACTGCAGATGCTGGCTGTAGATGGCGTGAAAGGCGATATGCTGGTCCGTTACGCAGCCGAGCGCGATATTGTCGCCATCCACGCTGTTCTCCGCCAGATGATGACGCAAAATAGCCCTTTCGCGAATATGCTGGGACTCGACTGCATCTTCCTCCAACTTGGTCGAGGTCACCGCCCCGTCGCGAATTTTGTCCGTCGTGACTGCGCCGTCCTCCAGCTTGACGGAGTTAATCACGTAATTGGCGAGGTTCCGTGTCTGAATGCTGCCCATCTTGATTTTATCCGAGGTGACAGACTGGTCCTGGAGCAGCTCTGTCGTAATCGCCTGCTCCTGGATATGCTTGGTCTGGATCGCTGCTTCGGCAAACTTCATCGAGTCAATCGTCTTGTCAGCGAGCTTCTCGGAAGTAATGCTGTTGTTGACCAGCTTTTGACCGCTAATCGAATGGTCCTGCACATTGTCGCTCGTGATGACATGGCGCCCCAGATGTTCGCCCAAAACGGCGCCGGGCGCAATTTTGTTCGAGGTCACGCTCTTGTCCGCAAGCTTGGTGCTGTCCACGGCGTAATCTTTCAGCAGCGCGGTATCAATCGTCCCCGGTTTGATTTTGGAGGAATCGACAGCTCGATTGGCGATTTTCTCCGTGGTGACAGACTGATCCGTCAAGTCGTCGGTGTAGACAAACGATTGTACCCTGTCGTCGTTGCGCTCCTTGATAATTTTCGAAAAGGTCGTCTGATTCGAGGACGCCCCCTGCTTGGGCATTTTCTGCAGCGGCTGTTGCAGTGGACTTTTGGCTGCGTGGGCGCTTGGCTTCGCGCTGTTGACAGGTTCGCTCTCCGAAAGCTCCAGCTCCAGTTCCAGATCAGCCACCCAGTCGCGCTCCACCGTAGAAGAAGTTTGCATCAGCGGAATTTCATGCAGCGTCTGCCGAAATGTTTTTCCCAGACCTTTGCTCGTTTTTTTTCGGTTCACATTCGCCATAGAGTCTCCTTGCCTCCTGATGTCATTCCCGTATCATTGTGTAACATATTCAACCCATAGGCTTTTGGCACCGCTCCGCGAAATTTGTTTCCCCACGCGCGCTCGCCACGCATGCCAAAAAACCTGCCAAACCAACGGCAATCGTTGGCTGGCAGGTTTTGGGTAACGCATCACGCTCTGATTACGACACAGCCGCTTCCTGTCTCGTCTGGGACAAAAGGGCTCTAAACTCATCGCCTTGCAGGACTTCCGTTTCCATCAGCGTGCCCAGACCTGTCTGGAAAACAGCGTCATACTGTCTGAGCAGGCTGCGCGTATCCTCCAGCAGACGGGAGAGCAGCCGATCCACTTCGTCGTGAATCCGGTTTTTGTCGACGTACTGCAAATGCACGATCCCGAGGTCGGACATCCCGCTGGAAACGATTTCCTGCGCCATGCCCAGCGCTTGTTCGAAGTCGTTTTTGGAGCCGGTACTGCGTCCGCCGTAGTAGATTTCTTCTGCAACCGCTCCGGCCAGACTGACCATGATCTGGTTTTCCAACGCTTCTCTGGTGTACAGATAGCGGTCTTCCATCGGATTTTGCCGGACGTAGCCGAGCGCCTTGCCGCGCGGGCTCAGCGTGACTTGCGAGACTGAGCCTGGGCGCACCACTTCGCTCACGATCGCGTGGCCCAGCTCGTGCAGCGCTACCCGCTTTTTCTCTTCCTCGGAAGCCTGGCGGTCGACTTTTTCGCCGAGCATGACCTTGTCTACGGCGTAGGCAAAATGCTTCGCCATGATCTTGTCGCTTTTGTCGCGCATAGCGTAAATCGCTGCCTCGTTCGCGACGCTTTCCAGTTGCGCACCGGAGAAGCCGAACGTCTCTTGCGCCACTTTTTCTAAAACGACATCTGGTCCAAGCGGCTTGTTCGCCGTATGAATGGTCAAAATCTGCTCGCGTGCAGGCTTGTCAGGCAAATCTACGGTAATGTGACGGTCAAAACGGCCTGGTCGAAGCAGCGCTGCATCGAGCATGTCTTTGCGGTTCGTCGCAGCCATGACCAGAATGCGCGGCTTGTCACTCGTCGCCACCCCGTCCATCTCGGTCAAAAGCTGGTTCAAGGTCTGGTCGTACTCCCGCTGCTGCTGACCATCCCGTTTTCCCCCGACGACATCAATCTCGTCGATAAAAATAATCGCGCTGTCCTGTCCATTTTTCTCCGCCATCGTCTTCGCTTCTTTAAACAGCTCGCGCACGCGCTGCGCCCCGACCCCTACGTACATCTCCACGAACTGGGAGCCGGAAGCCGCCACGAACGCCGAGTTGGTGTAGTTCGCTGCGGCTTTTGCCATCAATGTTTTCCCTGTACCGGGAGGCCCGGTCAACAGCACGCCTTTGATCGGGCGAATGCCGTACTGCTCGATCTTGTCTTTGTACACGAGAAAGTCAAGCGATTCCTTCAGCTCTTTTTTGGCCCGCTCCTGACCGCCGATGTCGGCAAACTGCACGTCCGACTTCGGAATTTCGTGCTTGTTCTGCTTTCGTTTGCCGCCGAGCGCGACATTGCCTCCCTGTCCGCTTTGCTGGCGAACGACGAGGAAGTAAATCGCGCCCAGCACAGCGGCGAACAGCACAAAGGGCGTAATGTTCACCCCTAGAAACACGAGAAAAACCAACACCGCAGGAACGACGCCGATCAGCAGCTCTTTACCCACGTGCCGTCACCTCTTTTGCCTCGGAACGGGGAATGATCGTGTAGAAATCTTCCGTTCCTTTTTTCAAGTAAACGTAAATGTTTGCATCATCCATCAAAGCAGACGCTTCATCCAGCTTGTTCGCCTGTTTCCACTCCTCGATCAGAGAAGGGATGCGGCTGTATTGGTGCAAGTCCATCGCTTCCGTGAACACAAACTGGCCGCTTTTCCAAATGTCTGTCATCGCTTCGGACTGGTTCGCGACTACGATCGCGACCTGCTTGTTGCCTGCAATCTTTTCCGTTTTGGCAACGAGGTTGCGGTACTCCGCCGGAAACGTCTCTGGATTGGTTACTTTCAAATCTATTTGAATTTTGTCTTTGCTCACATGGAAATGGCCCAAGGTGGCGGATTGCATCTGACCGATTTCTGCGCGGATAGGCTCCTCAATCTCTATCTTCTGATACAAGAACCAGCCTCCGAACAGGAGAGCAAGTGTCGCCAGCAAGGACAATCCGATCGCACTTTTTTTCAACTGCACTGCTACTCCCCCCATATCGCGTTCTCGTTGTTCTCTCTTGTCAACAAAACCAGTATATCACATGGGTATATCAATTTTTTATACAGATGTTGGATCGCATGCCAAACAGGCCTTTTCCTCAGCGGAAAAGACCTGTCCTCCGTTCTTTTTATGAAGCGATCATGTAGGCGACAATACGTAAGAAGCGAGCAAAGCCCCACTGAACAAATCGTAGTGCAAGTAGTGGTAGCGGCCGTTTGCGTCTTTTACCGTGACTTCCCAAAATTTCTTGTCCTTTTCAAGTCCGGGGACGATATGGGTAATCTCTGATTGCGGAAACGCCTTGCTTACTGCTTCCTCGACATTTTTGCGCGGCACAGCGAGATCCATTCGATCAAACGCTACTTTTTCCGCAGTCATCCAGGCGACGACAGGCGTACCGGCGTTGTTTTTGCCGATGACGACCGCGTAACTCTCCGTCCCGCGGTATTCGTCGATCGACTCGATTTCGGCGATCGTCGTCCGCGCCTGTACCCACTCGCGGACAGTCGCCTCGAACTGGTTGCGCTCTCCTGCTACGGAAGCAGTCAGATGATAGGCGAATCCCGCTCCTGTCACCAAAAGCGCGATGATCGCTCCCACAATGATTCTCACTAGCACGTTCCCGTTAACTCCTTTATGCGGTTGACATTACAAACGGAAGCGAAGCTGGTCCTGTCTGACGCCAGCCGCCGTCCTGATTTGCATTTCCAGCTCCAACTGGCGAAGCGTGCCTGTATCCGGCTCATACCATAGCTGGTACTCGATGCTGATCCCGCGCGCCAGCTCAGGCGTGATGTCAGCGATCGGAAAAGACGGTCCGAGCCACATCGAAAGCAGCGACGTCACCTTTTCCGGCGGCACCGCCAGGCGATAGCCGCTCCAGTCGCTGCCCGACGTATCCGCAATCGGCTGGGGCGAGACGGATGGCAGCACACTTTTCAACAGCGTCGCATGTTCATACGGCGTAAACAAAGCGTAGGGCAAGGCAGCGTGATCCTGCACCTGTCCGTCTATTCTTACGGAAACCGGCTGCTCGTGGTTACGGCTGATGGCCAGCTTGTGCCCCCCGATTTCCCCGTCGAGACTGAACGTCTCGCGTACATAGCGCCCGTTCAATGCCTGGTCGTGCATGTAAACGAGAAACGCCCGCTCTTCGTCCTGTGTCAATTGCGCAAGCAACTGCGGCACCGAATACGGCTCCTGTTTGGCTGCCGACACCTGATCGCCCCCTGTCCCGGCAGCCGAATGAATCCATTCACCTGCAGAACCGAGCGCCATCCCCAGACCAAACAGACCGAGAAAGATCGGGAAAAGCCACCACAGCTTTTTGGGCCGGATGTACATCTCCGTCCCCCCTGTCCCATTTTTGTCTCTAGCCTATGCTATACGGGAAGGTTTTAGAACGACACGGAAAAGTTGCTAATCATAGCTCGGGGCCGGGCGGTCATACTACTTATACACCCGCAAGGAGGTGAGCGCGTGAAGTCACCGCAACAAAACGCATCTCCTGACATACTTGGGTTTTTGCTACAGGAATACCGCGTCTCCTGGGCTGGATTGTCTTCTCCATTGCGTCAACTGTCGCACACACCCACACTGCATTTTCGCCATCATCCCCTGACAGAGCTGTGGCGAAAATGAGCACGGCATGTAGTACCCATATTCCCCTACCTACACCTACACTCCCTTACTCCTGTCCCACACCAGACAGGAGCCTTTTACCGTTTCAACTGCTGGAACACGCGGTTCGCTTCGTAAATCGCCCGCTCCTCGTCAATCGTGAGCAGCTTGTGGTTGCGCATCAAAAATTTGCCCGCAACAATCGTATCTTTGACGTCGCGGCCATTTGCGGCATAGACGACATGGGAAATCGGCTCATGCGCCGGGTGGAAATGGGCTTGATGGCTGTCGAGAACGATCAGGTCAGCCTGCTTGCCTACCTCGATGCTGCCGAGCGTGTCCGCCTGGAATACGCCGTCTGCGCCGTAGCGTGTCGCCATGCGCAGCGCTTCCTCGGCTGGCACCGCAACCGGATCGTTGTTTACACCTTTGTGCAAAATCGCCGCGAGCTTCAGTTCTTCAAACAGGTTGAGGTTGTTGTTGCTCGCCGAGCTGTCTGTGCCAAGCGAGACGCTCACGCCTTTTGCCAGCATTTTTGGCACAGGCGCAACCCCGCTCGCCAGTTTCAGGTTGCTCACGACGTTATGGGAAACTTTCACTTGATAGTTTGCCAAAATGTCAATCTCTTCATCCGTCAAATGTACGGCGTGCGCAACCAGCGTAGGACGGTTGAACATGCCAAGCTTCTCCAGGTGAGCGACTGGACGCAGGCCGTAGTCTTTCTCGTTTTGCCCGACTTCCCAGGCAGTTTCGGACATATGAATGTGTAGCGGCAAGGACAGCTCGTCCGCTTTTTCGATAATTTGCGTAATGAACGCAGGCGAGCACGTGTACGGCGCATGCGGCGCCATCATGACGGTGATGCGGCCGTCTGCCTGGTTGTGCCATTCTTTGGCAAACGCAGTCGCGTCGCGCAGCTTGGTTTGTCGCTCTTCCTCGGAGCACAGGCCGATCATGCCGCGGCACAGGCGAGCGCGCATGCCGGACGCCTCGACAGCCTTGGCTACCTCATCCATGTGATCGTACATATCCACGAACGTAGTGGTCCCTGTGCGGATCATTTCGATCAGCGACAGTTGCGTGCCCCATTTGACGGAATCGGCGGTAAATTGCGCTTCCAGCGGCCACATTTTTTCTTCCAGCCACTGCTGCAGCGGCAAATCGTCGGCATAGCCGCGCAGAAGCGACATGCCCGCGTGTCCGTGCGTGTTAATCAGACCTGGCAGGATGAAGTCGCCTTTTTGGTCGATGACTTCATCGTAGCCGGCGTCGGAAAGATCCTCAGGCGTCGGTCCTACATACGTGATCTTGTCGCCCTCGAAAGCGACCGCTCCGTCGTGGATCACTTCATTTTGCTCGTTTACCGTAATCACTGTTGCGTGGATGAGGATAGTTTTTTTCATGGTTACACTCCATTCTTACGTTAAGTAATAGGCCAGGCTCTGCAAATTGGATGTCACATCCGCATAGTGAATGCGCACATCTTTTTTCGCGCGAATTGTCGTAGGAGCAAAATTCAAGATTCCCTTGATACCCGCTTGAATCAACAGATCACATACGGATTGCGCTGCCGGCGCAGGGACGGTAATGATCGCCAACTTGATCTCTTTTGCTGCGATCGTGTCCGCCAGCTCGTGCAAGGGCTGGATCGGGATACCCGCCACTACTTTTCCCAGCTTGCCGGGATCGTTGTCAAAAATGGCCGCAATCCGCATGTTATCTTTTAAATAAGCGTTGTAGTTGCTGATCGCATGCCCCAAATGGCCTGCTCCTACCAGAGCGACGCGAACTTCCTCTGTCAGCTTCAAAATCTGCCGTATTTTTTCCACCAGGTAATTGACGTCGTAGCCAATCCCTTTTTTCCCGAAATCGCCGAAGGTAGCCAGGTCTTTTCGGATTTGGGCTGGATTCACATCCAAATTTTTGCCCATTTGCTGGGAGGAAACAGTGGTCACCTCGTTTTGCTGCAAATAGCTGAGGTAACGCAGATAAATCGGCAAACGGCGGACGACCGCTTCCGAAATCTTTTCGTGTTTAGCCACGTTCGGTCTTCCCCCTATTTCTTTTGCTTGAATACCCTGTAATCTTTCCCATTGGACAAAATGACGATCGAGCCGTCCCTGCCTGTTACATACGTCTCCGCCCACGATTCGCCCAACCGCTCCAGCACCTCGGACTGGCCGACCTCGCTGCGCTCCTTGCCTGTCTGGATGACCGCAATCTGGGGGTCGACCCGCGTCAGAAACGGCTGAGAGGTGCCTTGATTGCTCCCCTGGTCGCCGACCTTGAGCACTTCCGCCTTGAGCTGGTCCGGATGGCGCTCAATCAGGCGTTCCTCGGCTTTTTCGTTGATCCCGCTCGCAAACAAAAACCGCAATTGGCCGTGCTTGAGCAAAAAGACGAGCGAATTGTTTTGCGGAGACAAAAACAGCGGTTCGCTCGGCAACAAAGCCTCCAGCGTGACGTCGGTATCGAGAATGAGCTCCTGATTTTCCTCCAGCTCTTTCTGCTTCGGAACCTTGTGGAGCGGGACGAACTGGCGGATCGAGGGCGAAATCAGCTTGGGCAAAATGACCGAGTCGATGATGATTTGCTGGCTTAAAAAAGGGTATCCTCCTGCATACTCGGGCTGATCGTTCGTCAAAACGAGATAGTCGAGGCGCGTCACCTTCGCGGCAGACAGATGCGCGGACAACGTGCTCCAATCCTCCGCGCTGCCTGTATCAATCAGCATCGTTTTTCCGCCCGGCATCCGCACCAGCGTGCTTTCGCCATGAGGAAGCGCCCAATACGTAATGACAAGACCCGTAAACTCCTCCACGCGCTCGGTAGCAAACGGGTCGTCTACCTTCACGGCTTCCTGCAAATGGTTGTCGATCGAGCACGAGCACAGCAAAGCCACACACGTGACGAGCAACAGCCAGGCCCGCTTTTTTTTCCATAACATTTATTTTATCACCTAAATCCCTGCTAGACTATTGCTTCATTTTATGAATCTGACAAGGATTGCATACTAAGGAACGGCGCAATCCGCTCACGCAGCGTCGCCCAGGAGCCGGTTTCGACCTGGAACGGCGGGAGCGATTGCAAAAACGAACGGCCGTAGCGCGATTCGACGACACGCGTATCGAACACGACCACGACGCCGCGGTCCAAATGGTGACGGATCAACCTTCCGACCCCTTGCTTGAACAAAATGACAGCCTGCGGCAGCGACAGCGACATAAACGCGTTTTTCCCCTCGGCCTTGAGCGATTCGGCGCGTCCCTGGTAGACAGGGTGATTCGGCGGCGTAAACGGCAGCCGTACGATGACCAGACTGCTCAGCCACTCGCCCTGGATGTCCACGCCTTCCCAAAAGCTGCTCGTCCCAAGGAGCACGCTTCTCTCCATCGTCCGAAACAGGCGCACCAGCTTGCTGCGGTTGTTGCTGTCGATGCCGTGCCCGAACAGCGTGTACGGCTCTGCCTCCTCGGCCAGCCGCTCCTTCATGGCCTGGTACACCAGCCGCAGCATCGAGTGCGACGTGAACAGGATCAACGTTCTGCCCTTCGACGCCACGACGATATCGACACAGCCCTGGACAATCGCATCGAGATACGCCTGATCGTTTTCTTTGCCGGGCGCCGGAAAATCGGACGGGATCAAGAGCAGCCCCTGTTCTTCGTAGCGGAACGGAGAAGGCAGCGACAGCGTGCGCACCCGTTCGGCCGGCAGTTTGTCCAGGCCGAAGCGGCTCATGACGTAAGAAAAGCTGTTTTTGACAGTCAAGGTGGCCGAAGTCATAATCAGGCTGCGCTTTTGCGAAAACAGCGGTTCCTGGAGCGAATCGGCCACGTTCAGCAAGGCCGCAGACAGATGCACCTGCTTGCGCGCCGCGCGCGACTCGACTTCCATCCAGTAGACGTATTCTTCGTCTTGCACGAGTAAAAAGAAATGCAAAAGCTCCATCATCTGCTGCCATTCCTTCACCAGCCCGAGCAGATCGGTCTGCAGGCTGCGGATAGAAAACGGCGGCTTCTCTTCCTGGGGAATGCTTTGTACCATTTGCTCCAGATGGAGAGCAAATGCCGTCATGCCATCGAGCAGCTTTTTCGTCGCCTTGCGGATTTTCTCATGCTTTCCGGTGAAGGAAGCTACGCGGTAGCGCACTGTCTCTCGGCCGGCATCCGTCGTCTCTTCCGCGCGCTGCGAGGCCCATGCGAACAAAAACTGGGTCCACTGCTGGGCCTTCTCCCGCAAGGAAGCAGACAGCTTCTTGCATTCGGAGAGGTGCGCGGACAGCTCCTGTGCGACTGCAGGCTGCCAGCTTTCCAGCTCCGCTGCGAAGCGTGCGATCGCGCCGCCGTCCTCTACGGAAGCCCGGTCGAGCAAAAACAGCAGTTGGGTCGTCGTCAACTGCTTGCCCAAATGCTGGGTCGCCGCATCTTCCAAATGATGCGCCTCGTCGATAATCGCAACTTCATAGGGCGGCAAAATCCGGTTCTCTGCTTGCAGGTCGCTGATGAGCAGGGCGTGGTTGACGATGAGGACATCCGCTTCCTTTGCCCGTTCTTTCGCCTGGAAGTAGTAGCAGCGGCTAAACCACGGACAGGCGCGGTTCAGGCACGAGCTGGTGTCGCTTTTGACTTGCTGCCACAAAAGCTGTCCGCTCGGCGGCATGCTCAGCTCCTCCACGTCGCCCGTCTCGGTCTGCGTCAGCCAGGTGAGCAGTTGCCCTTTTGCCAGCCGCATTTCCTGGCTGCTGCCTTCCACCGGCTCCTCCAGCGCCTGCTCGAACTTGCGCAGACACAAATAGTTGCCCCTGCCCTTCAGCGTGGAAGCCGTAAACGAAAACGGCAGCGATTGCTGCAAGGTCGCAATCTCTTTATGGAACAACTGTTCCTGCAACTGGATCGTGTTCGTGCTGACCACCAACTGCTCCCGATTCTGGTGCGCCCAGATGATGCCTGGCAACAAGTAGGCCAACGACTTGCCCGTACCTGTCCCTGCCTCCACCAACAGGTGCACACCGTCTTGCATCGCGTCAAAAACGGCGTGCATCATCGCTTCCTGGGCTTCCCGCCGCTGAAAGCCGCTCATGCTCACCTGTATCTGTCCCTGCTCGTCCATCAGCTTTTCCAGTTGCTCGCCGAATGCTTTTGCCCGGACCAGATCGCCCTCGGGCCGCTGGAAGCTCGCTTTCAGCTTTTCCTTGCGCTTTTTTATGGCGAGCTGGCGATAAATGTCCCACAACTGCGTGTTTTCCTCTGCCGACTCAGCCCCCAGCTCGGGCAGCTCCGTGAGCTTTTCCATCTCCATTTGCCGCAAAAGGACGTGGATGTCCGAGCGAAACGACGAAACAAGCATTTGCAGCCGTTGAATGGTCACGAGCGGCAATTGCTGCAAAATATCGAGCAAGTGCAAAAAAAGTTGGGCCGTTGCCAGCGCGTCACTGTCGGCCTGGTGAGGATTGTCGTGCTCGATGGCCAGCTCTGACGCCAGCTCCCCGAGCCTGTAGCTGTTTTGCATCGGCAACAGCAGGCGGGACAGTTCCACCGTGTCGAGCACGTATCCGTCAAACGCATAATAGCCCTGACTCAGCAGGGCTTCTTGTAAAAATTGGAGATCAAAGCTTGCATTATGGGCCACAAAGACCCGTCCATCCAATAGTCGCAAGAATTGAGGAAATACCTCTTCCAACGTCGGGGCATCGGCCACCATCTCGTTAGTAATTCCCGTTAGCTGGGTAATAAAAGGGGGGATGTCCTGTCCGGGATGAATCAGGGTCGAGAAGCATTCTGTGATCTGGCCGTCGTCGATGGCCACAGCGCCGATCTGAATGATGCTGTCTCCCTGCCGCGGATGGCTCCCCGTCGTTTCAAAATCTACTACAAGTAATCGATTCAAGCGTTGTCACCTCGTAACCTGAGCGGGAACCTGTCATCCGCACTCATTCACATTCGGCAACGATGCGAATGATTCCTGCTTCCAGGCTGCAATTACGGCTGCACAAGCTCGCTTTCTGCCGCTTGCCCGCCGGGCTTGCTCGCGCACAATTGCAAGTAAATAGGGATTTCGCGGAACTGGTCGGCATGCGGAAGCGTCCGTTGGAAATACTGCTCGGCCAGCCGCCAGTTTTCCTCGATCATCGCCAGTCTGCCTAAATGAAAATAGCCAAGGGAACGGATATACGGGTCTGAATCGTCCAGAAACTGCTTGGCCAGCCGCTTTGCTTCCCGCGTCTCTCCCACTTTTTCAAAAGCGGAGATCATCCCCGACTGGCCGAGGCGATTTTCGCTGTCTTTTTCCAGCATGTGGCGAAACGCTAGGATGGCGCCGGGGATGTTCCCGTCAAACAACTGCATCCAGCCGTAGCTGAAGACGAAGTCGTCCTGCCCCGGCGCCAGGCTGATCGCTTTTTTCATCAAGGTCAGCCCCCGTTCGCTGCCTGCGATCAGCCAGGTGTTCCACGCCAGTCCGTGCCACACCCAGCCTTCTTTTGGCAGGCGCTCGGTCAAAAAATGATAGCAAATCTGCGCCCGGTGATAATTGCCCACCGCTTCGTACAGATGCGCCATTTCCTGCAGCGTCTCGCTGTCCAGCTCGCGATTCGGCAACGTCAGGCTGGCAGGCGGGGCAAGCTCAGCCGTCTCGTCCATCTGAAACAGCAAATGGGCGGCGCGCAGCCAGAGCAACTGCGCCTCCCAATCGTGCTCGTGCTTTTGCAGGTAGCCTTCGATTTCATCGAGCGCTTCCTGGGCATCTCCGTCCATCAAGTAGCAGAGCGCGAGATTGTACCTGGCTTCTTCCTGGTCGGGCTTTGCCTCCAGCGAGGTTTTGAAGGCTTGCGCCGCCTCCAGCCACTGCTTTTCCTCGGCGAGTAGGCAGCCGATCGCATTGTAGCTGATGGCGACGACGGTCGGAGAGCTTGCCGACTTGGCGAGCAGGCGAAACTCGCGAAAAGCCGTTTCCATCTCGTCGCAAAACAGCAGGCTGTAAGCGTAGTACAGCCGCCCGCTCTCCCAGTCCGGCGACTCCTGCACGAGCTGGGCGAAGCATTTTTTGGCGTCCTGAAACATGCGCAAATGGTAAAAGCCTTCTCCCCGGCGAAAGACAGGCTCATACGCGTGCATTTCTTGCGGGAGCTTGCCGTGTTTGACCTCACTGCCCGCTTCTTTTGCAGCCGTTTTGCCCGCCTCTTTCTGAACGAGTGCTTCCCCTTCTTTTGCCATGGCCGTTTCGGCCTGTTCCTCTTGCGTTGCGGCCGGAAGCTGCCCTTCCATTTGCTTGATATGGCGGATGGCGTTGGACAACTTTTCCTCAAACTGCAGCCACAGATCTACGACCGTATCGCTGACCTGGCGCAAGTAAAACAGTTGGTCGGCGAGCTGAAGCCGCTCCTGTTCCGAGGCTTCCTTCCACCGCTCTTCGATGCTCTGCGCTTTGGTACGCAGCGTCTGAAACCAGTCTTCGATTTTCACGCGAAAAGCCACCCCCTTGTGAGGCATGAGTAGTTTCATTGTCTCACAAGGCAGGTGGCTCTATGCGTACAAGCGGCCCTCGCCTAGACGATGGTCCCGTGCACTTCCTCGCCGAGCATTTCCTTGATCCGGTTGTGCTCGTCCATAATCGCCACGCGCGGCTTGTACGTGCGCGCCTGCTCGTCTGTCATCATGGCGTAGGCGATAATGATGACGATGTCGCCTTCCTGCACGAGACGGGCGGCTGCGCCGTTCAGGCAAATCACGCCACTGCCTGGCGCCCCTTCAATGACGTACGTTTCCAGGCGGGCACCGTTGTTGTTGTTGACGATTTGCACTTTTTCGTTCGGCAAAATATCCAGTGCATCCAAAATATTTTTGTCGATCGTAATGCTGCCCACGTAGTTGAGGTTGGCTTCCGTCACGGTAGCGCGATGAATTTTCGCCTTCATCATAGTGCGAAACACAGGCATTTCCTCCTTTGGCGTTCTCGAAAATAAGTATCCGCTAATCGCCTGTCCCTATCGGTCAACGGATCGCGGCAATCAGGTTGTCAATCAGGCGCGTCTTGCCAAAGCGAACGGCCAGCGCCACGATAATCGCTTGTCCCGGCAGTTCGGTTTCTACAGGCTGCAAATCGGGATAGCGCAAAATCTCTACGTAGTCGATCTCGGCGAGCGGTTTGTCTGCGATCATCTGTCTGATGCGCGCTTTGATCTGTTCCAGCGGCAGCCCTTCTTCCAGCCATGCCGCCGCCTGCCGCAAGCTTTGCGAGAGGACGAGAGCCTGTTCGCGCTCTTCCGCCGACAAGTAGACGTTGCGCGAGCTCATCGCCAGCCCGTCCGCTTCCCGGACGATCGGGCACGGGATTACTTCGACTGGAACGGACAAATCGTTGACCATTTGCGTGACGACAGCCACCTGCTGGGCGTCTTTTTGCCCGAAAAAGGCGTAGTCAGGCTGGACGATGGAAAACAGCTTCAGTACGACCGTCGATACCCCGTCAAAATGGCCCGGACGGGAAGCGCCGCACAGTGGTGTCGTGACATTTGCGACCGATACCGTCGTCAAAATCGGCCTTGGGTACATTTCTTCCACGGACGGGGTGAACAAGAGATCGACTCCCGCCCCCGCCGCCATTTGGCTGTCGCGCTCGATATCGCGCGGATAGCGCTCAAAATCTTCGTTTGGGCCAAATTGCAGCGGATTGACAAAAATACTCATGACCACCAGGTCGCATTTTTCCCGGGCCGCTTTGACCAGGCTGAGGTGCCCCTCATGCAAAAAGCCCATGGTCGGCACGAAGCCGATCGTTTTTCCTTGCAGTCGTGCTGCCTTTATTTGAACGCGCAATTCCTCGATGGTGGATATTTGCTGCATCGTTTGAATCATGCCTGGGTCACTCCTTCCCCGTACAGCTCCTTGATCGTTTCTTCGGACGCGTGGAAAACGTGATCGGGTCCAGGGAAACGCCGAAGCTCGACTTCTTTAATATACGCGGCGACCGCTTCGCGGATGGACGTGCCGATGTCCGCGTAGCGCTTGACGAATTTCGGGGTCAATTGGGAAGCGTAGCCAACCAGGTCGTGGAACACCAGCACCTGACCGTCGCAGCCTGCCCCGGCACCGATGCCGATGACCGCGATCTCCAGTTTTTCGGCGATCATTTTCGCTACTTCTTCCGGCACGCATTCCAGCACGATGGCAAAAGCCCCTGCCTGTTGAATCGCCAAGGCGTCGTCCAGCAATTTTTTCGCCGCCTCCAAATCTCGTCCCTGCACCTTGTAGCCGCCAAGCTGATGCACGGACTGCGGCGTGAGGCCGATGTGCCCGACGACGGGAATGCCTGCCTGCACCAGACGGGTAATGAGTGGCGCAAGCTCGCTTCCGCCCTCCAGCTTCACCGCTTTCGCCAGTCCCTCCTGCATTAGTCTGCCCGCGTTTTTCACCGCTTCCTCAATCGTTCCGTGGTAGCTGAGAAACGGCATGTCCGTGACGACAAAAGCGCGCTTGGCCGCTCGCGTGACCGCCTTCGTATGATGGAGCATGTCGTCCATCGTCACCGGCACGGTCGAATCGTAGCCCAGAACGACCATCCCCAGCGAGTCGCCAACCAGGATCATGTCCGCGCCTGCTTCTTCCACCAGCTTCGCAGATGGAAAATCGTAGGCTGTCACCATCGAAATCGGGATGCCCGCTTCTTTCTTTTTGCGGATGTCGGAAGTCGTGACTTGTTTTGCCATTTGCGTCTTCTCCTCTTTCGCGCCAAGGCTTCGTGGATGGAGAGGAACAAAAAAACCTTCTCGCTCAAATGCGGAGAAGGTTGTCCATGCCAAAGAGACATACTTGTCTTGTCATAAACGGATTCCTTCTGTCTCGGTCCACAAAGGCTCTGAGCAGATTTTTGTCCTTGCACTATTGCCTTATTGATACACCAATCATGCCAAAAATACTCCGGGAGTACCGTTCTGCCACAGATACAGCCTCCCATTTGGAGTATAGCAAATCATCTACACATTTGCACGATAATTGACGTCGGCCGAATACACTTTATGAATTTGTCCGGCGCGATCCTCGATCATCAGCACGCCTTCTTCATCGAGGCCGATTGCCTGGCCCTCCAGCTTTTGCGAGATCGTCTGCACCGTCACCCAGCGGCCGATCGAGTAGGAGTTGGCTTCCCATTCGTCTTTCACCCGCTGGAAGCCCTCCTGCAAGTAATGGTCGTACTCTTCCTCGAAGTTTTGGCAAAAGCGCTGGATGAACGCGACGCGCTTGACCGGGGTGCCCGACTCGATTCGCAACGACGTGGCGATCGAAAGCAGCTCTTCCGGGAAGTCAGCCTGTACACTGTTGGCGTTCAGCCCGATGCCGATAACCAAATAGTTGACCCGGTCTGCTTCCGCATTCAGCTCGGTCAAAATTCCGCACACTTTTTTATCGCCAATGAAAATGTCGTTCGGCCATTTGATTTTGACCGTTAGTCCGGTTTCTTCCCGAATCGTCCTCGCGACGGTCACCGCCGTCAGCAAGGTCATCTGCGGCGCTTTCGGCAACGGAATCGCAGGACGGACGATCAGACTCATCCAGATGCCTGTCCCTTTCGGAGAGTGCCACGGACGTCCCAGCCGCCCTTTGCCGCCTGTCTGCTGTTCCGCCAAAACAAGCGTGCCTTCCTGCGCCCCTTTTGCCGCCGCCTCATGCGCGAGCGGCTGCGTCGAGACGACCTCGTCGTGGGCGATGACGTGCTGTCCGATCCTTGTCGTGGCAAGCCCTGCCATAATTTCCGCGGCTGACAGCCGATCCGGCGCGGCCAGCAGACGATAGCCCGACTTGCGAACCGCCTCGACCTCGTAGCCGTCCCGCCGCAACTCTTCTATATGCTTCCAGACGGCCGTTCGCGAGCAGCCGCACGTCTGGCTCAATTCTTCGCCAGAGATAAAGCGCCCTGGCTGGTCGCGAAATGCTTGAAGAATGACCTGTTTAATGTTCATCTTGCGCTACCTCTTTCTTTGCAGCTTCGATTAGAGCCTCCGGCGTGTTCGGCAAGCCGTGGAGAGCTGTCTGCGCAAGCAGCGCCCGAAGCACGTGGACAATCCACTCGCCCGCTTTCTTTTGCAGCGCGACTTGCAGGTCAAGCCCTGTCACCGCCAGCTCCTTCATCGTTTTCACAGGCATGGCCCGATACTGTTCGACCAATGTCTGCATCAGGCTGTGCGTCTGCGCTGGCTGCTTCCACCAGCAGCTTTGCAATATCCCGGCAAGCTGTTCGCACGTGTCCCAGCCGGCATCAAGCAGCAACTGTCCCCACTCGACAGTCTCGGGCGCGTCCCATTTTGGCTGGATGCGCTCCAACAGCTCCACAAAGCCGACGATCGTCTCCGTCTCCCGTTTGGACATCCGCAGCGACTGGCAAAACGCTTTGGACTCCGCCGCAGTAAAACGCGCCGCATAGAGCAAAAGCGACCATTTTTGCGCCAGACTCTCCACATGGACAGCCCGCCAAAACTCGGAAGCCGCATCGCGAAACAGCCGCTGCAAGCCAGGAGCGTACCCGAACAGCCCTGTTTTGTTAATCAACGCGCAGCCGATTTGCGGCGAATCGCTGGCGAGCATTTTGTTCAGCTCTTCGCGGACGCGCTCCACCGCGATATGCGACAGGAGCGGAGCCGTCTGTTGCATAGCGGCAAGCGTCTGCGCCTCGATGGAAAAGCCAAGCTGGGAGGCGAACCGTACCGCCCGCAACAACCGCAGCGCATCCTCGCGAAAACGCTCCAGCGGCTCGCCTACGGCCCGCACCAGCTTTTGCGCGATATCCGCCCGCCCGCCAAACGGGTCCTGCAGCTCTTTTGCGCGGTTCATCGCCATCGCATTCATCGTAAAGTCTCTGCGTTCAAGGTCCAGTCTCAGCTCGGAAACGAACTGGACATCAGCAGGACGGCGGTAGTCTTCATACTTGCCTTCCGTCCGGTACGTCGTCACTTCAAAAAACTGCCCTTCGATTCTCACGGACACCGTTCCATGCTTGAGTCCGGTCGGGACGTGATCGGGAAACAAGCGGATGACGTCGCTAGGATGGGCATTCGTACATATATCTATATCGTGCACCGGCCGAGACAACAGCCAATCGCGGACGCAGCCGCCGACATAATACGCTTCAAAGCCGTGCTTCTCCAACGTTTCCAGAATCTGGTTAGCCAGATGGAGCGTCATGCCACTTCCCCCCTTTCTCGCATGGTTCACCTGATTACATAAGGAGGCGATACGCATGAGATTTTTGTATGGGCTCTTTATTTTCGTATCCAAACTGCATCAACTGGCGAAAAGCAATCTGTCCCGCCAGTGAGCGTGACCGTTTGCGGCAAAAAAGCTTACCCGAGCAACTTTGTATAGAGAGCCTCGTACTGGGAGGCAATCGTCTCGTGACAAAACGTTTTGCAGGAGCGCTCGATGCTGTTTGCGGAAAACTCGCGGTACAACGCTTCGTCTTGCAACAGGCGAATCGCTGCCTGCGACATGCCTTCGACATCCCCAATCGGGCGCAAAAAGCCATTGACGCCGTCGACCACGACTTCGGGTATCCCGCCGGCAACCGTCGCCACAACAGGCACGCCGCAAGCCATCGCTTCTAACGCAACGAGCCCGAAGCTTTCTTTTTCCGACGGCAACAGCATCAGGTCGGCCATGGACAACACTTCCGCGACGTCTTCCTGCTTGCCGAGAAAACAGACATCGTCCGTCAAATTTTGCTCGGCAATCTGCTTGCGGACCGCCCCCATTTCCGGCCCTTCGCCAATCAGGATCAACCGGGCAGGCATTGCTTCCTTGACCCGCGCGAAAATCTCAATGACGTCCGGGACACGCTTGACCGGGCGGAAGTTGGAGATGTGCATGAGAATTTTTTCACCATTCGGCGCGAACACCTTTTTCAGCTTCTCTACTTCTTTTGGATAGTAGCGGCGCTTGTCGACGAAATTGTACACGGGAACGATTTCTTTTTCGACGTGCAGCAGCTCTTTTGTCTGCCTGATTAAGTCTTTGGACACAGCCGTCACCAGATCGCTGCGCTCGATGCCAAAGCGGATCATGTCACTCAGGTTCGAGTCATAGCCCAAAACGGTAATGTCCGTCCCGTGCAAGGTCGTCACGATTTTCAAATGATCCCCGACCATCTGCTTCGCTAAAAACGCGCACAGCGCATGCGGCACGGCATAATGTACGTGCAGTAAGTCCAGGTTTTCCGTTTTGGCCACCTGCGCCATCCGGTTTGCCAGCGTCAAGTCGTAGGGAGGGTATTTGAATACATCGTAATGGTTCACTTCTACTTCATGGTAAAAAATGTTCGGGTGGAAGGCACCGAGGCGAAAAGGCATCCCGCCCGTAATGAAGTGCACCTGATGCCCCCGCTCCGCCAGCAGCTTGCCTAGTTCCGTCGCAACGACCCCGGACCCTCCCAGCGATGGATAACACGTAATCCCGATCTTCATTTCTTAGGTGTCACTCCTTCTCACAAGCTGGTCAATACATACGGCGCAGCGCTGACAAACCCTTCGGCATAACGGACGCCTGCCTGCTGCCCAAACAACCGCTCGCGGTACTCGACGGATTCGAGATACCCGTTCGTGAGCGGTGTTTGCACGCTGCCTTCTTCCAGCTCGAACTGGCTGCGGTAGCAACGGAGGACTTCCATTTTTTGCGGAAAAACCGTAGTAATATCGACCACGACCTGCGGCGTTACCGTCGAATTAATAAAATAGTACAGAAATTGAGCGGGACGATACGTCGGCAGCTCCGGATCGGGCATGTACTTGCGGATGCCCGCGTTGAAGATGGCTTCGCGCACGATGCGGCTTACGCTCTCATGGTCGGGATGGCGATCGGAAAAATACGGGGCGAGTACGGTGCGCGGACGCGTCTTCCGAATCAGCTTCACCACACGCTCGATCGCTTGCTCCCTGACAGCTTCCAGCCCGCGGTCAGGCAATCCGAAATTGTAGCGCGCACACACTCCGAGCAGCTTGTCGGCCGCAGCCGCTTCCTGCTGTCTGCGCTCCACCGTACCGTTGGACGACAGTTCAGCGTAAGTCAGGTCGAGAATCGCTGTCCGTTTGCCGGAAGCTGCCGCCAATAGCAGGCTGCCTGCCGCCCCGATCTCCACGTCATCGGGATGGGCGCCAATCGCCAAAATGTCGAGTTCGCGTGTACTCATGCTTCGTTCTCCTTGTGCAGCACGTCACGCCAAGCCAGCTCTCCCCGTTCCAGCGCCTTGAGCATAATCTCCGCAGAGCCAAGGTTGGTGGCAAACGGAATTTTGTGCACATCACACAGTCTCAAAAGCGCGATAATATCCGGTTCGTGCGGCTGGGAGGTAAGCGGATCGCGCAAGAAAATAATCAGGTCCATCTCGTTTTTGGCAATCATCGCGCCAATCTGCTGATCGCCGCCTAATGGGCCGGACAAAAACCTGGTGAGTTTCAGCGAAGTGGCATCCATGATTCTTCCGCCCGTCGTTCCTGTGGCGTACAGCTCATGCTCCGCCAGGATGGATTCGTAGGCCATGGCCAGTTGGACAATCTCTTCTTTCATTCGATCATGGGCAATCAATGCTATTTTCACGAGAAACTCTCCCTTATGTCTCGATAGAGATCGCTTTTTTAATCAAACGTTTAATCAATCAGATGTTCCAAACCGTAGATCAAGCCATACATACTCATGACGGCCTTAATCGCCAAATTAACGCCTGGCATAAACGACTCGCGGTTGATCGAATCGTGGCGAATGGACAACGTTTGCCCGGTCGAACCGAACAGCACTTCCTGGTGAGCGACCATTCCCGGCAAGCGCACACTGTGGATGCGGAAACCTTCGTACTCCGCTCCCCGTGCGCCGGGAATCGTCTCTGCTTCTTCCGGGTGCCCCTGCTTCAGCTCCTGGCGTACCGCGGCGATCATCTCCGCTGTCTTCAACGCTGTACCGCTCGGCGCATCCAGCTTGCGATCATGGTGCAGCTCGATGATTTCCACATGCGGCATATATTTGGCTGCCATCGCGGCAAATTTCATGCACAAAATAGCGCCAATCGCAAAGTTCGGAGCGATGATGGCACCAAGCCCCGCCTCTTTGTAGCGATCTGTCATTTCCTGCAACTGCTCTGGAGTCAAGCCCGTAGTCCCGACCACTGGCCGCACCCCATGGGCCAAACACAGCTCCATGTTTTTGTAGACGCTGTGCGGCGTGGTAAAATCGACGAGCACATCCGGCTTCATTTCTTCCATCTGTTTGTTGATTTCTTCGCTGCCAAGGCGAGTATCCAAATTTCCGGTGTAGATCAACTGCGCGTCCTGCGCCAGCATTTTCACTACTTCCTGGCCCATGCGGCCATTTGCGCCTGCAACCGCTACGCGAATCTGTTTATCCATGTTGGTTGTTCTCCTCAATTCTTGTCCAGCGATCTTTATCGCGTGTGTTGAATTTGTGCATAATACGATCAAACGCTTCCTGCAGGTCGATGCCAAGCGAGTTCGCGAAGCAGATCACGATAAAGAGCACGTCTCCCAGCTCTTCCTCGACGGTTTTCTCGCCTTCGTCTTTCTTCTTTGGCTTTTCGCCGTAAAAGTGATTGATCTCCCGCGCCAGCTCCCCGACTTCTTCGGTCATGCGCGCCAGCATGGAAAGCGGCGAGAAATACCCTTCCTTGAATTGCGATATGTATTGGTCCACTTCCTGCTGCATTTCCTGCATGGTTTTTTGCCGTTCCATCTGCCCACTCCTTTTGTTTTTCATCCTTCTCTCTTTCACCTATCGTACACAAAAAGGCTGCGTTTGCCAAATCTCAATACTTCGTCTTCCAACATATGGACAATCAAATAATCGTTCATTTATAATGGCTTTCGGATGGCCCTAAGGTATTGAGTATTTCGCCCGCACTACTGCACAACATGTCGGACGATCAACAGCGTCATTTTTCGCTCCGGCAAAACAGGAGGACACTATGAACATACGTTGGAAGAGCATCATCGCTATCATTATCGGTTCTGCCATTATGGGATTCGGCATTAACGCCTTCAATATCCCCAACCACCTTGCCGAGGGCGGGATCACGGGGATCAGCATTTTACTCAAGCTGTTGTTTCCCGCTATCGACCAAGGGATCGTCTTCTTCGCCCTGAACGTGCCGCTGTTCATTTTAGGATGGAAAATTCTCGGCCGCACTGCTTTTTTCTATACTATTTTAGGGACCGTTTCGCTCTCTGTCTTCCTCTCGGCGTTTGATGGCGTGCTGCCGCTCGTGATGCACGATCGTCTGCTCGCATCCTTGTACGCCGGCGTGGCTGTCGGTGTCGGTTTGGGCATTATTTTCCGCTACGGCGGAACGACTGGCGGCGTTGACATCATCGCCCGATTGCTGCAAAAGTACATGGGCGTGAGCATGGGAAGAACGCTGTTTTTCGGCGACATCCTCGTCATCGGCGCTTCGCTCGTATACTTGAACCTGGAGAGCGCGATGTACACGCTCGTCGTCGTGTTTATTGCCGCCCGCGTCATCGACTTTTTACAGGACGGTGCCTATGCCGGAAAAGCGCTGACGATCATTTCCAACCACGCAGAAGAAATCTCCCGGCAAATTCTCGATTTGGGCCGAGGCGTAACGCTCCTGGCTGGTAAAGGCGCATACTCCGGCGAAGAAAAGAAAGTGATCTACGTCGTCGTCGGCCGCAACGAGGTCATGCGCTTCAAAACGATCGTGCAGGAGATCGACCCGCACGCATTCGTCATCGTCAACGATGTTCACGAAGTGCTCGGCGAAGGCTTTACGCTTGATGAAAACAAGAAGCCTTTGCATGACTAAGCGTGACGCGAGTAAGGAAGGCCGACATTGCACCAAAAATAAAACCTTGCCTGTTTTTCGGCAAGGTTTTTTTGTATGCGCTTCGCTTCATTAGGCAGAACGGATTTCCCCGTTGTATTTTTTCCAGGCCACGTACGCCAAGGCAGCGACCAACGCAATTGAGATCGAAAACAGGATCGCCAGTGGCGAGTCAGGCCGCATCATCAGGCGGGCAAACGTACTTTTCTCCTCGCCGACAAACGCTGTCTGGATCGAGCCGTTCAAATCGCGCAAAGCTTCCCTGACGAGCTGCCAATCCATTTGCGCGTTTCGCATCTCTTTGGAGATGACGTCATACGCCGCAGAGATGGAAGCGAGCTGATCCTCGGGGAGTTGGATGCTCATTCCCGGTTTGATCGCCAAAAACAGGCGGTAGTTTTCATCAAACTGCTCGCGGAACTGGTTGTAATTGCGTTCCACGGCGGATTGCTGCAAATTTTGCACCTGTGTCACAAGGGATGGATAATAGCTGCGCCACATCGGCTGATGCTCGTGCGTCAGGGAGTCAATCGCTACACGAACCTGCGTGGCGTGCCACAACAACTGCTGCTCGCTTACGTTCGTGGAGGCAAAGCTTTTTTTAGCCGCCAAAATCGATTGGGTAACCGCGTTCAGACTTTCAATCCGAATCGGATAGGTCAAATGCTGGTTGGGAAACTTCTCAGCCAGTTGGATAATCCGCTGCTGCGCTCCTTCGAGATCCCCTTTTTTGGCGTAGGTCAAAAATTCATTCGCGATCTGATCCAGTGCCACTAGCTGCTGCTCCTCGATCGGCTGGTTCAGCTTCGAGTACAGGCTGTGGATCGGCCACGACAAAAACAGCCCGATCGCGAGAAAAAACATTAAAAAGCGGATGTTTTTCTTCAACGCAAAAAACCTCCTTCCCCTAGTACAGCCTATGGAAAGGAGGACAAGATTAGACCTTGTTTATCGTGTGCTTTGTGTTTACGAGCCAGATGACGGATATGGAAATCAGGCTGAGAAGCACGGTAAACAGTCCCACAAAACCTTCGTACGGGTCAAGCACACTCGGCAACCACGGATGGATGTCCATGACGTAATCCAAAAAGTCGTTGTTCAGTGTCCACAAGGCAGCGATCCCCACTGGCAGGATGCTTAATTTGTAAAAGCGTGCATACAAAACTGATTCAACCGCCATGCCTGCATGGGAAAAGATTAACATCACATCTGTCCAACGCACTTCATTCCCCATCATCCAACCCGCTAAGATGATGCAGACGGCCCATACACCGTACTTGAAATTGGTGATTCCTGCCAACGCTTCTAGTACCGGGATATGGCGACCCAACAAATAAGTAAGGAGTACCAGCGTGAATAGTCCACTACCTGTCGGGCTGTCTGGAACAAAAGGAGTCAAGTACGCTGGCGTTTCTGCCAGTTGGTTTTTATACCAGATGAATCCGTATATAGTTCCCAGCAGGTTTACGATAAACAGCGTCCATAGAAACCATCTTTTCCCCAAAGAATGTATAAACCACTCCCATATCCAGATCATGTTTATCGTCTCCCGCTGTGTACGCCGCTAAAGAAAAAGCTGACCGCATCGTCAGCCAGCTTTTTCCTTATTAGCTTATTTCAAGGTTGCCATGTATTCAGCAAGCTTAGCGATTTCCGCATCATCCTTGATTAAGCCGCCTGGCATTCCAGGTGCTTTCCCGTTTTTGATGATGTCGGCAATCTGCGTTGCATCGTATTTTTCACCGATCTTCTGGAGATTTGGCCCCATGCCACCCTCCATGTTTTTGCCGTGGCAACCCATGCAGCTTGTTTGCGCTTTCCAAACTGCATCTGCTGTAAAGCTGGTATCAGCAGGTGCAGGCGCAGCCGCGCTGGAGCCGCCGTGACCAGCACCGCCACCATCTTTGCTGGACGGATGGTTGAGGGAGTGCTCATGATCGGCTGCCCAAGTGAGGTAGAAAATCCCTACGAGAGCTGTCAGCATCAAGCCTGTAGCAACCGGACGCTTGGATGGACGACGCTCTTTGCTGGTGTCCAGCCAAGGCGCGAGCAGCAAAGCACCAAATGCGATACCTGGTACAACGATGGTCCCGAAGACTACCCAGTCACCCGCAGCCCAAGGGTATTTCAGCATTTGGTACAGGAACAGGAAGTACCAGTCTGGCAATGGAACGAATGACGTATCATTCGGGTTTGCCTTGTCTGTCAGCGGCGACGGATGGGAAACCGTCAGCACGAGGAAGCCAACCAAGCAAACTGCTGCCACCATCCACTCTTTCAGCAGGAAGTTAGGCCAGAACGGCTCATTTTTTCCCGGAAAATCGGAGTAGGATGGAGAAATGTTAGGGATACGCTTCGCCGATACTCGGGAATCTCCGACGAAGGTAGCATCTTTGTCTTGTTTTGCCATGCTATTTCCTCCTTTTTATCGAAGACCGATTATAGTGGACCCGAGATACCTTGCGAACGAATCATGACAAAGTGTGCTCCCAAAAGGCCGAGCAATGCGCCAGGCAGGAAGAACACGTGAATCGCGAAGAAGCGGGAAAGAGTTTGTGCCCCTACGATGTCTCCGCCTGTCAGCAACATTTTCGCATATGGACCGATGATCGGAACGGAGTTTGCAATCTCCAGACCTACTTTTGTCGCAAAGTATGCGGTGTTGTCCCATGGCAGGAGGTAACCTGTGAAGCCAAGTCCCAGCATGACGAAGAAGATCAGCATGCCCACAACCCAGTTCAGCTCGCGAGGCTTTTTGTATGCACCTGTAAAGAAAACACGCAACGTATGTAGGAACATCATCACGATGACCAAGCTCGCGCCCCAGTGATGCATACCGCGTACGATTACCCCGAACGCTACTTCGTTCTGCAGGTATTTGACAGATTCGTATGCGTTAATAATGTCTGGCACGTAATACATCGTCAAAAACATACCAGACAAGATTTGAATAACGGTAATAAAGAACGTTAGGCCCCCAAAGCAGTAAACGAACGCAGAGAAGTGGTGTGCCGGGTTCACGTGCTCAGGTACTTCGTGGTCGGCCAAGTCACGCCACATTGGAGTGATATTCAGGCGCTCATCGACCCAATCATACATTTTTTGCAACATCTTAGCCGTTCACCCCCGGACGAGGATTTGCCTTTACTTTACCCAAATACAACTTGCCGTCTTTCACTTCTGTTTCATACTCATCAAGAGATGCCGTTGGTGGTGTCCCCAGAATGTGTTCGCCGTTAATGGTATAACGGCCCAAGTGGCATGGACAGAAGTACTGGTTCGGATGATCGGCACTTTCGTTCCAGTTTACTGTACAGCCCAAGTGCTTACAGATCGGGGACAGAGCGAGGATTTCACCCTTGTCATTCTTCGTAATCCATGCAGATAAAGTAGATTCAGATTCATACCAACCGTCCTTGGTATGTACTTTAAACTCAACGCGCTTTGGTTCCGGACCAAACTCATCTGGTGAACCAACAGCCACTTTATCTCCACCTGCATGTCCTTGCAGTAAAGGATCAACCGCAAAACGAATCATAGGGGTAATCATACCCGCAGCAAGGAACCCGCCAGTTCCCATGAGTGCGTAGTTCAAAAATGTACGTCTGGAAATTTCGCGTTTGTCTCCCATCTCTTTTTTCCCTCCTTATCCTGTAAAATAGCGCTACGATGGCGTTTTCATACATATACACTAGGTCAATCCCAATCATAGCTAACGCCTATAAAGATGTCAAGAATGTCCAGTGGACATGTCTGAACCCAACCACCGCCTGCGGAGAGATTGTTGCCATTTTGTCAAAATTTGCTCCTTGTCCCTCCCGTTTTCCTGTAGTATTACCGGAAAACGCTTTCTCTATTGCGCACTCTTTTGCTGCCACAAACGAATAATTTCTTTGGTCAGCACATCGACCGTCACTTCAAAGCGCAACGACGAATCCAAGTCTTCCTCGCCTACCGGAAGCATGAGCGTACTTGCCTCTCCCTGATCGCCAAGCCGGATTTTGTCCCCGGAAAAATGCAGTCCAACGGAAAAAGCGAAGCCCGGCGGCGTCTTTTGCTCCTGCTCCTCCCAGGCGAAGCGATAGCTGAGCGGAAACAACAGAATCCTTCCCTTCAGGCGCTGCTCGATGCCAGCCGCCACATTCAGCAAGTAGTTCATGCGCAGCACGTGCTCTTTTACCTCGATCCCGTCCCGGTACAAATAAAGAGGGAGCAGCGCGGTGTCCACATAAGGCCGCAGCTCCTCCCAATTTTCAAACTCGTTTACATTCCATTGCATAGGGTCGTCTCCTCTTCTTCGCGTAGATTTCCGGAAACTAGCGTACCATGAATCAGCGGAGACTCGCAATATCGCTTCCTGCTAAGGTTCAGGCCTTTTCGTAGGCCATGATTTCTTTCAGTTCGTCTGTCAAGCGGATAAACAGCTCTTTGTTTTTCGTAGCCAACGCCTCATCGATTTCCTGGTAAAGCGCCCGCTTGCGGTATTGACGCATTTGCTCGTCGATTACCATCTCAGAAAGCAACCCGGATACCATTTGATTGTTCGTTCCGTACGCGTTGGAATAGAAATTTGGCCACTCCATACCCATCCCTCACTTCAATAAAATAGTCGTTTCCGTAAAGCCGTTGTATTTTCGAAGCCAAGTCTGGCTCGCATAGGTGGCAGTGTACAACCACTGTTCATGCTCGTCTTGGCCGACTCGAAGCAATCCGAGGTGCACCATCATTTTGCAGACGCGATTGACCAAAATATCTGCGGGTGCATCGTAGTAAAACTCCTTGATCCACGCAAGCAGCGTGTTCATCAGCGATTCCTGCCTTACCCAGCCACCGGCTGCAAGCAGCGGAATCAACTGGACAAGCATCGGCAAATTCGGGATCGCCCGCTTGTACAACCTCATCCAAAAACGGATCACATCGTGGTAGAGCTGATCGGTGTACGGCTGCTCCAGCCGCTCGCGGCCCGCCTCCGTAATCGCCACTTTTCCTTCCGCTTCCTCAATCCACTTGTGGTAGTAGCAGAAATCGTAGAGCAACGAAAACCGGTCCGGGTACACATCGAAGTGAAGTCCGTAGCCAAAGCGCCATTTTTGCGGCAAAAGCGGTTCTTCCTTCACGTACAAAAATTGAAACAACTGCTGCTGATGCCTTTTGTACATGCCTCCTTCGGCCGTAAGCGGTACAGGCTCTTGCTGAAGGAATTGTAAAAATTGCATGATATCGTCGCAGAGAGCCGTTCCTTCATCCCTGTACGCTTCCGGTCCCGGAACGACCAGCGTGTTTTGTTCGCGCCACTGATCGAGCCAGGCTTGTATGTACGGCTCACGGATGTCGAGCGGAATTTGATACTGCCCGATCGTCTTGCTTTTCGCCGGGAAGATCCATCCTCTTTTCATGGCCGCGGCCACGAACTTTCTTGCTTCTTCCTGCTTTTTTTCTTTGGCACTCTCCAGAGCTACTCCCGCTTTGGCCAGCAAATCTTCCAGCGACATGACGGTTCGCTTGTCGAGTAGCAGTTGCAGCAAAAAATGCGTTTCTGCCGAGGATAGCTGGGCTACTTCTTGCGCGATTGTCAACCGATGGCGCAGGCTGGACAAGAGCGAGGTGATTAGCTCGTTTTTGGAATGAGGGTTGCATTCGCATCCGTAGTGATTGGCAATCTGATGGAGCTGCCGGATATCGGTGTACACCAAGATCTCAGCCAAGTTCATCTGTGCATCCCTTCTTTGCGATGGCTTTCTTGTATCCCTCATTCTTGCCAATAAGCGGAAAAATAAACAGGAAGCCACCTGAGTGACTTCCTGTTCGTCGATTTTTTTATGCGCGAGCGTTTTTTTCGCTCTATTCTTCGTCTGTTTCGTGATCCCATTGGTCGTGCAACTGCTGGTATTCTTTCGCCTCGTCGTACCGTCCTGCCTGCGTCAAAAGCGCAATCAGGCGGCGAATCTGGTCGAGGTCGAAGCCGGACAGCGTCACGTATTGCTTCAAGGCGTCGATGGCCTGCTCGGTTTTGCCGAGCGACAAGTAAATGTCTGCCGCCAAAGGGTACGCGGCGACGTATTCCTCGTCAATCGCCTGCAGGGTGGTCACCAGCTCCACGGCTTCCTCCAGACGTCCCACATGGAAGCCCATCAAGGCTGCTCCGTACAGCACTTCCGGCGAGCGATCGAGCACCAACGCCTGGCGGAACACCTGGTACGCCTGCTCAAACTGGCCGCTTTGCGCCAGCGAGCGCCCTTTTGTCAGCAGCAGATCGAGGCTCTCGTGGCCTGCCTCCTCCAACAGCTTCATCGCTACGTCGTCTTCGCCGGTGCGGAAGTACAGATTGCCGAGTGCCGCCAAAATGTCCTGGTTGTCCGGCTCTTTTTGCCTTGCCTGCTCCAGATACTTCACCGCCACCTCATCCAAATCTTGCAGCGCGTACAAATCGGCGAGCAACAGGTCAAGCTGAATGCTTTCGTAGCCCGATTCCTTGCATTCGTAGAGCAAATGCTGCGCGGTTTCAAAATCGCTGGAATCAAGGGCAATTTCTGCGAGCAACAGTTGGCACTCTCTGCGCAAGGAAGGCTCCATGCCCGGATTTTTCTCCAGCACCTCCGACAACAGCTTGCCCGCTACTTCCAAATGTCCCAGCCGGTACCACACCTCGGCCAAATACATCATCACATCCGGAAGATCAGATCCGTGCTCCTGCACTTTTTGCAGGGCGGTCAAGCCCAGCTCCACCTCGTCGTTTTCAATCCGCTTGATTGCCTCGTCTATGACATACAGCCATTTTTTTGGCATCGTGTTCACCTCATATGTATTTTGCTTCGGCCGTATTCTCGATGAATAGCCACAAAAGACCGTCCGAGGACGGTCTTTTCTTTCCTTAATGATCTTATACCATTATGCACGAGTAAGCCAGCTCATTGTCAACACGGTTATCAAAATCCCGAAAACACTGAGCACGATCGAATAGTTAGGCTTGGCTGCATCCGCTGTCGCAGGCTTGCCATCCAGCGGAACGATGGAAGCCGTCGCACTCGCAAGCGCATCTCCCTGGGAAGAGAGCGGCTGTGCTTCTACAACGTATGTACCATCATCTGTTTGCATGGAAGAAGAGATGACTTGTGCCTTTGGCGTGTTCATCGCCATCACTTCCCCGTTAATGACGAGGGCGTTAGCCTGTTCCGTGGAGCTTGTATTCACATATAGCGTAAACGTAAACAACAGCAGCAAAAGTACGGCTACACTTGCCCCCATACGTCGCATTCTGGCTGTTACGCTGAAAATTTTTCTGCCAATCGGGATCGCCCACTGCTCCTCAGACAAAATCCGGGCCATGACCGCATCTACAATGGAACGGGAAGGCGTAACCGAATGGTACTCTTCCTTGTCCATCGCCATCCACTCCCCGCTGTCCGACCAAATTTCATAGTCGGAACGGCAGGCATAACAAGAAGCCATATGATGGTCGACGCGGCGTTGCGTCACCTCGGGCAACAGATTTTCGGCGTAGTCAGGCAGAATTTCCTGCACTTCTTCACATTTCATCATCGATTCATCCCTTCAGCTTCATCCAATTGAGGGTCCAGGATGTAGGTTTCCAACTGGCCTTTTATACTTTGGCGTGCCCGAAACAGCAAGGATTTCACGGAGCTGACGGTCAAATTGAGGATCGTGGCGATCTCTGTGTAATCCATTTGTTCGTACTCCCGCAAAATCAGGGCGGAACGCTGCTTTTCCGGCAGGTTGTTGATCGCCAGTCTGACCATGCTCTCCCGCTCGTTGCGCAACAACACCTGCTCGGGCAAGGTTTTGGGAGAAGCCATCGGCACTTGCAAAGTATCGTCCAGATACACGTCGGAGTTGCGGCTTTTGCGCAATTCGCTGAGTACGGAGTTGCGGGCTATCGTATAGAGCCAGGTGGAGAAGGTTGCTTCTACATCACGGAAAGAATGAATGCTCTTATACGCCTTGTAAAACGTCTCCTGACAGATGTCCTCAGCGATATGCTCCAAATGAGCCTGGCGCAAAAGGTGAGTGACAAATGAGAGGATCTTTTTTTCATAACGACGAATCAGTTCAGCATAGCATTCCAGATTACCTTCTTTAATCTCTCGGATAAGCTGGGAATCGGTCATGATCAGGATTACCTCCTTGCGATTCCGATCCCTCAGCGGCCTTTGTCATATTAGACTGCTGGGGATGTAAAAAGTTGCGCGACCTTACGATTCTTTTCTCGTCTCACTGCGGGAATCCTTCACGAAAAAACCCCCAATTTTGGGGTTAAATGACATAGGCGTTGGGCTTTGTGTCGAAAATCCGCCTGCCCATCCCGATTGAAGAGCTAAACTGCGCATTTCGATACATCCATTTACCGTTCGACATAACAGATGCTGGAAGATGCATTTCGCTAAAATTGAGAATAGTGGAAAGATCATACTTTGTCAACCAGTTTTCCTTTTTCAGGAAGACAATATCAGCGTCCGCCCCTGGTGTCAAGCTTCCTTTTTGCGGATAAAGCCCAATCGCCTTGGCAACGTTTGTCGAAGCGAGTCTGACGAGCAGACAAAGCAGGATTTCCGGCGAGCACCATCTCCTGCGATAGTCAATGCGAACCTCCTGCAGAGGCGAAGCGACCTGGCAGCTATCGTAAAACCTCTGATATATATATCGGACAGCCCGGTCAGTTGTTTCAGCGTTCAAACGGAAAATGTGTAAAAACGGATCGGATTGTTTTGGTTCAAAGGCCGCTGACGGATCAGCAATGACAGTACGCACCTTCCAGTATCTCGTGGCGTCCAGCCAAAGCTGCCGAATGAGATCACGCTGTTCTTTTTTTACGGAAGCATCATTTTGAATATGCAAATGCAGAATCGTTTGTTTAGACGTATGAAGTGGCAAAAGCGTTTCCCAATTTATTGTGGAAATTTCTTCTGGGCTTCGGACCGTCACATGAAAGGAAGAAAAGCCGAGCTCTGAGTACTGCGCCACCGTTCTCGGCTGTAGCTGGGCAGGCTCGATCGCCACGTGCCAGGCGTAGTCGAGCGGGCTGTTGAAGTGCCTCGTCTGCTGGTATTCCACCTGCGGCCTGCTCATCCACGGCTCCGGGCGCAACACGTCCACGAAGCTCGTACAACCGCTCCTGACGAGCTCTCGCATCACTTCTATGTACGTCTTCCCATCTTTTATTTTATACAACGATTGTGTCGGCAGTGCGACGAAACCGGGCAAAAGATACATACCGGACGCGTCCACCTCTTCAAAGACGGTCGTCGCGGTCGTTTTGGGCAAGGTATCCTTGGCGATGCGAACGATTTTTCCGCCTGCAATCCAAATATCTGCTTCTTTGACTCGGTGCGCTGTGACTACCGCTCCTCCTCGAATGACCATTCCTTGCTCCGGCACGCTCGTCCCCTCCCGCCTCGCATCGAGCTGCAATTTGTACGAGCATATGCGCGGGCAAGGAAAAAAATACAAAAAAAGACCGCCGTTGATTGTAAGCGCATTCAAACGGCGGTAGCACACGTGTGCTTTTATAATATTGGATAGGAGTGGAGAGAAACCATACTGTAGTTTTATAATAAACGGAATGTAAGCGCTTGTCAAATCATTTTTGCTAAAAACCGCCAGACCTGTCCCGACGTTTTCCCGGCGGTTGGTAGACAGGCAAAAGAGCCTGGCTCGGTTGCGAGCGGCAGGCTCCTTTCCCTCTTTTTACTGTTGGCTGATGCGCGTAAGCAGCTCGTGGAATCCCGGGAACGATACGTCGATCGCTTCCTCGTTTTCGATTCCCGTCTCCCCTGTTGCCGCCAATCCGGCAATCGCCATCGCCATTCCGATGCGGTGATCGCCCATGCTGTCGATGACCGCGCCTGTCAGCGGAGTCTCGCCTTCGATAATCATGCCGTCCTCTGTCGGCGTGACACGACCGCCGAACTTGGAGAGCTGGCTTACGACCGTAGCGATGCGGTCGGTTTCTTTTACCTTCAGCTCCTCCGCATCGCGAATCACGGTCTTGCCCTTTGCCTGCGTCGCCATGACCGCGATCACCGGAATCTCGTCGATCAGCCGCGGAATGATGTCGCCCGCGATTTCAATGCCGTGCAACTCGGAATGGGTCACGAGCAAATCGGCAACCGGCTCTTCGTTTACGACGCGCTCGTTGAGCAGCTCCAGGCTTCCGCCCATCGCTTTGACCACGTCGATGATCCCTGTGCGGCTCGGATTGATGCCGACATTTTCGATCAACAGCGAGCTGCCGGGAACAACCATAACCGCTGCGATCAAAAACGCCGCAGAGGAAATGTCCCCTGGCACGGAGATAGCCCGTCCTGTCAGCTTTTGTCCGCCTTCTACAGATACGGTCAGGCCGTCGCGCACGACAGAGACGCCAAACGCTTGCAGCATGCGCTCCGTATGGTCGCGGGACAAATGCGGCTCCGTGACGCTGGTCACGCCGTTCGCCTGCAAGCCTGCGAGCAAAATCGCCGACTTGACCTGTGCGCTCGCTACCGGAGACTGGTAAGCGATCGCCTCCAGCTTGCCGCCGCGAATCGAGAGTGGCGTAAACTCGCCGTCTTTTCTGCCGTCGATCTTCGCGCCCATCTGGCGAAGCGGTCCGATCACGCGCCGCATCGGGCGTTTGGCGATCGACTCATCGCCTTCCATCACTACGTGAAACGGCTGTGTCGCCATAATTCCGGACATCAGGCGAATCGTCGTCCCGGAGTTGCCGACGTCGAGATGCTGCAAAGGCTCCCGCAGGCCGTACCAGCCTTTTCCGTGAACAGTCACCTTGTCGCCTTGCTGTTCGATCTCGATGCCCAGGCGGCGGAAGCAACTGATGGTGCTCAGGCAATCTGCCCCAGGCAAAAAGCCTTCAATCGTGGTGACGCCCTCTGCCAGCGCACCGAACATGACAGCGCGGTGCGAGATGGATTTATCTCCCGGAACACGCACGGTCCCTGTTATTTTTTTGGCTTGACGAACTCGAAGCACAGTTCCACTCCCCTTTGTCTCTTCAGCAATTAGTCATGCTGTGAAGCGTCTTCGTTGTAAAGTGTGTTTGTACAAAATGGCTTAGGAACGCCTGTACACATTGTAATCGAAAAAGCGCAGAAGTTCCTCCCCTTTTTCCATCTCCTCCTGGGAATGGAAGGTGATGCGCAGCGCTCCGTATATGTCTTCACGCGTCTCTCTGATTTGCAGGTTGGTAATGTTGATCTGCTTCGCTCCCAAAAGCGTCGTGATGCGGCCAATCTCCCCCGGATGGTCGGGAATGTCGATATACAGGTCGTTCAGAGGCGGCAAAGCCCCGGCTTTGCGCTCCGGCAGGCCGTCGCGAAAATCGCGCGCTGTCTGGAAAAACCGCTCAATGCCTTCTGGATCGCCCTCTTCCACAAGCTCGATAACATCCTCCAGAGCTTTTGTCCAATCTTTGGCGATTTTTAACAGCGGCTCGCGGTTTTGCAGGAGCACATCGCGCCACATCCGCGGGTTGCTGGACGCAATGCGCGTAATGTCGCGGAAGCCGCCTGCGGCCAGGCGTGCGTGCCAGCCGTTTTCCTCGTCGTAGCCCGCAACCAGATTGACCAGCGCGGATGCCAGCACGTGCGGGAAGTGGCTGACCGCGCCCACTACCTGATCGTGGGTGTCAGCGTCCATTTGCACGACTTTTGCCCGCGTCAGCGAGAGCAATTCGGTCAGGCGCTCGACTTTTTCAGGCGGGGTGCCCGGTGCGGGCGTCAATACGTAATAGGCATTCTCCAACAGCCTGTCCGAAGCCGCTTCGACCCCTGACTTGTGCGAGCCTGCCATCGGGTGTCCACCAATGAACGTCACGCGCTCCGGGATGACTTCTACGGCTTGTCTGACGATGCCGGCCTTGGTGCTGCCCACGTCTGTTACAATGACGTCTGGCTGCAGCTCCATGTCTTGCAAATGCTGCAAGGTAGCGACGATCTGCTCGACAGGCGCAGCGAGAAAAATGACATTCGCTTCCCGGACGGCCGTTTGCAAATCGGTCGTGCCTGCGTGGATGACGCCGAGCGTCAACGCTTTATCTAACGGTTCTTGACGTACGTCGTAACCGACGACCCGGATGTTGGGGTCCCGTCGCATCGACAAAGCGATCGAACCGCCGATCAATCCGACTCCGATTACGGCGATAGTAATTTTTTTCATCTCCACTTCCTGTCCTTCCTTGTTCGCGTAGACAAAGATGCCGGGGCACGCCCGGCATCTTTTGTCCGTTATTTCAATGCGCCAGTCACAATTTCTTTCAACACAGACAAAATCTTTTCATTCTGTTCTTTCGTTCCCACCGTAATCCGCTGGTATCCCGGGAAGCCGAGTGCATTCCCCGAGCGCACGATGATGCCGTGCGTCAACAGCTTTTTGAACACTTCATCGGAATCTCTTTTCAGGTCAACCAAAATGAAGTTGGTCTGCGACGGGAAGTAAGAAAGTCCCCACTCGTCAAAAGCGTCCGTCAATTGCTTCAGCCCTTCGCGGTTGCGCTCGCGGCATGCGGCCACGAACTCCTGGTCGCGCAAGGCCGCACGAGCTGCTACTTGACCGAGCGCTCCGGTGTTGAACGGTTCGCGCACGTGCTCCAGTGCAGACACCAGCTCTTCGGAGGCGATGCCGTAGCCGATCCGCAGCGTTGCCAGACCGTAAATTTTGGAGAACGTCCGCAAAATAATCAGATTCGGATACTGATCGAGCAAAGGAACGGTTTGTGGATATTTTGGATCAACAACATACTCGTAATAAGCTTCATCCAAAACAACGAGAACGCTGCTCGGCACTTTTTTCAGGAACGCTTCCAGCTCTGTCGCAGTCACGATGGTACCGGACGGGTTGTTCGGGTTACATACCCATACGACTTTCGTCTGTTCGTTGATGGCTGCTGCCATCGCTTCCAGATCGTGAACGCCGTCCTTGAGCGGAACCTCGATCAGCTCTGCCCCTTCGATAATCGCATTGGAGCGATACTGGGAAAAGGTAGGAGTCGCCATGACCGTGTTCGTGCCTTCACTCAAAAAAGCGCGGGAGATCATCAACAAATTTTCGTCGGAACCATTGCCGAAAATGAGTTGACTAGGCTTCACGCCGAGGAAATCGGCCAAATCCCAGCGCAGGCTGAGGCTTGCGCCGTCCGGGTAAAGAGCGAGATTATCCAGTTGCTCCGCAATGGCCGCCTTCGCCTTAGGCGAGCAGCCGTAAGGGTTCTCGTTGGACGCCAGCTTGATTACTTCTGTCAAACCAAACTCCCGTTTGACGTCTTCAATGGGCTTCCCTGGCTGATATACCGGGGCATTGAGTATGCGTTGCTTCGGTTGCATCCACGTTCACTCCAGTCACATTTTTCCCATTATTGTAGCGCACTCGCCAACTGTTGTACAAACGTTTTTATTTTTTCAACAGCAACTGGCATTTGTGCCGGATCTTTCAGTTGGTCCTCGTGCTGTTCAATCTGCTGCACGATCGCGCTGCCCACGATCACGCCGTCTGCATGCGGCGCTACGGCCCGCACCTGCTCTGGCGTGGAGATGCCGAATCCGACGGCAGTCGGCGCAGTCGTGCTTGCTTTTACCCGCGCCAAAAAGTCCGCCAAGTCTTCGCGCAAGTCTGTCCGCGCTCCCGTCACGCCGAGCGACGAAACGCAGTACAAAAAGCCTGTCGCCTGCTCGCCGATCGTCTGGATGCGCGTATCGGACGTCGGTGCCACGAGCGAAATGACGTGCAAGCCGTTTTGCTTCGCGGCAGCCACGGCAGGGCCGTTTTCTTCAATCGGCAAATCCGGAATGACGACGCCGTCTGCTCCATGCGCGGCCAGGTCGGCGAAAAAGCGTTCGATTCCGTATTGCAGCACGGGATTGAAGTAAGAAAACAGGACGATGCCCGCTTCTACGCCCGACTCTCGCAGGCGGGAGACGAGCTGCAAGGCGTCTGCGATCGACACGCCGTGTTGCAGCGCACGCTGCGAGGCGCGCTGGATCGTAGGGCCATCTGCCAGCGGATCGGAATACGGAACGCCAAGCTCGATCACGTCCGCTCCGGCCTCCACCATCGCAGTCACGAGTTGAAACGTCGCTTCCAAGGTCGGATCTCCTACCGTAATAAACGGGATAAAACGCTTGCGGCTGCGATCCGCAAACAAACGGTCAATTCGATTCGTTGCTGCCGTCATCATGCCACTCCCCCTTCTGTGCGTTCCGCCAGCGCTTCCTGGATGGTCAGCACGTCTTTGTCCCCGCGTCCCGACAGGCAAATGACGATGATCTTCTCCGGCGACATTTGCGGAGCGCGCTTGATGACCTCAGCAATCGCGTGGGCGCTCTCCAGTGCGGGAATAATCCCTTCCGTGCGGCACAAAAGCTCGACGGCCGCGAGCGCCTCCGCATCGGTTACGGACGTGTACGTCACTCTCCCGGTATCTTTTAAATACGCATGCTCAGGGCCGACGCCCGGGTAGTCCAGCCCCGCCGAGATCGAGTGCGCCTCTTGCACCTGTCCGTGCGCATCCTGCAGCAAGTAGGTGAGCGAGCCGTGAATCACGCCTGGCCGCCCAAGGGTCAATGTCGCGGCATGCTTGTCTGTCTCGATTCCTTTTCCTGCCGCTTCCACGCCGCGAAGCGCGACAGACTCATCCTGAATAAACGGGTAAAACATCCCGATCGCGTTGCTGCCGCCGCCTACGCAGGCGACTACCTCGTCGGGCAGCTTGCCGAGTTGCTGCAAAATTTGCTGGCGCGTCTCCTCCCCGATAATTTTCTGGAACTCGCGCACCATGTACGGATACGGATGCGGGCCGACGACCGAGCCGATCACGTAAAACGTCTCCTCTACGTGCGAAACCCAGTGGCGAATCGCCTCGTTCGTCGCGTCCTTCAGCGTCCGCGAGCCGGACACGGCCGGAATGACTTCCGCTCCCAACAAGTTCATGCGAAAGACGTTCAACGATTGGCGGCGAATGTCTTCCTCGCCCATGAACACTTTGCAGGAAAGCCCGAGCTTCGCTGCGACCGTCGCGCTGGCAACGCCGTGCTGCCCCGCTCCCGTCTCTGCGATAATCGCCTTTTTGCCCATACGCTTTGCCAAAAGCGCCTGCCCGAGCGCATTGTTCAGCTTGTGCGCCCCGGTATGGTTGAGGTCTTCGCGCTTGAGGTAAATTTGCGCCCCGCCAAGCGCCTCCGTCAGCCGCTCCGCATGTGTCAGCGGCGTAGGGCGACCTGCGTATTTGCTGAGCAGCTCATTCAGCTCGGCTACGAACTGTGGATCACGTCGCGCTTCCTCAAAAGCAGCCTCCAGCTCGTACAAAGCATTCATCAACGTCTCTGGCACGAATTTTCCGCCGAACGCTCCAAACCGTCCGTTCTCGTCAGGCACGACCCGCGTGGTTGTCTGTGTATTGCTTGGCATGCGCCTTCACCCTCTCCACCAGTTTTTTTATCTTATCTCCGTCTTTCTCTCCATCCGTCTCTACTCCGCTGGACACGTCGATCACCGCAGCCTGGTACGTGCCAATCAGCTCGGCTACGTTTTCGGCATGAATCCCGCCTGCGATGATGCAATCCGCTTCCTTGCACTTCGCTTGCAGCAGCGGAATTTGCTCCCACGAAAACTTTTTCCCTGTTCCGCCTGCTTGCGCCGGATCGTACGTATCGAACAAAAAGGCGCTTACAATCCCCTGATACGCTTCCAGCGACGCGGAGGCATCCGCTTCGCCTCCAACAGCCAGTGCCTTCCATACCGGCACCGAAAACCGCTCTCGCACTTGGCGGCAAAATTCCGGCGTCTCCTGGCCGTGCAGTTGAATGACAGAAAGCGGCGCTTCCGCGAGCACTTCAGCCAGCTCATCCATCGTCGGATTGACAAACACGCCGACAGCCGGCGGGTGGCCGAAAACGGCAGCGAGCAGCCTCCCTGCCGTTTTCGCGTCTACCTTGCGCTTGCTTGGCGCAAACACCAGACCGACATAGTCGACGTCCAGCTCTTTTAGCAGCGCAAGCGTCTCCGGGCGTTTGATCCCGCAAATTTTCAACCGGGTCACAAGCTCACCCCCGCCTTGCTGCCTTTCGCTGGTCCGACCAGATCGAAAACCGCCTGTTTCACGTCTTGCTGGCGCATGAAGTGCTCGCCGACCAAAACCGCTCTCGCTCCCGCCTGTCTGACGTTTTCCACATCGGTCGCAGAAGAAATGCCGCTTTCGCTAACGACAGTCAGGGAAGCAGGCAGTTCCGCGAGCAGTTCGTGCGTCACCGCGAGATCGGTCTGAAACGTATGCAGGTTGCGGTTGTTGATCCCGAGCAGCTTCGGTTCGATCGCGCGGAAAACGAGCTCGCACTCCCGCTTGTCGTGGACTTCGACGAGGACGTCCATCCCGAGTTGTTCCGCCGTCTGCGACAAATGCCGCAGTTGCTCGTGCGTAAGGATCGCGGCGATGAGCAAAATGCAATCCGCTCCGGCTGCCCGCGCTTCCACTACCTGAATGTCTTCGATGAGAAAATCTTTTCGCAGCAAAGGACGGTCTACCGCTTCGCGAATGCCCTGCAAATAAGCGAGACTGCCCTGGAAAAACGACTCGTCGGTCAAGACGGACAGGCACTCGGCCTCAGCCGCCTGATACGCCCGCGCAATCGCGAGCGGGTCAAAATCCGGGCGAATCAGCCCTTTGGACGGCGAAGCCTTTTTCACTTCGGCAATTACGCTGACCGGGCGGCTGCTCTGTTCCAGCGCCTGGCGAAAGCCGCGCGGACGCTCCTGCGCTTTGGCTTGCTGCAGCAAGGCCGCTACCGTCGTCTCTTTTTGCAGGCGAGCGATTTCCTCGCGTTTTTTTTCCACGATTTTATGAAGCATGAATCATCCCTCCTGCAATTTGCCGAATGTGCTCCAGCTTGCGCATGACGAGTCCGTCGTCAATCAGCTCCGCTGCCCGGATCACGCCTGCTTCGATCGAGCGAACGCGATTCGCCAGGTAGAGGATCGCCCCTGCGTTTAACAGCACGATGTCGCGCGCCGCCCCGCGCTTGCCAGCGAACACCTCGCGAATGATCGTCGCGTTTTCGCACGCGTCTCCGCCGCGCAGCGCTTCTTTTTCATGGCGGCGCAATCCGAACTGTTCTGGGTCGATCTCATACGTGCGAATCTCGCCGTCACGCAGCTCCGCGATCTGGCTTGTTCCCGTCACGGTCAGCTCATCCAGCCCGTCAGAGCCAGCCACGACCAGCGCCCGCTCTACATGCAGCTCGCGCAGGACAGCCGCGACAGTCGGCAGCAGCTTCGCATCATAGACGCCCATGAGCTGATGGCTGGCGTTTGCCGGATTCGTCAGCGGGCCAAGCAGGTTGAAAACGGTGCGCACGGCCAGCTCCTTGCGCGGACCTGCCGCATGCTTCATCGCCTGGTGGTAGAGCGGCGCGAACAAAAAGCACAGGTTGGTCGCACGCAGACAATCAGCGGCGGACTTGGGCGACAGGTTGACCGGAACGCCCAGCTCTTCGAGGACGTCTGCACTGCCGCTTTTGCTCGACACAGCCCGGTTGCCGTGCTTGGCGATCCGCACGCCGTCGCTCGCCGCCACAATCGCACTGGCTGTCGAGATATTGAACGTGTTGCTGCCGTCTCCCCCTGTGCCGCACGTATCGACCAGACCCGGCAGCTCGATCGGAAAACGCATCGCCCGGGCGCGCATCGCCTGCGCAAACCCGATGATTTCCTCTACTTGCTCGCCCTTGAGCCGCATACTCGCCAAAAAGGCTCCGATCTGGGCTGGCGTCGCTTTGCCGTCCATGATTTCTCCCATCGCTTCCTCTGCGATTGCCCGCGACAAATCGTTTCCTTGCAAAATTTGCTCCAATGCATGGGTCAGCATGGCAATACCTCCTTGCGCACAAATAGCTGTTCTGCCTTTTCCAAAGCCGAAATCATCGCGGCTGCCTTGTTTACCGTCTCCTGGTATTCGCTTGCGGGAACCGAGTCGGCGACGATGCCTGCTCCTGCCTGCACGTGCGCGTACCCATCCTGGAAAAACAACGTCCGGATCGTGATGCAACTGTCGAGCGAGCCGTCGAAGGAAATGTAGCCGATCGCTCCGGCGTACAGATGGCGGGCATCCGGTTCCAGCTCGGCGATAATCTCCATCGCCCGCAGCTTGGGCGAGCCGGAGACGGTCCCGGCCGGGAAGGCGCTGAGCAGGGCGTCAAAAGCGTGTAGCCCCTCGCGCAGCTTGCCCGTCACGTGCGACACCATGTGCATCACATGCGAGTAATTTTCGATGACGAGCGCCTCTTCCACGCGGACGCTGCCGTAAGCCGACACCTTGCCGACATCGTTGCGGCCCAGGTCCAGAAGCATGTAATGCTCCGCCCGTTCCTTTTTGTCGGCCAAAAGGTCTGCCGCCAGCTCCTCGTCCTCCTGCGGCGTCGCGCCTCTTTTTCTCGTTCCGGCGATCGGGCGCATCTCGACTTTTTCATCCTCGACCCGCACGAGCAGCTCGGGAGACGTACCGACGACCGTCTCGCCCTCGTATTCGAGGTAGTACATGTACGGCGAAGGATTCAGCGTGCGAAGCAGTCTGTACACGGCAAACGGATCGACGTCGGTCTTGACGGAAAAGCGCTGCGAGAGCACTACCTGGAAAATATCGCCCGCTGCGATGTACTCTTTTGCCTGCTCGACCATCCGCTCGTACTGCTCGCGGCTCATGTTCGGCTCGACGTTGAGCGGGGCTGGCGACTGGGTTTCTACCTGGATGCGGCTGTCCACCTCCAGCGGAGCGGTTACCTTTGTAGCGAGCTGCTCCAGCCTTTCGCAGACTAGCTTGTATTTTTCGTCAATAACTTCGGCGGAATCTCCCGGCTCTACGTGCAAGTTGACGATCAACTGAATTTCCTGCTTCAAGTGATCGAAAGCGATCATTTCGTCGACGAAGAGGAAGCGCATGTCTGGCACGCGTACTGCCTCTTGGCGGTGCGCCGGCAAATTTTCAAAATAGCGCAGGGTGTTGTAGCCAAAAAAGCCTACGGCCCCGCCGCTCAAGCGGGGAAAGCCGGGCAGCTTCGGGCTCTTGAAGCGATCCGTCTCCTGGCGCAAAAAGTGGACGGGATTGCCTGTCAAAGCTTTTCGCTCTCCGCTGCGCGTCACTACGGAGATGTCTTCCCCTTTTGCTTCCACGATTTGAAAAGGGTTCATCCCGATGAACGAGAAACGGGCCCAACGCGCTCCGCCTTCCACGCTCTCCAGCAAAAACGAATCACTCGTACGAATCTTCTGATACAAACGGATGGGTGTCTCCTGGTCTGCCAAAAGCTTCAGGCTCACAGGAATCAGGGAATAGGTCGCCGAAAGGTTCTTGACCTCAGCAAGGGAGGGAAAATACATGAACTCTCATCTCCTTTTTAGTGGGAGCGAAAAGGGAGAACAACCGCCTTTTCACTGCCCGCTGCCTAGAGCGAGAGGTAGGGGGGAGAAAAAAATATACAAAAAAACCCAGCGACAGAACTGGATTGGGTAGACAAATATGTACCCAGCCTGCTCTTCTCTCCTCAACCTAACTCATCTCAACTCTGCTCTACTCATTCTCAACTCAGCCGGTATTGGCTCTTCTTCTGCAAAAACGAGGCGCTCTCGTTTCATTTATGGTAAAAGAGAGCGCCCTGATTGTCAACTGCGATTTGTCAAATCCGGGCGAAGCTTGACTGCATCCCGCAAAAAGACGTGCTGAATCTCTTTTGCCGACTTCTCTGTGTTGACGTGCATCATGACGCGAATACAGAGGGGCAAGCTGCCCGGCACAGGAATTTCCCGCGCGCACATCAGCGGGACATACTGCCAGGCCTCCCCTTCCAACAGACGCGCCGCCTGGGCGGGAAACGTCGCACACAAATCCTCTGTCGTCGTGATGATGATACTGCCGATCTCTTCCGGATTTACTTCATTGCGCGTGACCATTTCTTCCAGCAGCCACTTGGTGGAAGAGACAATCTCTTCCCGCGTATCGGCTTCTACCGTAACCGCGCCTCTGATTCCTCGCATTCCCATTACAAAGCCTCCGCTTCTTCACTCATTACTGTCAGGATGAGCTGTTCGTCTACGTGTTTCCCAATCTCCGCCTGCCCGATTGCGCTAGGCAATACGAGGGCAAGCTGGCCGCCGACCGTCTTTTTATCCCGCTTCATCGCCTCGAGGACGTCTTGCGGCTCAAGTCCTTTTGGCCAAGCCGTTGGCAAATGGTACAGGCTGAGCAAATGCTTCGTGCGATCGTACACGCCTCTTTGCGCCAAGCCGATTCGCTCCGCTACTTTGGCGGCGATGCACATCCCGATGGAAATGGCTTCGCCGTGATTCAACGTCGCGTACGCCGACAGCGCCTCAAACGCATGGCCGAATGTGTGCCCCAAATTCAAAAGCGCACGCTGGCCCTGCTCGGTTTCGTCGGCAGAGACAACCGCAGCCTTGACGGCGCAGCCTCTTTCGATCGCTTTCCCTAACAATTCTGAATCAAGCTCCCACAGGCGGGCGGCGTTCTCCTCCAGCCAATCCACAAAGGAGGCGTCCGAAATAAGAGCGTGCTTGATGACTTCGGCAAAGCCTGCGGCCACTTCGCGCTTGGGCAAGGTGTGCAGCACCTTTGTGTCGTAGATCACGACGCGAGGCTGATGAAAAGCACCGATCAAGTTTTTCCCCAACGGGTGATTGATCGCCACTTTTCCTCCGACTGAGCTGTCGTGAGCGAGCAACGTCGTCGGCAACTGGACAAAGTCAATGCCGCGCATGAACGTAGCCGCCACAAAGCCAGCCAAATCCCCCACGACGCCGCCGCCCAGCGCGAGAATTGCGGATTTGCGGTCCAGTCCGCCCTGAATCGCTTCGGTCATCAACCGTTCGTAGACAGCGAGACTTTTCGATTGCTCGCCCGCTTCCACGACGCTCGCTATCGCATTGTATCCGGCAGCGCGCAGAGCATCGCGCAGCGGCTCTAAGTAACGAACCGCCACATGCTCATCTGTAATAATCATCAGTTTGCTTGTGGAGACAACTCCTGCCTCCGCAAGCAAATCAGGAACCTGCTGCAATAGAGAATCGCCGATCACAATCTCGTAAGAACGCTCTCCCAGCTCTACTGTCAGTCTGTTGGTCTTCATTAGAATTTCTCCGTGTACGCGCGGTATTCACGCACGTTTTCGATCATGTCGTCCATCGAATCGCTCGGGAACTTCTCGCACATCGCCTGCGCGATCTCCCACGCGACTACCGCTTCCGCTACGACGCTCGCAGCCGGAACCGCGCAACTGTCGGAGCGCTCGATGCTCGCGGAAAACGGCTCGCGGGAGTCGATATCCACGCTCATGAGCGGCTTGTACAGCGTCGGGATCGGCTTCATCACGCCGCGCACGACCACAGGCATCCCCGTCGTCATGCCGCCCTCCAAACCGCCTGCGCGATTCGTTTTGCGGCTGTAGCCGGTCTCTTCGTTCCAGATGATTTCGTCGTGGACTTGCGAGCCTTTCAAGCCTGCCGCCTCAAACCCGATGCCGATTTCCACGCCTTTGAACGCCTGAATGCTCATGATCGCCTGCGCCAGTCGTCCGTCGAGCTTGCGATCCCATTGCACGTGGCTGCCAAGGCCGATCGGCACACCTTCCACGATTACTTCGACCACGCCGCCGAGGGAATCGCCGTCTTCTTTTGCCTTGTCGATCGCCGCCATCATGAGCGGCTCCGCTTCTTTATCCAGGCAACGAACCGGCGATTCTTCCGTCCGGGCAATCAGCTCTTCCAGGCTGACCTCCTGACGCTTCGCCACCACATCATTGATCTGCAAAACTTGTCCGCCGATCCGGATGCCGAAAGCCGCCAGCAATTGGCGAGCGACAGCCCCTACGGCCACGCGGATTGTCGTTTCGCGGGCGCTGGAACGTTCCAGAATATTTCGCATATCGCGCTGATGGTATTTAATCGCACCATTCAGGTCAGCGTGGCCTGGACGCGGGCGAGAGACGCGGCGCTTTTCCTCTGCGCCCTCTTCTACCGGCTCGGCACTCATGATCGTTTGCCAGTGAGTCCAATCCTTATTTTCAACGACCAGCGTGATCGGTGCCCCTGTCGTATAACCGTGGCGCACGCCGGACAAAATTTTCACCTGGTCTTTTTCAATCTGCATTCTGCGGCCACGTCCATGCCCTTTTTGACGACGTGCCAACTGTTCATTGATTGCCTCAACCGAAATCGGCAAGTTGCTCGGAACTCCCTCGATGATCGCCGTAAGCTGCGGGCCGTGAGATTCCCCTGCTGTCAAGTAACGCATCTCTTCCTTCCTCCATCCTCCAGGCAGCTTGTATCCCCATTCCTTCCGGTTCGGGTCGCTGTCCTTTATCACTTTTAAGCGCTATAATATCATACCTGTCTCGCTGTGGAAACACAAAAGTAGAAACCTGCGCGAAAACCTTTCGTTTGCAGAAAAAACGCCCCTCCGACGGGAGAAGCGCTTCGTTTGCAGATGGCGCTGATTAAAAAGGATCGACCATCAAAAAAGGATTGGGGCTAAGCGGCCTTCTGGAATGATCCACACGTATCAAATCATCCAGTTGAGTTTTTTCAGCCCCAAGTATTTGTCCGCATTCTTGCAACGTAATCAAACCCCGACGGTATGCTTCGATGACCTTGTGCTTATCCATCTGCTGCCTCCCTTGACAAAGTAAGTATTCCTAGTCTTGGGAAAAAAGAGCAGCGTTATACAAAGGGCCGTGGGGATTTATCCCATTTTTCGATAAAAGAACGTATCTTCCGTCTCCAACTGGTATTGCTGCGGCTGGAAAATTTGCTCCGTGCTGCCGACAAACAGCACGCCGCCCGGTTTGAGCGCCCGGCTGAACTTGTGGTACAGCTCGTGCTTCGCCTCTTCCGTGAAATAGATCATCACGTTGCGGCAGATGATGAGATCGAACTGCGTGTCAAACGCATCAGCTAGCAAGTTGTGCTTCTTGAACGTGACACGTCTCTTCACCTCGTCGGAAATCCGGTAGCTGAGCGCGTCCTTGACGAAGTACTTGTCCACCAGCTCCTTCGGACAATCCTGCAACGAACGGTCCGTATAGACGCCTTGCTTGGCCTTGGCCAGCGCGCCCTCATCAATATCGGATGCCAGCACAGTCGCGTCCAGACGCTTGCGCAGCAAGATCAGCGAGAGCGTGTACGGCTCCTCGCCAGTGGAACAAGCGGCACTCCAGCATTTGATGCGCGACGATTGCTTGGCGAGCCGCGGCAAGATCTTGTTCTCAAGAACTTCCCAGCGCCCAGGGTTGCGGAAAAACTCCGAGACGTTGATCGTCATCCGATCGAGAAATTCGTAAAACAGTTCCTTGTCCTTTGCAATCGCATCGAAATATTGGACAAACGTGCCATAGCCCCGCTTTTGCCGCAACGAAGTCAGGCGCCGCTTCATCTGTGCTTCCTTGTAGAGGGCAAGATCAATTCCGGTCATTTTTTTCACACTAGCGATAAATTGGAGAAAGTCCTTATCTTCCATACAGAATTGTACCCCCTTGAAAACTCTTAACTCTTTGATTTCGCTAATATTCGCCAAAATCCTATCACTTCTCGGGGAGATTTTGACGAAAAAAAGAAAAAACCCCACGCATGGGGTTTTTTCGTCGTTGGATCGGCAAATTAGATCCAGCGTTGGATTGTTTTCTCGAAGGAGAGAACTTCATCAGCGGAGAACCAGAGGCCGATTTCACGCTCAGCGCTTTCTGGGGAATCGGAACCGTGGATGATGTTCATGCCAACGGAAGTCGCGAAATCGCCGCGGATTGTACCAGCAGCCGCATCAACCGGGTTTGTTTTGCCCATCATCGCACGAGCAGTGGAGATGACGTTGTTTCCTTGCCATACCATTGCGAATACAGGACCGGAAGTGATGAAGTCAACCAGTTCGCCGAAGAACGGGCGCTCTTTGTGCTCGGCGTAGTGTTGTTCAGCCAGTTCGCGGCTTACTACCATCAGTTTAGCACCAACGAGTTGGTAGCCTTTTTTCTCGAAACGGGATACGATTTCTCCGATCAGGTTACGTTGTACGCCGTCAGGTTTTACCATAAGGAACGTTTTTTCCATTGTAAGTATGCCTCCATCAAAGCTATGTATTGGTGTTTACAACACCAACGAAAATTTTATCAAAACTGGGGTGGCCAAGCAACAGGCAGACAGTCAAATTCTCATTAAAATTTGCGATCGATGATAAAGTTGGCAATTCCTGTCAGCGATGTTTTCGCCTGCGTATTGGGCAAGTCGCTGAGAACCGCATGCGCGCGGGCGATATAGCGCTCGGCCAGCCGCTGGGAAAAGGCAATGCCTTCGTCCTGGCGCACCAGGCGAATCGCTTCGTCCGTATGCTCCCAAAACGTATTTTGCCTGATCCATTCCTGGAACTGTCCGCTCGCCTTGCCGTGGTAAGCGGTGTAGAGCGCCGGCAGCGTGATGTTGCCATGGAGAAGGTCGCTGCCCGCCGGTTTCCCCAACTGCTTTTCCGTTCCGGTAAAGTCGAGAATGTCGTCGGTAATTTGAAAAGCCATGCCGACGTTGTAGCCGTACCAGTACATTTTTCGCACCAACTCTTCGGTGGCGCCGCTCGCCACGGCACCCAACTGACAGCTAATCGCGATCAAAAGCGCCGTTTTCCGCTTGATTCTGCGCAAGTACGTGCGGAAGTTTTGATCCCAGTTGTTCAAATCTTTTACTTGCTCGATCTCGCCCTTGCACACCTCGACAATGGCGTTGGAGAGAATCTGGTGCAGCTTCGGATTCGGAAGCTGGGAAGCGATCGCCAGCGCGCGCGCGAAAATGTAATCGCCCGCGTACATCGCTATTTTGTTGTCCCATTTCATGCGCACCGTGTCTTTGCCCCGCCGCTTGTCCGCATCGTCAATCACGTCGTCGTGCACGAGCGAAGCCATATGAATCAGCTCAAGCGGGACGGCGACGTGCTTCAAAACTTTTACATCGTAATGGCCCCACTTGCCTCCGAGCAGCACAAAGACCGGACGGATGCGCTTTCCTCCTGCTTTGAGCAAATGCGTCGAGGATTGATACAGCTCGCGAACGTCTGTATCGATCGATTTTTCCAGTTCATCCTCAATGTACTGGACGTCCTTTTTCATCTTGAAGTAAATATCGACTAGGTTCATCCGTTATCCGTTCCACCTATCTCGCAAGCGTAATATTGGTCTTGTGGCCATCCGCCTGCCACAACTCGACGGTCGCGGGCGCCGCTAGTAACCCCAGCTCCGCCGCGCATCGGTAATAATACTCCAGTCCTACCCGCTGCCCTTCGCCGAAATCGTGCTGCAGTCCCGCGAAGTAACGAATCCATTCCTCTTTTGTTCCGCCGAAGTGCGCGCATACATAGTCCACTAACGGACCGGGATCGGCTTTCGTCTTCTTTTTGCTCGCCAAAAACGAAGCGTGGACTTCTGCGATCAAATCGTAATGCTCGGCTATGACAGCGCGCCTGAGCGCCCAGATGGCAAACGTCATGGAATAGCCCGTAAATCGGTGCCACAGCTCCCCGAGATCGTACACGTGCAAGTCTTTGGCCGTCCGCTCTGCGGCAATCGCGTCGTCGCCGATGAGCAGGGCAGCATCTGCGCCTTGCAGCATCTGCGCCAGGTTCGGCTCTTGTGTAACGTAAGCGATCTCGTATTCGTAAAACTTGTGGAACACGATTTTCAACAGGTTCACCGTCGTCGCTGACGTGTTGGTCAGGGCGATTTTCGCCCCGTTCAACTGCTCGATCGGCTTTTTGCTGAATAAGAAAAGGGAGCCTACTCTCCCTTTGGCACTGACAGACAGGTCTGCCAATGCCACGTACTGGGAGGCATGCTCAGCATAGCTAAACGAGGAGATCGGCCCCATGTCAATCTCGCCTTTTGCCATCGCCAGATTCAACTGGGCTGGCACCTGGCGGATGAACTCGATCCGGTCCTCGAATTTTGCTTGTTCAAAGTAGTAGTAAACAGGCAGTACGTTGGTGTACAAGATTTGTCCGATCCGCAAAGACTTTTGCATGCGTCTACTCCCCCCAACGCCGAAACAGCGAGTGTGGTACATCCAGTGCATCCAAAGCTTTCCCAACGACAAAGTTAATCAGGTCATCCATCGTTTGCGGCTTTTGGTAATAGCCGGGCATCGCCGGCAAAATCCGCACGCCCAGCCTGCTCAGCGTGAGCATGTTTTCCAGGTGGATCGCATTGAGCGGCGTCTCCCGGGGGACGATGACCAGCCGCCTGCCTTCCTTAATCATCACATCGGCGACGCGCTCCAGCAAATTGCCGGAGGCGCCATGGGCGATGCCTGATACGGTGCCCATCGAGCACGGAACGACGATCATGCCGTCGCAGCGATACGAACCGCTCGCAGCAGGGCAATTGAAGTCGCGCAGGCCCCAATAATGCAGCTCTCCGGGGAAATCCTGCTGGAGCTTCTCCCGCAATAGCCCTTCCCGATCATCTGCATGCCAGTCCAGCTCATCGTGAAAAACTTGCCAGCCTGCCTCGGTAATCATCAGATGGACGATATGCCCGGCGCGCAAAAGCTCGGTGACGACGCGGACGCCGTAAATCGCGCCGCTTGCTCCTGTAATCCCCACTACCCACTTTTGCCTGTTCATGCAATCACCAGATCAATCATAGTAAACACGAACATGACGACGCTCAAAATTCCGTTCATGTTGAAAAACGCCACGTCGACTTTGGACAGGTCGGTCGGCTTCACCAGCGTATGCTCGTAAATCAGGATCGCCCCGGAGATGAGCACGCCGAGCAGGAACCAGATCGACAAGTCCGCTACGACGTACAGCGACATCAAGCCGACAAAGGTAAGGATGTGGCACAGTCTCGCCACGAGCAGCGCATTCGCAATGCCAAAGCGGCTCGGCATCGAGAACAGCCCTTCTTTGCGGTCAAAATCGGCATCCTGGCACGCGTAAATAATATCGAAGCCCGCCGTCCAGAACAGCACGGACGCAAACAGGAGTAAGCCGATCGCGTCTACCTGGCCTGTCGTGGCTACCCAGCCTCCCAGCGGTCCGAACCCGATTGCTACTCCCAATACAAAATGGCAGAGCCATGTAAAGCGTTTGGTGTAGGAATACAGCACCAGTACGAAAACAGCAAGAGGCAGCAGCTTGACGGCCAGATCGTTCAACTGGAAAGCAGCGATGAACAACACAATGAACGAAACGACGATAAACAGGATGACTTCCAAAACGGAGATCAGCCCTGCCGGAATCGCGCGTGTTGCCGTTCGCGGGTTTTTGGCGTCAATGACGCGGTCGATGAGTCGATTCAGCGACATGGCTGCGCTGCGCGCCCCTACCATCGCAACGGTCACCCAAAAAATTTCCAGCCAGGTCGGCCATGCCTTCTCAATTACAATACTTCCCAAAACTGCGCCCATAAAAGCAAAGGGCAGAGCAAACAGGGAATGCTCGAATTTTATCATTTCCAAGATGATTTTCAATTTACGTAGACCCATCTATGACACTTCCTATCTACTGAAAAAATACCGCCCATGCCCGCTCACGCCGGGGCCAGACGCTGAGGCTACGGCTTTGTGCCGATATGCAGAGCGGATACCCCACCCATAAACAGCTTGACCTGGACCGGGGCCAGACCAGCCTGCTGAAACATCCCCGCCAGCTCGCGGCTGTCCGGGAAATTCGTCAGGGAGTGCGGGAGCCAAGCGTATTCCTCATACTTGTTCACGGTCATTTTCGCAATCAACGGCAAAATTTTATAGAAGTATAAGTAAAATAGCTTGCGATACGGAATGAATGGAGGCTTGGACACTTCCAGGGAAACGACTTTTCCTCCCGGCTTCACGACGCGGGCCATCTCATTTAGCACCTGCTGCACATCCGGTACGTTGCGCAAGGCGAAGCCGATGGTGGCAAAATCAAATGTATTATCCTCGTAAGGCAGATTCATCGCGTCGGCATTCACCAGCTTGACGGTATTGCCGACCCCGGCGTTCGCTACCTTGTACGCTCCGACATCCAGCATGTTTTGGCTGAAGTCCAGCCCGACAACCCGCCCGTCTTTGCCCACGGCCTTTGCCAGCGCAATCGTCCAGTCCGCCGTTCCGCAGGCGACATCAAGCGCGCTGTCCCCTGGCTTGATGTTCATCTGCTTCATGGTGTAATTGCGCCAGGCCAGATGGCTGCCAAAGCTGATGACGTTGTTCATTTTGTCGTAGTCGCTTGCAATGCTCTCAAATACGGAGTGAACGTACTTTGCCTTCTCTTTCATTTGTGTCTGGTCCACTAGGCTACATCTCCTCAATAACTCGTTTCAGGCGATTCACTCGATGGGAGTAGCGAGCCGTTATGGAAGCGAGCACGTTGCGCGTTTCGGCAGGGTGCAGCGTGCGCACCATTTGCTCGCACAAGCTGAGCATTTCCATGGCTTTCATCTCGACGCCTGACAACACCTGGGCAAGCGTAGCGCCTGGTTTTTGCAGCAAAAAACGAGCAAAACCAAAAGGAACTTGTTCTTGCCACTTGATTTGCTCCCATTCTCCAATGACACTCTCTACCTTGGCCGTTTCTTTCATCAGGTTCACCCAGAAACGGCGGCGATCGTCCGAATCGGCATACTTCTCGACAATCGCTACATACAAGCCTGTATCAATGGCATTGCGCAGCTCCCAGTACTCTTCGTCTGACAAGCTTCTGGAATCGCGACCTGCCACGTACAGCTTCATTTTCGCTTCATTCACGCGCTGAACGGCTCCGGACAACACCTGGATCGCTTCGATCTCGCCTGTTTCAGACAGCAGGTGGTAGTAGCGGCTGCTGTAATAATCGCCGGCGAGCACCGTCAACTGCCGATTTCGTTCTGCGCTCAATGAATCTTCGTACTGATTTTTGACATGTTCGTGCATGTCCAGTCCCAACTGAACAAGTCCCGTCGCCGTGCAGAAAATGGATGCCCGTTCCTTCGTCATGCCTTGTTCCCGCAAAAACAGATACAAGAGTTCCAGGCGATTTTCCGCCATGGAAGGAACGTCCACGTAATACTCTACATAGGAATGGGTGGTTCGCTTGTAGATCTGCTCGATGATCGACCGAACCTCTTCTACATATGGGGTATGTTCTTTGCTCATGCGTCCTCCTCCACAAGCTGCGCAACCTAAAGATGTCTGCCTGTTCCGTACACTTCCGTCTACCTTTACCATCCGGTCAAAAGGCCGTCCTTACTATCATACCATACTTCTTCCATCAGGGACTAATTCTCTCGTAAAAATACGGCTCGATTCGCACGGGAAATGTGTTTTTGACAAAGGAATCGACGTCTTCCAGCTCCGCGATCGGTTTGGGATGCGCCAGCGAACTGGCTCCCGTCGTTTGAATGGCAATCAGTAGTTTCGACTCTTTCGGCTGGTCGCTTTCCTCCAGCAAGCGGAAATAGACCTGCCCGACATTATCCGTGAGCGTCAACAGCTCGTATGTCAACTGGTAAAAATCGTGATACACATGACTGACATTCACCTTTTCCCCCGGTTTGATCACGAAATCGACATAAACTGACGGGTTTTCCCATTTTATACGCTTCATTTTATAGTGTGGCGTCATCAATGTAAACAAATCGAGGACATTTCGCTCGCTCAGTTGAATCGGGTGTGACGGCTGGAAGGTTGGAACATCCGTCCGCTGCCACCCGGCGCTCGGAACAAGCGACAGCATCAAGGCCAAAAAAGTGGAAACGACAATTGCCACGAGCAGTTGGCGCGGCATAGACATCCCTCCTCTCCACCATTGTACAAATAAAAAAAGCAGGCTATGCCTGCTTTCGCAAAATGGAACTCGTTATTCCGTCGTATCGATGACACCGTGCTGCGAGTAAATCACCGCTTTTCCTCGAACCTTGATGGCAGAAGTATGCTCTGTGAATTGGAAGATCATCACTTCGCCCTTGTCGAGCTTTTCCGTATGATGAAAACGGGTGTCGGAGCCGCGTGTAAGGCCGATGACATGCACGCCGTTTTCTTTTGCTTTGACTACAAAATAGTCCTGGTTAAATGGCTGTGACAAGTTGTTTCCTCCTGACCAGTGCGTGATGCGCCTTGTCTAGTATGATGTCCCGTCGGGCTGCAAACGGCTCATGATTTTTGCTACATAACGCTGTGTTTCCTGAGGCAACTGATTGTACTTCGCCTCCAGCTCCTCATCGCTGTCGATGCCCAGTCGGCCTACGCGACCCGGGCCTGCATTGTACGCTGCCAGCGCCACTTTGACGTTTCCATTATAGCGGTCGAGAAGCGATTTCAAGTATTTGGTTCCACCCGCCAAGTTTTCGTCCGGGTCGTATGCATTGCGGACGCGCATCGCCTGTGCAGTCTTGTCCATAAGCTGCATCAAGCCTTTTGCCCCCGCTTTGGAAACGACGTTCGGGTTGAAGTTGGACTCTGCCCTCACGACTTCCCTGACGAGGTCAGGGTCGACGCCGAGCGCTTTGGCGGTCCGTTCGATTTTCTCCAAAATAGCTCCGGGAGCAACCGTTGCTCCTTTTGCCGCCGTCGTATTCAACTCTGCCTCGTAGTCTGCGGCCAGCTTCCACTCCTTGCTGCCGTCGAGCTTGGCCAAAATCTCTTGCGAGGAAATGACGCGCTGGCCTGACGCCAACTGCGTCTGCAAGATATCAGAAAAGAGATCCTGCTCTCCGTAGGGGGAAGAAGCTGCTTGATCGGTCAAATAAGATTGCGGCATTGATTGTAAATACGGCTGAAGCGATACAGGCACCTTCATGGCATGGAACAACCCTTCCCTTGCTTGTCTCCCCTCTATTATAAAAAAGAAAGATCAGGAAGCCAATAGCAAAAATGGCAACTGTCAAGAACAAAAAAAGAAGCCTGTTCAGAGGCTTCCTCGCTTTTTATTCAGATGGTCGGAATGCAGGGATTCGAACCCTGGACCTCACCCACCCCAAGGGTGCGCGCTACCGGGCTGCGCCACATCCCGACTGTACATCTGTACTTTACAATATTTTACCTACAGTGTCAATAGAAAATGCCGTAATTTTCATCTTCGCACGCGTTGACTGCATACCAGCGGGACGCTAGGAACGGATGAGGCTGAACACTTCCGCACGAGCGGCTGCGTCTTTTTCAAACATGCCGCGCACCGCAGAGGTGACGGTTTTCGAGCCAGGCTTCTTCACGCCGCGCATCGTCATGCACATGTGCTCTGCCTCCACCACGACGATCACGCCGTGCGGATCGAGCTTGCGAACGATGGAGTCGGCAATCGTTGTCGTAATTCGCTCCTGAAGCTGCGGACGCTTCGCCACGGTGTCGACCGCGCGCGCCAGCTTGCTCAAGCCTACGACACGCCCGCCGCGCGGAACGTAGGCGACATGCGCCTTGCCGAAAAACGGAACCAGATGGTGTTCGCACATCGAGTAGAACGGGATGTCCTTGACCAGAACCATTTCTTCGTGATCTTCGCTAAACACCGTCTCGAAGTACTGCTCTTCGTTTATGTGCATGCCCTCGAATACTTCGGCATACATTTTCGCAACGCGCTTGGGAGTATCCAGCAGCCCTTCCCGGTCGGGATTATCGCCTACCGCCTCCAGAATCATGCGGACAGCCTGTTGAATTTTATCCAAATCAACGTTCATACATTCGTACCTCCTACATAGCGGCCTCTTTCCCTAGAAGCGACAGCTTCTCTGGCTGGCCTTATCCTGATCCGATTGTCATGCTTCCGTGCGCACAAACAAGCCAAGCCAATCTTACCATACCCGCTTCAAAAAAACAAAAACATCTGACAAGACAACTGTATGTATGGGGCTCAAGCGCCGATAAACATTTTGATTGAAGCCTGCTCCCGGGAGGTGATCGCGTCGGGTCATCCCCAGACGTTAAAAAAAATCCACATTGCAATCAATGTGGATTTTTTTATGTAAGTGCTTCGTTCTCAAAAGAAACAACTACTTGATGGAGTCTTTGAGTTGTTTACCTGGTTTAAACGCAGGTACTTTGCTGGAAGCGATTTCGATCTCTTCACCTGTTTGTGGGTTACGACCTTTACGAGCCGCGCGCTCACGAACTTCGAAGTTACCAAAGCCGATCAGTTGGACTTTATCACCAGTTTTCAATGCATCAGCAATTGCATCGAGAACAGCGTCAACTGCTTTTGTTGCATCTTTCTTGGTGAGTTCAGTGGTTTCCGCCACTTTTGCAATCAATTCTGTTTTGTTCATTTTATTCACCTCCCCTCAAAGAACACCAAGTCCTAGCTATTATTTTTCTTAACCGAAACGAAGCGTTTTATACACGATTGGTGGTATTTACCGATCTGACAAGCTTATAGTAATACACCGATTTCTTAAATTCAAGCCCCTCCTGTCGAAATTGAACGAAATACAAGAAAAAAAGGCATCCCGTCACACCGGGTGCCCCCTTTTAGAATCAATTGTCTAGGTCTATTTACCTAGTCCTTAAAGTATGATCGCAATCAGACCGCCAGAGCCTTCGTTGATGATTCGGCCCAATGTTTCCTGCAGTTTGTAGCGGGCATTGTCCGGCATCATGGTGATCTTCGCCTGGATGCCCTCTCTCACGATGGAGTGCAGCGAACGGCCGAAAATGTCCGAATTCCAGATCGACAGCGGGTCTTTGTCGAAGTCCTGCATCAAGTAGCGGACGAGCTCTTCGCTCTGCTTCTCGGTTCCGATAATCGGCGCAAACTCGGATTCGACGTCCACGCGGATCATGTGGATCGACGGCGCGGTCGCTTTCAGCCTGACCCCGAAGCGCGGTCCCTGGCGAATCAGCTCAGGTTCGTCCAAGGTCATCTCATGCAGCGACGGAGCAGCGATTCCGTAGCCCGTACTGCGCACCATATGCAAGGCTTCCGCTACCTGATCGTACTCGCGCTTGGCGTGGGCGAACTCCTGCATGATTTTCAGCAAATGATCTTTGCCGTTGATCTCGACACCGACGATCTCCATCAGGATGCGATCATACAGTTCATCCGGCGCGAACAGGTCGATTTCGGCGATCCCTTGGCCCATATGCATGCCTGCCAGAGACGCCCGCTCCACGAAGTCATAGTCATTGAAGAAACCGACGACGCGGTCCACGTCGCGCAACCGGCGAATATCCTGCACGGTTTCACGTACGGCTTCTTCATAGTTCTGACGGAGCCAGTGACCGTTTTCCAGCACCATGACCCAGCTAGGCAGATTGACGTTTACTTCGTGCACAGGGAACTCGAACAGCACTTCTCGCATCAGGAGGAGAATTTCCTGCTCCGTCATGTGGTCGACGGACAAGGCCACGACGGGCACGTCGTACTTTTCCTGAAGCTGCACGCGCAAGTTTTGCGCTTCGTCCGAGCGCGGGCGCGTCGAGTTGACCACGATGACAAACGGTTTGCCCACTTCCTTCAGCTCATTGACGACCCGTTCCTCCGCGTCGATGTATCCTACACGCGGGATTTCCGCGATGCTGCCATCTGTCGTGACGACGATCCCGATGGTCGAGTGCTCCTGGATGACTTTGCGCGTTCCGACTTCTGCTGCTTCCTCGAAAGGAACCGGCTCCTCATACCACGGAGTGTTCACCATCCGGGGACCGTTATCATCCTCGAAGCCTTTTGCCCCCTGAACCGTATAGCCAACGCAGTCAACGAGGCGGACGTTAATGCTGAGTCCTTCTGTTACATGTACGTTTACGGCCTGGTTCGGAACAAATTTAGGCTCTGTCGTCATAATTGTTCGGCCGGAAGCGCTCTGCGGCAGTTCATCTGTAGCGCGAATCCGCTCTGCTTCTGACTGGATATTCGGGATGACGACCTGCTCCATAAACCGTTTAATAAAGGTCGACTTTCCCGTACGAACAGGGCCCACTACCCCGAGGTAGATGTCTCCGCCCGTCCGTTCGGCAATGTCTTTAAAGATGTCGACTCGTTCCACCATCGATGACCTCCTTCTATTTGTCTATTTTTACACTATGACCGATTTTCCGAATTATCCCTGACCGTCAGTATTTTCGTAGGGAATCTCGTACTAGTTTCGTGGACAGTACAAGTATATGTGCGGCTGGACCAACTAGAACAAAAAAACAACTCCGGCAAGAGTTGTTTTTTGTGTCCGCTATTTGATTTTGAGCAGCCTCGGCTCGCCGTCTACCAGCTCGTACGGGAACGATTTGGCCGGCACAAACATCGAGGCGCGCGCGAGGACGTATCTCGGGTCTGTATTGGGCGTGACAGTCGCTTTGTTTTCGCGCAGCATCGTCGCGATATCTGCCGCGTAGTCGATCCCGACCTGCCCGTCTGCGTTCATGACCAGCGGCAGCAAATAATTGCCCATGGTGGACGGCACCTGCCATGTTTTCACGCCGATTTCGGCATGGTCGATCGAGTAGTAGCCATTGCCCAGATCGGCCTGAACAGGCAGCTTGTTGAAGTAGCCGCGGTAGCGGTCCACCGCGCTTTGCACGTCGGCAACCGTGCTGACGGCCCCCAGATGGATCAGCTTGACAGTCGGCTTCGTCTCCACGTCAATCAGGACGTATTTGTAAATCCCGCCCTTTTCAAAAGCGTTTCCGGGAACATCCGGGATGTATTTCGGAATCATTTTGCGAAAATCAATCTCGTATTTCTCAAAAATGGGAGTATCCAGCGGCTTCGTCACGATCGGCAGCACAGACGTATCTTTTTGGAATTGTTCGATTCCTTTTTGCGCCGCTTCGAGAAAAAACGCGCTGGGTACCTGGTTTTCCGCCTTTCGCTCTTCCGGATACAAACATCCGGACAGCAGAACGGAAAGGATGCTCAAGCTCATCGTCAGCTTGAAGGTTTTACGCCATGATTGCCACATCTTATGTACACCTCAAACCCTCATTCTTCATTTTCCATGCGTTGCCGCTCCAGCGCGGCAGCCACGACCGATTTCAAGCGGCTCTCCGGTATGCGGACCGTACAGTCGCCGTGCGTCGTCTTCGCCTGACAGGCCAGGCGTATCCCCTGCCGCAAGTCCTGCTCCGGCATTTTTCGCAGCTCCAGCGCGGTCGGAGCCACCAGCTCGCCGCTCTCCACGACGACGCGGCACATCAGACAGGATGCGTGGCCGCCGCACCTTTGCGGGATCACGATCCGGGCATTGCCAGCCACGCTGACAAGCGTCTGTCCTGCCCTGGCCTTCACGCTTTTGTTACTGGGAAGAAAAGTTACCTTCCCCATGTCGTCACTCCTTTTTAATACGGTCGATGGGCAAGCTTCACATCTCCTTGCCCGACGATCCTGATTTGGCAGCCGAGTCTGAATCCTTCTGCCCGCTCGGCTTTGCGCAGGCGCAGTTTTTCTTCGCTGGTGATCTCGTTGAGGAACGAAGCTCCCTCCACAACCAGCGTGCGGCATTGGGCGCATACGCCTCTCTGGCAGGCATGTCCCCACGTCACCTTGTGCTTTTTGGCCATCGCGACCACCGTTTCGTTCAGCTCCACCGGCAGTTCGTGGGTTCCTGCACGCGTAATCAGCGTCAACTGCGACATCCTTTCTCCTCCTTAGACAAAAATCACGATCAAAATCATGACAAACACTGCGATCAGTAACAAGAAAGCGCAAGTCTTCACGAGAAACCTGACAAGCGCATTTGTCATTTTTCTGGCAAAGATCATCAGCAAATTGCAGACGAACATCAGCCCAATCGCCAGCAGCGAAATGTTCATCTTGGTCATAGGATCAATATACATCTTTCTTGCAGCATCCTTTGCATTTTTTGCTTCATTATACCATACTTCCCAGCTCTCGTCTGACGTTGTGAACCTCCATCTGGACGTTCGCATAGACTATTCTGATGAATTCGCCCATGGGAGGGATGAATGTTGAACAGCAAAGTAAATGGACGCAAGTGGCGGAACCCGTACGCTCCCATACCGAGCAGAAAACTGAGCGACCAAGCGGCCGACGTATCATTGGCCATCAGCCCGAAAAAAATCATTCCCGCCGTCGACCTGCGATCGTCTGTGTCCAAAATGCGCAGCAACATCAAAGGGATCAGCAGCACGATTCGCCAGGTAGAGGAAACGATGGATACGCTGTACGGAGCAATGGAGATCATCGAGAACCTGGGCAAGCGCACAGCCGAACCTGAAGCGGCCGCAGAAAAGCCCGTCTCGACCAGACGAAAAGGCAATGCCGGCGCAGCGAAGGAGAGCGCAAAAGGCAGGGAAGCGGTCCGCGCAGAAGAGGCTCCACAGGAATCCAGTGCAGCGGCAGGAAGCGGCGGAGGCAATCCGCTGGGCAACATCGACATCGGGCAAATCCTGGGCCTCTTGCAATCGCCCTTGGTGCAAAACCTGCTGACGCAAACGGTGAGCGGCACGAGCAAGCAACGAAAAAAAGAGGGATGAGATCCCTCTTTTTTTCTTGGTATCTGTAGGTCAGCCATGTCCCTGTAGAGCCATGATTGTTCCTAGTTTTACTGTATGATGCTTTTGACAGCAGGTAACGGGCATAATCGCCCATTTCTCTCATTTGAGCAGCTTGGACAAGGAAGACATGTCATTCAAATTGATTTCTTTGTTGCGGAACATCTCGATGATCTTGTCTTCCTTTTCGGCGTTGAGCTTTTTCCCGCTCATGGTCGCGAGCGTCTGGAGGATTTGCCGCAGCTTTGCCTCATCCTCGAAGTCGCTGCGCTTTACCTGGCTGGCAAGGGAACGCAGTTTCCCCTCGTCGACCTTTTCTGCAGCTTTTCCTTGCAAACGCTCCAAAAAACGCTTGGAAAGATTGTTGTTCATCCTTTGATCTCCTCCTGCACCTGGGCTTTCACCCTATCGTATGTGCAGGAGCCTACATGTGTGAAAAGTTTCGCCTATGCTTCTATGCTTCCGTCCGGGTTCAGGTAGCCCATCTCGAACGTCTTCCCTCGGCCCATCAGCTCTTCTACCCCTTGGCGCGGCTCTTTTCCTTCGAACAAAATGCCGTACAGCACCGACGTAATCGGCATCTCGACCTGTTCGCGCTGTGCCAGGGCGTGTGCCGCGTGAGTCGTGCGCACGCCCTCGACGACCATCCCCATCTGCTCCAGAGCGTCGTCGAGCTTTTTGCCTTGGCCCAGCATGAAGCCTGCCCGCCAGTTGCGGCTATGGCGGCTGGTGCACGTCACGATCAGGTCGCCGACGCCCGCAAGCCCCGAGAACGTAAGCGGCAAGGCGCCCAGTTTGATGCCGAGGCGGCTGATTTCCGCAAGTCCGCGGGTCAAAAGCGCCGCTTTCGCGTTGTCGCCAAATCCGAGGCCGTCTGACATGCCCGCTCCGAGCGCAATGATGTTTTTCAGCGCGCCGGCAATTTCCGCCCCGATCAGATCATGGTTGGTGTAGACGCGAAAATTGGCGTTCATCAACAGGTCCTGCGCGCGGAGCATGCTCTCCTCCGCTTCTGACGCAACCACCACTGTCGTCGGCTGCCTGCGGACTACTTCTTCCGCGTGGCTCGGTCCGGACAGGACAGCGAGCTTGCCGGAAATTTCGGGCGGGATTTCTTCCATGATGACCTCTGACATTCGCTTCAGGCTTTCCAGCTCAAAGCCTTTGGTCGCATGGATCAAAAGCACATCCTTATGTAAAAACGGAGCCAACTGCCTGCAAATTTGCCGCATCGCGTGCGACGGAACGGCCAGCAGCACGATCGGTTTGTCGGAAACGGCCGCCTGGATATCCGTCGTGGCGACAATGCTCTCGGCCAGCTTGGCCTCAGGCAAATATTTGGCGTTCGTATGCTTGCTGTTCACTTCATCTGCCAGCTTGGGATCGCGTACCCACAGCGTAACCTGATGGCCGTTTTCCGCCAGAACGGAAGCGAGCGCCGTTCCCCAGCTACCCGCACCGACTACTGTAACCTCTTTTCTCAATAGATCCCCCTCCATCATTCCAGTCTTTTTCGTAAGAACGATTCAGACCTATCCCAGCTTGCGATTGGACTTATCTCCCAATTTCCGTTCGTTTCCTGCGAGAAGATTGCGGATATTATTATAATGGCGAACATACGCAAACACAGCGATTACCAAACTTGTCCAAAAAAAGGAAATCGGTTTGTCCAACAGATAAAGGGAAACAGGAATAGCCGTAACCAGCACAAGCGATCCGAGCGAGACGTATCGGGTAATCGCAATGACCAGCACAGCCAGTACCGCTGCAATCAAAAAGGCCAGGGGAGAGAAGCCTAGCACCACGCCGAGCGTGGTCGCAATGCCCTTTCCCCCGCGAAAGCCAAAGTAGATCGGCCAGTTGTGCCCTGCGATGACAAACAGGCCCGCCACTGCATAGGCAGCGGGATCACCTGTCATGAGGTGTGTTATTCCCATCGCCGCCAATCCTTTTAATGCATCAAGAATCAGCACGGCGATACCCGGACCTTTTCCCAGCACGCGAAGCGTATTGGTCGCCCCTGCGTTCCCGCTGCCATGTGAGCGAATGTCAATTCCTGCAACTTTTTTGGCGATCAGATAGCTGAAGCTAATTGAACCGATCAAATAGCTGAGCACCCAGGCTACTAACACCATGGCGGTTTCCTCTCCCTACGTTTTTTTCCGCGTCCATATGCGAACAGGCGTACCTTCAAAGACAAACGCTTCACGGATCTTGTTCTCTATATAACGCTCATAGGAGAAATGCATAAGCTCCGGATCGTTCACGAACAAAATGAACGTGGGAGGCTTGACTGTCGCTTGTGTCGCGTAGTTGATTTTCAGTCGCTTTCCTCTGTCAGACGGCGGCGGTGTGCGAATCGTCGCATCCGTTACGATATCGTTGAGGACGGAGGTCGGAATGCGCATGGCGTGTGCTTGCGCGACCTCGTTGACTTTCGGCAGGATCGTGTGAACGCGCTGCTTCGACTTCGCCGAGACGTACAGAATCGGCGCGTAGTCCAGATATTTGAACTCCTCGCGAATCAGCTCTGTGAAGCGCCGCATCGTCTTGTCGTCTTTTTCAACGGCATCCCACTTGTTGACGATAATAATTACGCCGCGGCCTGCCTCGTGTGCATAGCCGGCAATTTTTTTGTCTTGCTCGATGATGCCTTCTTCCCCGTTGATGACGACGAGAACGACATCGCTGTCCTCGATGGAACGCATCGCGCGCATGACGCTGTATTTTTCCGTCGTCTCGTACACTTTCCCGCGCTTGCGCATCCCGGCGGTATCGACGAGAACGTAGCTCTGTCCATCCCGCTCAAACGGCGTGTCGATCGCATCCCGCGTTGTGCCCGCGACGTCGCTCACAATGACGCGCTCTTCGCCGAGCAGCGCATTCGTCAAGGACGACTTCCCGACGTTCGGACGGCCGATAATGGACACGCGAATGACGTCCTCTTTCCGCTCCTCGTCGCCTTCGGCAGGAAAATGCCGAACCACTTCCTCCAGCATGTCTCCCAGGCCAAGGCCATGGCTGCCTGAGATCGGGAACGGTTCACCCAAGCCAAGCGAATAAAAGTCGTAAATATCGGCACGCATGTCCGGGTTGTCCGCTTTGTTTACTGCGAGCACGACTGGCTTTCCGGTGCGGTTCAGCATCCGGGCCAGCTCCACGTCAGCGTCTGTCACGCCTGTCCGGCTGTCGGCGATCATGATGATGACGTTAGCCTCATCAATCGCCAGCTCCGCCTGGTAACGCATTTGCGTGAGAATTTCATCGGTCTCGCCAAACTCAATCCCGCCCGTATCAATCACGTGGAAGGTATGGGTCAGCCATTCTCCTTTTCCGTACAGGCGGTCACGGGTTACTCCCGGCATATCCTCCACGATCGCGATGCGCTCGCCGACCAGTCTGTTAAAAATCGTGGACTTGCCCACGTTGGGTCTCCCCACAATGGCTACCACAGGTAATCCCATAATCAACAACACTCTCTCTCATTTACGTTTTGACTAGCTAATCATACCATACACTACTTGTGGCGAACAACGATAAGGGTATCAGGGCTTACCTCGTGCACCATGGCGTCCAAAATCTTTTCCAGCGTGAAAGCCGTCTGCTGCATCTTCTCATGTGTCGGCTCGATGAAAATCGGCGCGCCGCCCGCGATGCCTTCCCTGTTCACGGTAATCACGGCCAAAATCGTCCCGGTCATGATCTACAGCTCCTTTTTGACTAATTTCGTCTTCTGCGGCATCCGGAAGACGCTCTCTAAAATCGGCACCGCATCAATGACGGCTTTGCCCCGCTCGGCATCCTTTTCCTGCGGCAAAAGGAAGACGCCGAGCCTGCCGGATTGCAGGTCGCGTTTTACCAGTGGCGTCAAGGAAGGCTCCCCTGTATCGGTGTACACGCCGAGTTGGGTCGCTACATCATGCAAAATCGCCTGGCGCTGGCCGGGATGGGCGATCGTCACTTTGGCGTTGGCATCCTTCGGGGTCAAAATAAAGCCGACTCCGTGCTCGCGGATGACCTTTTGCGCGTCTTCCAGACCGACGTTCATGATGTAAATGTCGCCTACGTACAAGTCTTTTCCGTCCACTCTCACCTCTGCCGGACTCGTGTCTGCGATCAGCGACAGCGTCTTCCCGGAGCGCAACTTGCGCGAAATGACAAGGGCGATCACCCCCGCGATGATGCCGCCCCACCAGTTGAACAAAATGGTCGCTGTCGCGGCGACGAGGGAGGTGAAAATGACCATGTAGTTGCGCCCTTCGAACACCATGGCGATCCCTTCGATGTACGGACCGCCGCGCGGTACCAGCTCTAGCTTGTCAATCTCCGTCAAGGTCGTCCGCTCCATGTTGCGCACGTCGCGGAACTGCTGGGCGGCCACGGTCAAAAACGTCACGGCCGTATAGTTTTCCTTCAACAGTGCCGGCACAGCCAAAGCGCCCAGGGCCGAGGCGATCACCCCGAGCGACACATGAATGATTTTTCCGTGCGGATACGTCGGATATTGGCGATAATCCGTCCGCAGCAGATGGATTCGGCACATGATCCCGAAGACGAACCCGATCGTCAACGGAACGACAAACTCATTGGCCAACAACTCTTTAAACAAGCGCGATCACCTACCAGTATCGGAATGGGAAGGCTCTGCCTCCCTCCGTCCGAAAAGCCGACGAATGGCAGTCCAGAGCATACTGATAAGCCCCAGCAACGAAATGCCGCTCCACAACAGGTCTTGCGCGTAATCCGTTCCCAGGCTGCACGCTCCGGACGCCCGCCAAAAATAGAGCGCGTAGAGCGCATCCGCCAGCGGCAGCGCCAGCATGAGCAGAAACAGCCGGACGGCCATAAGCCTGCTCGTCGCAAGCGTGATCGCGACGCTAATTCCCGGCACGATCACCCGCTCGTCCCAAATCAACAGGATCGGGTCGGAAAAAAACAGCCAGCGCAGCCAGAAAACCATGACGGCAACCCCCGTCGCGCCGAGCACATACAGTCTTCGGCCTGCTTTGGGGAGCCGTGCATAAAAGATCGCGCTTGCGAAAAAGGGCAGCAACGTTCCGCTGAGACTTACCTGAATCGGGGCGAAAAACAATGTCCAACTGACAAAGGAGCAAATCAGAAACGCACAAAGAACGGCGAGCACGCGCCTTCTCTCCATGCCCATTTCCCGCAGTTGCGAGTCAAAGCTCCCCATCCAGACAAGACAAAGCAAAGACCACTGGATGAGGATCGCAATGGTTCCCTCGTTCATGTTCATCTCCTCAAAATGATGGTTGTCTCCCCAAAGTATGCCTCAAGCGTCCGCCTTTCATGAATGGCTCGTCCGTTAGTCAGCGCCGCTCTGCCCATTCCTCCACTGCTCTCCCGCGCAGACGGGCGCGCTCCGCTGTTTTGCCTGTTATCAACAGCGGGGTGTTGACGCCATCTGCGAGCTGCACAAGCCCGAGCGCCGTCATCGCCACGCGAATCTGGTGATGCCAGCCGTCTACTTCCGCCAGGCATTCTTCGATCGGGTGCGCGTGCACGACGCGCAATAGCGCACCCGCCACGCCGACAGCCGAAGCTCCCAGGCAGACCGCTTTTATCACGTCCAGTCCGTGCCGCGCTCCTCCCGTCGCCATGACAGATGCTTGCGCGTGTATATCGCGGTCTGCTTCCAGCAGGCTCTCGACGGTCGTAAAGCCCCAATCCTCAAACATGGACAGCGGGTGAGCGCTCCTTTTGTTTTCCACTTTGGCAAAATTCGTTCCGCCTCTGCCGCCCACGTCGATGCTTTTGATCCCGGCTGCGGTCAGCTTGAGCATTGTTTCCTTCGCCATCCCGAATCCGACCTCTTTGACGATCACCGGGACGTCGACGCTCTCCTGGATGCGCTGGATCCGCTCCAAATAGCCGCTGAAATCGCGATCTCCTTCGGGCATCAACAGCTCCTGCATCACATTCAGGTGAATTTGCAAGCCGTCTGCCGCAAGCATTTCTACCGCTGCCTGCGCTTGCTCCACTGTCGCTTCCGCCCCGACATTCGCCCAGACGATGCCGCGCGGATTTTCTTTGCGCACAATCTGGTAGCTCGCGGCGACAGACGGGTCGCGCAGCGCGGCCATCTGCGAACCGACGGCCATCGCCAGTTGGCGCTCCCTGGCAATGATCGCAAGCTTCTGATTAATCTGCGTTGTCGCTTCCGCTCCGCCTGTCATCGCGTTGATAATGAGCGGAGACGGCAGGCGAAAAGAAGCAAACTCCGTATCGAGCCTTGTCTGTTCGTAGCCGATATTCGGCAGGCTATTCGGCACAAAGCTGACGTCATCAAAGCTGTTTGTACCGATTTCGGCCGTTGCCAGTGCATGGCGAATATGGTCAAGCTTTCGTTGCGAACGATCCACGCGTCTTCCCTCCCGACAAACCTTTTATCCCCTTGTAGCTTTGGCCACAGCCAAGCAAAAAGGGATACGCAAGAGCGTACCCCCTTATTTTTCCCGTCTGTCTCGCTTACTTGAACTTGTCTTTCAGATCCGCGAACAGTTCACCAAGCGTTACACCCATTGGCTGATTGTTTTCTTGCGTGAATTGTTGCTGTTCACGCTTGCTTGCGCGCTCTGCCTGCTCGGCGCGATCTTCTTCTACCGCGCGGATGCTCAAGCTGATGCGCTGCTCTTGTGGAACCACATCGAGAATTTTCACTTGCACTTCCTGGCCTTCCTTGAGCACTTCGCCAGGCGTGTTCACGCGACGATTCGCGATTTGCGAGATGTGCACAAGCCCTTCAATTCCAGGTGCCACTTCGACAAAAGCACCGAAGGAAACGAGGCGTTTCACTGTACCCGTTGTGATCGAGCCTGCTTTAAACTCTTCGGCAACCTTTGCCCAAGGACCTGCCTGGGTTTCTTTGATGCTGAGGCCGATGCGCTCGTTTTCGCGGTCGATTTTGAGCACTTTCACTTGTACCTTGTCGCCTTCTTTTACGACGTCAGATGGCTTTTCTACGCGGTTCCAAGCCAGCTCGGATACGTGCACCAGGCCGTCTACCCCGCCGATGTCCACGAATACGCCGAAGTCGGTCATGCGTTGCACAGTGCCTTCCAGCACTTGACCCACCTGGATTTGATCCAGTACGGACTGTTTTTTCGCTTTTGCTTCTTCTTCCAGAACCGCTTTGTGGGAGAGGATCACTTTGTTTTTCTCTTTGTCCATCTCTACTACTTTCAATGTCAAGGATTTGCCTTTGTAATCGGAGAAATCCTCCACGAAATGACGCTCGACCATAGAAGCAGGGATGAAGCCGCGAACCCCTACATCTACGACCAGACCGCCTTTGACGACTTCCTTGACTGTCGCCTCGATGATCTCGCCTGACTGCATTTTTTGCTCCAGTTCAGCCCAGGAAGATTCCATCGCAACCGCTTTTTTGGAAACGACAAGCTCTTCTTTTTCATCGTTGAGCTTGATTACTTTTACTTCAAACGTGTCGCCAACCGCAACGACGTCAGACACTTTTTCCACATGCAGAGGAGACAGTTCGCTGATCGGGATCAGGCCATCGTATTTGTAGCCTACATCCACGAGAGCCTGTTTGTCTTCGACTTTGGTTACAGTCGCTTTTACGACATCCCCCACAGAAATCGTTGTTGCATCCGTCAAGCTTACGTTTGTTTCATCCATCATCCAAAAAACCTCCTTGAATACCATCGAGTCCCAGACCATCTATGTACAGGTTGTGTACCAACCATATTACACGAAGCGGGAGCAAGTATATTTTTTACTGTCGCCCGAAGGCTGGCAGTTAGCACTGACGTAGCCAGTAAGTTCCAGCAAATGTAGTATTTGTCCCTTTGTCGATTCTATACCGGACTTAGGGAAGATGCTGGTCGCGCAATTCCTTGATGCGGGCCATGATTAAATCGCTCGTCTCCTTCAGCACATCGGAGCCGGACTTGGCTTCGCGCAAGCTGGTGAGATCGATCGGCTTGCCGTAGACGATCTTGATCGGACGAAACGCCCGATACGGCCCGATAATCGCTACCGGAATGACCGCTGCTTGCGATTTGAGGGCAAACATCGCCACCCCTGGCATCGCTTCTCCCGGTTCGCCGGTTTTGCTGCGGGTTCCCTCGGGAAAAATTCCAAAGATTTTTCCATCTTCAAGCAGTTTGAGCGTCGTGCGGATCGCCGCCCGATCACCCGCGCCCCGCTTGACTGGGAAAGCGCCGAATTTCGTAATAAGAAAAGATAAGAGCGGAATTTTAAACAGCTCTTCCTTGGCCATGAAGTGCACCTGGCGCTCGATTCCAGAACCGAGCAGCGGCGGGTCCCAGAGCGAAATGTGATTGGCGCACAAAATCACCGGGCCTTCCTTAGGTATATGTTCACGCCCAATCACTTGCCAACGGAAGACAAGCGAAAATATGATGCGGAATATTCCGCGGAATAAACGGTAATAGGTCACTTGGCCGACTCTCCCGTTCGTTCGCAGATTTGCAGGATGTGGTCTACGACCTGGTCGATGGTCATCCCCGTAGTGTCGACCAGCACGGCATCGTCCGCCTGGCGCAAGGGAGCCACCTCTCTTTGCATGTCCCGGCGATCTCGCTCCTCTATTTCTTTTTCCAGCTCAGCCAGGTCTGCCTCGGTTCCTTTTTCCCGCAGTTCTTTCCATCTGCGTTCTGCTCGCTCGCGGATGGAGGCCGTCAGAAAAATTTTCACCTCGGCGTCAGGCAGGACATGCGTTCCGATATCTCTGCCGTCCATGACCACGTTTCCTTGCTTCGCCAGCTCTCGCTGCAACACCAGCATCTGTTCGCGAACGGAACCGTAGCTCGCGACAATCGAGGCGTACTGACTGACCTCTGGCGAACGAATCAGGTCCGTCACATCGAGCTCGTTCCAGAACACACGCTGCTGTCCAGCTTGCCGAACCAGACCAATCTTGTTGTTTTTCAAAAGTTCGGAAACAGCAGGCTCGTCGCCGATCGGAATCTGTCCGGAAGAAACAGCCCAAGCGAGAGCGCGGTACATGGCCCCGGTGTCGATGTAGACGTATTCCAGTTGCCTTGCTACCTTCTGTGCAACCGTGCTTTTCCCTGCTCCCGCAGGTCCATCAATCGCTATGTTCATTACTTCTCACCTGCTATGTACAGTAGTTCAGAAAGGGAGTAAAACAAGAAAAGCTTCTGCCCGAAGCCCTTTCCCATTCATGTGGTGAAAAACACGTGGCGACCGCGCGCGGTCTACGAAAACGCCCCTGACCGTTTTCTATGTTATTTATAATAGTACCATAGTATGGAAGCATGCGCAAACCTTTAGGGCTTGTCTGACACGCCTTCCAAGCGTTCTGTCTCGATCAGGAAAACGCGAGCCGGAACGTATTGAATCAGAATCTCTCCGGCTGTCAGCGCGATGGCGCAAGCCGCAATTCCAATCAAGATGCCTTTCTCTACCCGTCTGGAAAATCGGCGAAAACGCTCGTCGTACTGACTGGTCACTGGGGTCACTTCCTTTTCGGAAAAGCGTCAATCCTCGACGCCTTTTTTGCGAAGCTCTAGTTGTCTTTCGTAACACGCCCGAATCACTTTTACCCGATCCTGTTCGCTAATATTCGTAAATTTTCCCGATATCCACTGGTGCAAGCCCTTCTCTTCCGGCGCCTTTTGTCTGACGACCTCCAGCTCGGCGAAGGCGTGCTGGACCTGTCCGTTTTTGCTCGGCAGTGCGATCCAGACTTGCAGCACGTCTTTTTCGCGCAGACGATAAGACTCATCGCAAGTGAAAGACAAGCCGCCACCGCTGATGTCGATGGTTCTCGCCAAAAAATGATAGCGTCGCATCGGGTCCTGATGCTTGACAGCGATGTCCAGCGCGGTTTCGATTCGCAAGTAGTTGCGCCGTTGCGTCCGCACGATCTCTTCTTTTTTCGGCAGTTGCAACAGCAAGACAGGAATGTGCCCGCTCTCCCTGCTGACGATGGAAGACTGAAATTCATAGCGAGACCCGTCTTCGCCTACATACCAGACCAGACAGCTTGTCCCAGGCCGGAACACGCCAGTCCGCCCCGTGCTTTCACTGGTTGGCAACTCAATGGAAGCCAGCTCTTCTGTCATGTCGGTTATGCGGCTTTTAAAGGCCTCCATGCCCTGCTCGTCTTCAGAGGAACCCGTGAACTGAAGTCGTATGGTTTGTCCTACTCGTGGAAGCATCATAATAGCAAATGTTCCTCCTTTTCCCTCTCACCCACCCATTATATACTCTTTTCTTTCCAATCAGCAAATAGGGAAAGCCGTCAAATTCAGCTTTCCCCTTGATTTTTTCGCGTGCCTATTGCTGATTGTCCTGGTCTTCGCCCGTCTCCATTTTCACGACTTCTTCCTCGTCGCCATTCATCGCGTTGATGTACACCATGTACGAATTTCCTTCAAAGCTGCCGGTCAGCTCCCAGGTCAAAACTTCCTTGCCGTCGTTTTTCCCTTCGATCAGCGCCAGTCGTTCGTTCGTAACCTTCACGCTCGGATTCACTTTTTTACGCGCTTCTTCTTTGGAGATGCGCGGCTTGGACAGGATGCGTCGTTTGTGGTTAAACAAGTATTCGGTCGAGTTGAACGCTGTTACTTCCCCGTTGTCCAGCGCAATCTCAATCGTCACCGAATCCGGGTAAATGCGGACGCCGTCCTGGACGGGCACGAACGTAAAGAGGGCATTGCGGTCGTAGCTGTCAATCTCGGAGACGATCATGTTTTCAAAGCCATGCTTGCGCAAAAATTCCTCGCCCCGCTCCTGCGCCTGCTTCATGTCGAGCTTCTCTTCCCCAATCTCGCGCTCGCTCATCATCCAGACGACTTTGCCGCCGCGCTTTGTCACATCGAGGTTAATCGCGGCCTTTTGCCCATTGGGAGTGACGCGGACGCTGTACGCCGTGTAGGTTTGGCCTTTGCCGTTTTCATCTACCTCCACCTTGGCGTCCTGCGCGTTCAGGCGCAAAAATTCCAGTGCGCTTTTCTTCGCGTCCTCCGGAGTGGCTGGCTTGCCGTCGATCCCCTGGATTCGCTGCTGCTTTTTCTTGTCCAGGCTCTGGATGCCGACTCCCCAATCCAAATCGGGAAACTCCTGCACTTTTTTCTCGATCGTCTGAAACCCGTCGACAATCGTGTTGTCCGATTTTTTGTCGTCGGAAGCGAGCGCCGTCTCCACATCCATCCAGCGAAGCTGTTTGTCGATGACGTTGGCCTGGACGTTGCGAAGCTGGTCCTGGATGTCCTTGGCCTGCTTGTGCAAGCTTTTCAACGTGCCGTATTCCTTGTCGCTAAGCGGCTCCTTGTCCAGATCACGCACAGCGACCCGATACGAAAAATCGGCGACCCGTGACAGCATCTCCTCTGTATTGTTGAAAGGCATCAAGGTCAACGGAAGCTGGCCCACGTCCGACTGCGCCGCATAGGCGAGCCGCCATACATTGGTCAAGGTCGGCGTCATTTGCCGCCGGGAGTTGACCACCAAAGATTTTCCGAGTTCGTCATGCAATTTGTCTATGTGATAGGTCAGATCGTGAAAAGCCCGCTGATACGAGTTCTCTGCCTTAATCAAAACCGAGTTTTTTTCGTTGTGCTCCTGGTAGCCCCACATCCCCGCGCCTACCAAGGCAACCAGAGCGATGGGAAACAAGACACGCGCCGTTGCTCCATATACCATCCCTTGCCACTCCTTTTCTTCTTTTTAAATAGCCATTACCTGCAGAAGATGTGCTTCCCGATTTTTTTGACTTGCGGCCTGCTCCAAATCCATTTGGATGTCGCCGTTTCCGGATTGAAATAGTAGGTGCAGCCTCCCGACGGGTCCCACCCGTTCAGGGCGTTTTTCACAGCCTTGCGCGCACTTTCATTGGGGGTCAGCCAAATCTGGCCGTCCGCTACAGCCGTAAACGCGCGCGGCTCGAAAATGACCGCAGATGGCGTGTCAGGAAAAGATGGGCTTTTGACGCGGTTTAAAATGACGGCCGCGATCGCCACCTGGCCTTCGAACGGCTCGCCCCTGGCCTCTCCGTACACTGCATTGGCCATCAGCTTCAGGTCATTCTCCGATATGCGCGAAGGATGAAAGCTCGCTTTTGCCTTTGACTGCTTCTCGTTTGCCGGTGCAGCTATCTGTACTTCCCGTGCGGCCGCAGCGCTTTTTTTGCTGGAGAAAAGCTCGTACCCGCCAAAGCCTGCCACTCCAAACAAGATCAACAAACTTGCGATCCAGATTTTTTGCACGGCGAAAATCCTCCTTGGCATGAATTGAAATCTTTGCATAGTGTTAGTGGAGGAAGAATGGATTATGCATGCAAATCCGCCAGAAGGCGCAAGCCCCAGAGGCTTCCAGCACAAAAAGACCGATGCGGCTTGGCATCGGTCTTTTTGTACCGTTTGTTATTCGTTTGTTTACGATTCGTCAATGCGAAAATGCTGGTCGTTGTCGCACAAGCATTGCTTGAATCCCGTTTCCACTTGCCCGCCCGGTTCCCTGCGGCCACGGAGGGTAAATTTTTCTCCACATACATTACATTGAATGGTCACTTTTGCTCGTTCGGATTTCAGCACGTCTCGTCTCCTCCTTATCGTCTATTGTGGACGCGAAGAAAGATTTTTAGAACCGTAATCATGAGCGCGCTGCACCTTTTTCAAGCCTTGCCACCAGAGGACAAGCATGAATGGCACGATGACCACGAGCCAGTTTTGAATGGAGAGAAAAATCGCGTTGTAGAGGGCGTGCAGCCCGATCGGCAACGAGATGGACAGCCAGAGAAAAAGCTTCTCCTGCTCTTTCTTTTGCGAGAACTTCGCTCGCCCCAAATAATAGCCCATCCAGACGGCGAACAGCGCGTGACTGGAGACGGGCAAAAGCGCGCGCCAAAAGGCGATGTTCAAGCCGTTGATAATCAAATAAAACAGGTTTTCCAGAGTGGCAAAACCGAGCGACACGGCGACCGCATAAACAATCCCATCGTAAGGCTCATCGAACTCCACGTGCTTGTAGGCGGTGAAGAAGATGACCATCCATTTGAAAAACTCTTCTACTACAGCGGACTGGATGATTTCCGCGACAACTCCGCTCCGCCAGTTCCATTCTGTCTGCATGATGTACTGGAGCACCATAATCGGAATCACCAGCAGCATCCCAAAGATAAACGACCGGATGACCATAGAGATCGGCTCCGGCTCGAGACTGTCACGCAGGTAAAAATAACTCATGATGGCGATACCGGGGGCTATTGCCGCGCCGATCATTGCAATCATCTTTTATTGCTCCTTTACACAAGGCTGTTATTCATCGTACCATGAATATTGGTTGATGAAAACCCGCTACAGGAGAGAGAGCATGACAAAAAAAATATTGGTAGTCAACACTGGCGGCACCATCGCCATGTCTGTAGATGACACAGAAGGCGTAAAACCGCTGGATGACCAGGCTGTGAACAAAATTCTTCCTTTTTTAGAGCGTTATGCGGACGTCACCATGAAAAATGTACTGAATCTGCCAAGTCCTCACATGACTCCCAAGATCATGAACGACCTGCGCCTGCAAATCGAAGAAGCTTTTCGTCAGGAGCAATACGACGGTGTGGTCATTACGCACGGAACCGATACGCTGGAAGAGACGGCGTATTTTCTCGACCTGACGCTGTCTGTCGACGTGCCGATCGTCGTGACGGGCGCCATGCGCAGCAGCAACGAGCTGGGCGCGGACGGTCCGGTCAACCTGATCTCCTCCGTGCGCACGGCCGCTGATCCCGGAAGCCTGAACAAAGGCGTGCTCGTCGTGTTCAACGATGAGATTCATGCGGCGTGCCACGTCACCAAGACACATACGAGTAATGTCGCCACTTTCCAATCGCCGCAATACGGCCCAATCGGCACCATCGCCAAAAAAAGCGTGCAGTACCACCACGCGCCTTTGGCGCGGGAGCATTACACGATTTCCCATGCCGACGGAAACGTCCCGCTGATTAAAGCAGTCGCTGGCATGGATCCGTCCTGGCTCCAGTTTTTGCTCGACCAGCCGATTGACGGGCTTGTGATTGAAGCGTTCGGCCTCGGCAATTTGCCGCCAGCGATCATCCCGACCTTGCAGCAGTTGCTGGATCGCGGAATCCCGATCGTGCTCGTGTCCCGCTGCTACAACGGGCAAGTACAGGACGTGTACGACTACGAAGGCGGAGGCCGCAAGCTGAAGGAAATGGGCATCATTTTCTCCAACGGGCTCAACGGTCAAAAAGCGCGAATCAAGCTGATCGTCACCCTGCAAAAAACACGCGACTTCCAGGAACTGCAAAAACTATTCGATCAGTAACACGACCGGACAAACCCTCCTCGCCCCTTCCAGGAGGGTTTTCCTGTTTCTGTTTCCTGTACGTTCCCGCCCAAACAAAAAGGCTTCGCCACATAGGCGGCGAAGCCCGGTTTTTCTCATATCGGGAAGGTCGTCTGTTTTGCTTATACCCAGCCGCGGAAGCGAGAAGCTTCTGCCATTTTGCGCGCACCGACCATGTAAGCGGAGAGGCGCATGTCCACACGGCGTGTTTGGGACAGGGAGTAAACATTTTCAAACGAGCGAACCATTACTTTTTCCAGTTTCTCTTCTACTTCTTCCTCTGTCCAGTAGTAGCCCTGGTTGTTTTGTACCCATTCGAAGTAGGAAACCGTTACGCCACCGGCACTTGCCAGTACGTCCGGTACGAGCAGGATGCCGCGCTCGGTCAGGATCTTGGTCGCTTCGAGCGTAGTTGGGCCGTTAGCCGCTTCTACGACGATTTGCGCCTTGATGTTGTGAGCGTTTGCAGCAGTGATTTGGTTTTCGATCGCTGCAGGAACGAGAATGTCGCAATCCAGCTCCAGCAGTTCTTTGTTCGTGATCGTGTTGTTGAACAGCTTGGTTACCGTACCGAAGGAGTCGCGGCGATCGAGCAAGTAGTCGATATCCAGACCGTTCGGATCGTGCAGAGCGCCGTAAGCATCGGAAATCCCGACGACTTTTGCTCCTGCATCGTGCATGAATTTCGCCAGGTAGCTGCCTGCGTTACCGAAGCCTTGCACGACAACGCGCGCGCCTTTCACGTCAATGTTGCGGCGTTTTGCAGCTTCGCGAATGCAAATGGTAACCCCTTTGGCTGTCGCTGTCTCGCGTCCATGCGAACCGCCAAGTGCAATCGGTTTACCGGTAATGAAACCAGGTGAGTCAAATTCACGGATACGGCTATATTCGTCCATCATCCAAGCCATGATTTGCGAGTTTGTAAAGACGTCCGGAGCCGGAATGTCTTTTGTCGGCCCCACAAGTTGGCTGATTGCGCGAACGTAACCGCGGCTCAGTCTTTCCAGTTCACGGAAGGACATTTCACGCGGGTCGCAAATGATACCGCCTTTACCACCGCCATAAGGCAGGTCGACGATACCGGCTTTGAGGCTCATCCAGATAGAAAGTGCTTTAACTTCATCCTCAGTAACTTCCGGGTGGAAACGAATGCCCCCCTTGGTCGGACCAACCGCATCGTTGTGCTGAGCACGATAGCCCGTAAACACCTTTACTTCGCCGTTATCCATGCGAACCGGAATGCGTACGGTCAAAACGCGTAGCGGCTCCTTCAAGAGTTCAAACATCGATTCTTGGTAACCTAGTTTGTCCAGTGCTTCCTTGATCACCGTTTGAGTCGAATGCAGCAAGTTCATTGTTTCTTGCTTTGCTTTCCCTTCGGTGCTTTCGGTTACCACGTCTTGATTACCCATTACTTACCACCTCAAAAATGTTATCGGTCAATGCAGCCTTTAGTATACACGCTTGTATCAGGGTTGAGAAGCGAAAAAAAGTTTTTTTTCCATTTCGAAAACGTTTTCTCCGGCTCATCTGCATATAAATACAACGATTTCCCCGCCAGTCGCAACTGGAAACGAAAAGCGCCCATGCACCTTGACATGGCGTAAAACGTACATCCCTTGGTTGTTGTAGTGTACCCAACGCGCATTCTTTCATGACGGGGCAAGTGAAATTATGCCATAATGGAAACAGTAATTCTGGAAGTTTATTCACGGAGGCGTTTTTATGAAAAAAAATAAGATTTTGTTCGTTTTCGCTCATCCTGACGACGAAACCTTCGCGTCCGGCATTACGATTTCCAAATATACCCAAGAAAACATAGCAGAATGCCACCTGCTCTGCGCCACCAGGGGCCAAGCAGGCAAACCCGGCAATCCGCCGCTCTGCACCATCGAGCAACTGCCCGCGTATCGCGAGCAGGAATTGAGAGAGGCGGCTTCCATCCTCGGGCTTGCGAGCGTGGACATATGGGACTACCAGGATAAGCTGCTGAACACCGTGCCCGTCCAGGAACTGGTGGAACGCATCCACCAGGCGGTCGCAAAAATCGAGCCTCATGTACTCGTCACTTTTGCCCCGCATGGCATTTCCGGTCATCCGGACCACCAGGCGATCTCTCTCGCAACGACCCAGGCTGTCCAGTCCTTGGGCTCGGCGACGAGCGTTCGCAAGCTGTACTACGCAACCCGCGCCTCCAACGGGCCATTCGGGGCCGTACAGCCGCCGTTTTCCGATCCGATCGAAAGCATTACCACCATCGTTGACGGGCCGGCGTACAAGCCGCAGGTAGCTGCTGCTCTGCGCGCCCACCGCACCCAGCATCTGTCCGTAGAGCGCGTGTTCCCTGGCGTCACTGCCGGCGGCTTTGAATCGGTGCCTCCGAGCAATCACTACATTCTGGCCTGGCACAACCTTCCCGGCTACACGGTCGCAGGCAAGGAAGCCGACTTTTTCGCCGGCCTCGACAGCCCCGAGTAACCTGAGACAGCAAAAGCACCTAGTTGATGGACTAGGTGCTGTTTATTCTCCCAGGCATTTCATCCTTTTGCTTACGTGAAATGTCTGCATATTTCCTTGACAGCATCGTCGGCAACGACAACTTTGCCATATTCCTCCAGTACATAAATCGTTGTCGGCGTCGCTTCCCCGTACTCAGAGAGGATCGCAATCAACTTGTGGTATCGCTCCTGATCCAATTCCACCTCTTCCAAGACCAGGTGGTATTTCCCCTGGTAGAAGTAGGCCGACCCTCCATTGGTCAGCAAGGCATTGATACGATGGGCAGCTTCAACCATATGCTCAAAGTCACGGAAGGCGTAGATAATCAGGTCGCTTTCCTCTAGGGTGACTTCTAATTCGTACACTTCTTCGTCCTCAAATTCTTCTTCTTTTCCGTCCTTTGAGCCTGTTTTGCCGCGAGTTACGATCACGACCATTCCCTGAGCTGGCAAGGCGAACACTTCAACTGCAACAGGCCCTGACACTTCGAATCCCAATTCGTGATAAGCCTGCTCCATCATGTCGTTGAACAGTTCATGAACTTTAGGAATGTCACGCCACATGTCTTCTTTTTCTATCCCGCGCTCTGTTAGGTCGTCAAACGTTAAAAAGATTCGTATTTTGTCTTGACCAAGGCGTTCAACACGCATGACTGTCCCTCCTCGCCATCCAGTCGTACTACAAAATATGATGCTAAGCCTGTAAGAGTTCTCCGCATTTTCCGACGAATGCCCGTGCTGCATTCAACCATTTTTTCGCAGATGGGAAAATCCGGGGTAGTCCTATCATATCACATTTAGTAGCAGGAACATAGCACCTGACACTCTCCGAGGCTCTTCGCGCACTTTCGCACGCACGTGTCGATTCGGACGCTTGAAAAGCAGACTTTGTAGCAGCCTGACGCTTCCTGCGCTTTCCCAGGAAAAGCTGCTCGTTTATCGCCATCCAATCATGAGCGCGACTGCGGCCGCCAGGAAGGTGGGAACGGGCATTTTGACAAATTGGATCAGCAGAACAAAAAAGGAGAAGAAGCATAAAGGGGCGTGAACCCATCCCGTCTGCAGCATTCGGCCGTACAAAAACTGGCTGACATGAAAATGCAGCAGGCCGAACAACAAGAGGCAAGCCCCGCTGAACAACAGCAGTGACAGCAAAATCTCCACGGGCGAAAACAGAAACATCGACACCCAGTCTCCGAATCGCTCCAGATGCATATGTTTGGCGGGAAAAACGTGCTGGGCAGCACTTCCCAATAGCCATGCCAGAAGTCCGACAAACAGGCTTCTTCCCATTACCAGCATGATTCTAGGGCCTCCCGATTGTTTCTTCCCCCCATATATATTGATTCCGGCTAGTTCGGGTTCCGCGTCCATTTGCTCAAGCAAGAAAAAAACGCCGCACGCTTCGGCGTTTGCTTTTTTCCCAAAACGTCCGCCCTGCTCCCCCTGCAAAGGGGCTATTTCTGTTCAAACGGCAGCTCGCCATCCAGCTCGCGAAGTCGCTTCTGAATCCAGATCGCCGCCTGTGCGCCATCCCCCATCGCGATCGCGACCTGCTGGGAATGAACGGCGATGTCACCGACTGCCCACAGATTGCGATGATCGGTTTCTTTTGTGCGCGGATCGGTGCGCACGTGTCCTTTTTCATTGATATGTACGGAAAAAGCTTGCAACAGCCCGGTCTGGGCCTGCGCCCCGGGAAAGGCCAAAAAGGCGCGGGTCACGGTCAACTTTTCCCCTGAGGAAAGCTCTAATCGTTGCAAGAGGCCATCTGCTTGCACGAGCTTTTCCACACGCGCAGCGCGATAGCCAATCCCCAGCCTGTCCAGCAGCGCCTGCTCCTCTTCGTCGATTTCGCTGCCGCCGTGATTGACGACGACCAGCTTTTTCGTGTAGAAAAACAGATCGCCTGCCATCTGGACAGCGTGTGAGCCATCGCCAATCACCGCCGTTGTCTGTCCGACGCTCTCGTACCCGTCGCAATCCGGGCAAATAAAAACAGACAGCCCGAGACAGTCGCGCAGTTCGGCAATCGCCGGAAAAGGGTCCGCCATTCCCGTCGCCATGACGAGCGTTTTCGCCTGCAACGCCTGTGCGCCCGCTCTCGTTTTCGTGGTTACCCGGAAGCTTCCCTCCGGATTTGCGACAAGCCCCGTCACTTCATCCGCAATGAACTCGGCGCCGTATTGCGCGGCCTGCTTCCGCCCTTCCCGGCGAAAAAAATCGCCGCTGACCCCTTCCGAGAATCCGAGGATGTTCCGGTAGTTTTTGGCGACCGCCGACCGTCCTCCCGGCACGTCGATGACCGCCACGCGGCGAGGGCTTCTGGCGAGCTGGATCGCCGTCTGCAAGCCCGCTATTCCCCCGCCTACAATGATCGTATCGTACATCGCTAGCCCTCCACTGATCCGTCTACTGCCTTTAGCATAACCGCAGGCGGCGGGAACGATTACGGAGAGAGCGGCACGAAGACCACCTTTCCTTCTGCCAGTTGCGTTTCCGCGTTCAGCCCGTTGTATTTGGCAATGCGGGCGACGTTGGAATTGTTGCCGTAATATTTGCGGGACAGCATGAACAGCGTCTCTCCCTTTTGTACGACGTGCTTGACGACTTTTGGCTTCTGGGCTGGTTGTACCGGCTTCTGTTCAGGAGCTGGCTGTGCCGGAGCAGGAGCAGCAGATGCGCTCTCGGTTTTTTGCTGGACGGGCTTGCTCTCGGTTTGCGGAGCTACTGCCGCGCTTGTGCTGGCCGGAGCGCTGCTTGCGGCAGTAGCAGGCGGCGAAGCGGCAACAGACGCAGATTCAGTCTGCTCGGCTGGCTGCGCAGTCTCTGCGGGAGTAGACGGGAGCGCCACCGATGTTGGCTCGCTGGCGGCTGTTTCCGTTTCCGCTCCCGTTTCTGCTTCGGCTGCCGCCGTCTTCGCTTCGCCTGCCTCTGGCGGCGTCAAGATCATGTCGACGGCTTCTGCCTGTTCCCGGGCTACATTCGCCTTGTACAGCTCCAGGCCGATCAGCCCGAAAAAAACAAGTCCAAATACCAAGAGTCCCGACCGAACCCATGTTTTCAATCCCACTGACGCTTTTGGGCGGGTATGACGGGAGCGTCGAGGCGGCAATTGGTTCGTCTGCAAATTCACTCTTCCTCCCCCTTTTCCTTTTTCAAAGTCTTTTGCAGATAAAAGGCCAATGAAACATCAATGGCAATATGCGCGACGATGGGCGGCCACAAAGAGCCGTGCCAATCCATCAGCAGCCCCAACAGCCAGCTCGTGCCATACACGCTCGCGATTAACAGCGGCTTTTTCAAATAGCGCACATGTACGAGCGTAAAGATGAGGCTCGTCCAGGCATTCCCGGCAAACGGCTGGATCACGCCGCGAAACAGCCATTCCTCGCCAATACCGACGATGACGCATACGAGCACCGTCAGGCTGGAAGACATGGCTCCAAACACTTTTTCGTTGATGCTGCCGTCGTCCTGCCAGCGTCTGGGTAAATAGGTTTCCATGGCAATGCTGAAGAGCACAATCCCCGCTGCCACACCGCACGCAAGGCCGATTCCCTTCCACCCCGGGAAGCTGAACAAGCCAAGCGTCCCTTGCCATCCGTGGACCCAGAAGCTGCTTGCCGCTGCCGCCGCCAAAACCAACGCCTGGGTCAGCCACAGATTCAGCCGCAGCGTCGCTTCATCCACCTCTAGCCCACTTTCTTTCACGTAATCGTTCTCTCCTTTTATTTTTTCGGCAAAAGCTTGTCCAATGCCTGCCGCAAACTCCAACTGTTTTGTGCTTCCGGCTGCATCAGCGCGGGCTGCTGCCCTTCGTAAGCTTGCCGCTGCAATCCGCAGCGCGAGCAGCAAAAACGGTCATAGCCGTGGTCTGCTTCGCCAAAGTATTGATTCAAATGCTTGCGCAGACAACTGTCGGCGAGCACGTACGATACCATTTCGGACAACTTTTTTCGCTTGACGGCCTTTCGCTTTTCCGTCTCCTGCCAAATATCATGGACGGGATTGGCTATTTCGTGTGTGCTGCTCACCTGCGCCCGGGACAGGGCACGCTCTGTATAAAAGGTGAGCATGGCCGCCATTTCCTCGGACATGTCGATCATGGCCAATGCCTGGGCATCCAGGGCCGCTCCCCCGCGGTAATATTGGATAAACTGCTGGATTTGCACAGGAGTCGGGTATTCCTTGTCCAGCATGTACTGATGAATCTGGATGTCCTCCTGGGCGTACAGCAGCATGGCATAGCCGGGCCGTCCATCGCGGCCGATCCTGCCGATCTCCTGCGAGTACGCCTCCAGGCTTGCTGGCATCTGGTAGTGAATGACGTAGCGAATATCCGGCTTGTCGATGCCCATGCCAAATGCGTTCGTCGCGATGATGACGTCCAGTTCGCCCGCCAGAAACTGCGTCTGGATCAGCATCCGCTCTATGCTGTTCATGCCTCCGTGGTAACCGTCCACGCGCCTTTTCCCGTCGAGCTGATACGCAGCCACGAGCACATCGACGGCCTGCCGCGTGCTGCAATAGACGATTCCCGGCCCTTCCAGCCTGTCCATCAGCTCGAACGTCAGTTGGCGCCGCTCGCTTTCCCCGTTCACTTCCGCCAGATCAAACGCGATGTTTGCCCGATTGAGCGATTGCACGACGACATGTTCCTGCGCAATCCCGAACAGGGAGCAGATTTCATTGCGCACCGCTGTCGTCGCCGTCGCGGTCACAGCCAGCACGGGCGGATTGCCGAGCTGTTTTAGCGTGTCCGGCAGCCGCAAGTAATCGGTGCGAAAATCGTGTCCCCACGCGGAGATGCAGTGGGCTTCGTCAATCGCCAGAAGCGACACCCGCGCGCGGCCCAGCACTTGCTGGACGTAGGGCTGCTGCAGCTTTTCCGGCGAAATGTACAGCAGCTTGCAGGCGCCAGCCGCGATCTTCTGCAACACTTCCCGCGCCTCTGCCGGGTCTTGCGTGCTGTTTAAATAGGCGGCAGGTATGCGCCTTTTCGTGCGCAGTTGCTGAACCTGATCGACCATGAGCGAAATGAGCGGGGAAACCACCACCGTGATACCCGGCAACAGCAAGGCAGGAAGCTGATAGGTGACCGATTTCCCGCCGCCCGTTGCCATCAGGCCGAGGACGCTCTGTCCGCCTAGCACTCGTTTTATGATAGCCGCTTGGCCCGGCCGGAATGCCTCGTAGCCGAAATACTCCTTCAAATAGTCGTGCAACTCTTTATCCATTCGTCTCCCCCTGCCTGCGGGCCAACGCCAGACGGATTTGCAAATAGCTGACGGCAGGCCCGACGTGGTCCTTGATGAGCCGCAGTCTGCTCGTTTGCAACGCTTCGCTTGCGGCGACGATCACGCTGCGCGTCTCGGGGGACAAATAGGCCGATTCATCCCACTCCGGACAGCGCAGGGCAATTTCCACGAGATGATCTTCGACCGTGCTTTCTTTCATTTGCCGTCTGACGGCGATCTCCGCCTTGCTCCAGCCGCGCTGCACCATGGCATACGTCCGGGCCGCGCTGTCGCTCAACCGCGGATCGAGCTTGTTTTCCCGGGTGACCAGCCGGGAAAGCAGCGGAAACGCCTCTGCTTCCTTCATCAGCCGTTGCATCGAGGCAGCCAGCCCATAGCGGAACAACAGCGTCAGATAGACGCGCGTCACCTGCTGTTGCTTCGCCAGTTGTCCAAGCGTTTTTCCCACCTGCGAGATGCCGGATAGTTGAGTGACCAGCAGCTTTTGCACCTCGGGCGCAAGCGGCTCCCACAGCCGGTACAGCTCCTCGGCCAGCCCGTCTGTCCATACCGCTCTCGCCTCTTTCGGCTGCAACTGCTCCTTGACCCAAAGCTGGACGGATTTGTCGGTCACGACAGGCGTAAACCCAAGGTCTTTTCCCAGCATTTGCGACACCGTTTGCACCAGAAGGTGAAGCCGCTGCCAAAACGTCTCGATGCGCGAAGCGAAATCAAACTGCGTAAAGGGCGCAAACCAGACGGCGAAGCGGTATTTCTCATACGCCTCCCGGGCAGACTGGCAGCCTGTTTCGGTGACCAAAAACGTCGGCTTGGGGCTTGCCCCTTCCCCTTCCCGCTGTTGCAAATGCCCTTTTTGAAACAAAGTTGCAACAATTTTATCCCAATCCTCTTTTGAAAAACCGGGAAACATCCGATAATACGGATAAAGGTTGTACAAATGCACATCCTGCAGGGTCTGATTCGCTTTTCTGCCGCGCAGTATGTAGTAGGCTGACTGAAGCGTTCTCTCGTTCGCCAGAGGAATCATCGCATTCAGGGCGACAGCGCATAGAAGCTCAAGTTCCTCTGCCACACTGTTTTGACTGTTCATTGGTACTCCTTGCACTTTTCCTTTTTATTTTTGGCGGGCATGGCAGCCTGCACCATTTTTGCTGGATTGGATTTGGAGGATTTCTTTATGACAAAACGATTGAAAAAGTCAGAATTTATGATGGCGTACATGATCATCATAACACTTGCATGCGGGGTTGGTGGATTTTTTTTCGGCGCCCATTATATGAAGTCATCGATTGAAGCCGAGCAGGCGGCTGCGCTGGAAGCCAAACAAAAAGAAGCGGAAAAGGAAAAGCTCCTGCGCGAGCAAAAGCTGTACAGCGAGCAGGACTTCATCCGCTTTTACTACGCCGTGTACGCGCCGGCGCTTGAACTGAAACAGGCGCATTTCGATGCGATGGCAAATTGGGGAAGCCTCGATCAGAAAGGCCGCTCTGACGCGTTGAAGCAGTTGGAAAAGCTCGCCGAGCAGACGCTGAAGGAGTTGGAAAAAAAGGTGCCGCTCCCGACCTCTCCGCTGCTGACACAAGCACACGCCAATTTTACGAACAGTGTACGGGCTTATTTGGATAGTATGGAGAGAATCCGTTCCGATCAGAATAGTAATGCCGCAACGCCTGCTGCCATCGCTTCCAACTTGACTTTATCCCAGAACAGTTGGTTGACGGCCCAGGAAATGGTCTATCATTCCGTCGCGGCCTGGGAATCGGCGTATGTCGAGAAAAAACCGATGCCACAAACAGCGCCTGCAACCGTTACGGCAGCGCAGTGGAAGCAGTACCCTTTTCACTACCGGACTTATTTGGCCGCCCTGTTCATGTCTGCGAACAAGCATTGGGACAGCTACAATCCGGAAGATTTGACCGCCCGCCTCGACCTGCTGCTTGCTTCCAGCGAGTCGCAAACGTTGGGAATCACGGATGTGGCAGCGGCAGTGAAGGTGTTGTATGCAACCGATGCCGTCCACTTTGGCGATTTCAAGAAGTTGAATGGCAAGCTTTACTCCGTACTGAACACCCCTGAAATCCCGCTTTACAAGTAGTCGTACATTTTTAGACTGATTCAATCTTGAAATCTTGTGGACAAGAGCATACAATTGTCTATGATAGTGGACGTACCACTTGTAACGGGAGGTGAAACCACAATGACTACATGGGTAGATAAAGATACTTGTATTGCTTGCGGTGCCTGTGGCGCCACGGCCCCTGACGTTTTTGACTACGACGATGAGGGCCTTGCGTTCAACAAGTTGGATGACAACTCTAACAGTGTTGAAATCCCGGATATCCTGCAAGACGACGTTCGCGACGCTGCGGAAGGATGCCCGACCGACTCTATCAAAGTGGAATAGGATTCCAAGAACAAAACCTCTTACGTACTTTGTATGTAAGAGGTTTTTCAGTTTTCTCCCCTGAACGGCTGATCGACATTTTCCCGTTTCTTATTTTTTGATTTTTCGGTAAGATAAAATCATGCAGAAAAACCGAACATTCCGGCGCATTTTTCCCATTTTTTGTGAGACTAATATCTTAACGTTCGGTTTTTGGTTGTTTTCTAGCTCTTACCCACTCCCTGATCGCTATTATTCACGAACGATAAATCTATTTTTTTTGACATTGTTCATTTTTTCTTGTTTTTGTTCTTGACGGTGTCATTTTGCCGTGATATCTTTAGTACAAATCTTACGAAACACCACATCACCAACAGCGATGACGAAGAAATGCTGTGGCCCCGGAAATCCTCAGAGAGCCGATGATTGCTGCGAATCGGCGGTTTCTACCACAGATAAGCACTTCCGAGCTGCTGCGCTGAACGGACGATTTTTCCCGTCCCAGTAGGTGCGAACGGTAGATCCGTTATCTCTACAGGTCATGTACCTGCCAAGGCTCCTTTTTGAGAAAAAGGGAGCGAATGAGGGTGGCACCGCGAAGCAAAGCCTCTCGTCCCTCACTGTTCTGTAATAGGAGCAGTGTGAGAACGGGAGGTTTTTTTATTGATTTATTTAGGAGGAGAGAGACATGTTCACTGACAAACTGATTTTGCGCATTCCCGGCCCTACCCCGATCCCCCCTCGCGTGCAGTTGGCGATGAGCCAGCCGATGATCGGACATCGCAGCGGCAAATTTTCCGCTCTGTTCGCTCGCACGGCGGAACGACTGAAGCCTTACTTCGGTACGACCCAGGACGTGTACATCCTGGCTGGCAGCGGAACCGCCGCGCTGGAAACAGGCGTCGTGAACACTCTGCAGCCTGGAGATGAGGCAGCGATTCTCGTCAGCGGCGCTTTCGGCGAGCGTTTCGCCAAAATTTGCGAGCGCTACGGCGTGGTTGCCCACCGTCTGGAGGTTCCTTGGGGGCAGGCCGTTACACCAGAGCTGCTGGAAGCTTTCCTCAAGGAAAAACCGCAAGTAAAAGCGGTATTCGCGACCTACTGTGAAACATCTACCGGGGTGCAAAACCCGATTGCCGAGCTTGCCAAAACGATCCGTACCCATTCGGACGCGCTGTTCATCGTAGACGCGGTTAGCTGCCTGGGCGCTGTCCCTTGCGAAATGGACGCCTGGGGTGTCGACATCGTCGTGACCGGCTCGCAAAAAGCGTTTATGCTGCCAACCGGCCTTGCTTTTCTGGCGGCGAGCGAACGCGCCTGGAAAGTCATCGAAGCGAACAAGCCGCTCGCTTTTTATCTCGACCTGAAGGCGTACAAAAAAAGCCTCGCCGAGCAAACAACGCCGTACACCCCTGCCGTCTCGCTCATTTTCGGTCTGGCCGAGGTGCTCGATATGCTCGACGAGGAAGGCTTGCCTGCGATCATCAAACGCCATGAGCTGATGCGCGACATGACCCGCGCAGCCATGCGGGCGTTGAACGTCAACCTGATGGCCGACGACGCTTACGCCGCTCTGACCGTCACTTCCTGCGATCCTCAAGGGGCGTTTGACGCAGAAGCGCTGCGCAAGGTGCTGACGAAGCAGTACAACGTCACCATCGCCGGCGGCCAACAGCATTTGAAGGGGAAAATTTTCCGCATCGGGCACATGGGCTATTGCGAGCCGCTCGATGTCCTGCAAGTGATTTCCGCGATTGAAATGTCGCTCCACCAGATCGGTGCTCCAGTCGAACTGGGTGCCGGTGTCAAAGCTGCTCAGGAGGTGCTCATTGCACATGTATAAAGTTCTCATTACTGACCCACTTAGCGAATTTGGTATCCAGCAACTGCTGGACGCAGAAGATGTCGAAGTCGTCCGCAAAACCAACCTCTCTCCTGCTGAGCTGATCGAAGTCATCGGCGACTACGACGCCTTGCTCGTCCGCAGCCAAACACAGGTGACAGCCGAGGTGCTCGCCGCCGGGAAGAACCTGAAAGCAGTCGGCCGCGCTGGCGTAGGCGTGGACAATATCGACATCGCCGCAGCGACTCAGGCGGGTATCCCGGTCATCAATGCGCCGGACGGCAATACGATTTCCACCGCCGAGCATTCCTTCGCCATGCTGATGGCAGTCGCTCGCAACATCCCGCAGGCGCACAAAAAGCTGGTCGACGGCACTTGGGACCGCAAAAGCTTCCAAGGAGTGGAGTTGAACAAAAAAGTGCTCGGCGTCATCGGCATGGGCCGGATCGGCTCCGAGGTCGCCAAACGGGCCAAAGCGTTTGGGATGAGCGTCATGGGCTACGACCCGTTCATGACGGAAGAACGCGCGCAAAAAATGGGCGTCATCCACGCGACTGTCGATGAGATTTGCCGTCAGGCCGATTTCATCACCGTTCACACCCCGCTGACAAAAGAAACACGCCACATCATCAGCACGCGTGAATTTGCCAAGATGAAGGAAGGCGTGCGTCTCATCAACTGCGCGCGCGGCGGCATCATCGACGAGAAAGCGTTGTACGAAGCCATCACAAGCGGCAAAGTCGCCGGAGCCGCTCTGGACGTATTCGAGGAAGAGCCGCCTGTCGACAACCCCCTGGTCGGCCTGCCGCAAGTGGTCACGACCCCTCACCTGGGCGCTTCGACAGTGGAAGCGCAGGAAAACGTCGCGGTCGACGTTTCCGAGGAGATTTTGAAGGTACTGCGCGGCGAGCCGTTCAAAAACGCCGTAAACCTGCCGTCCATCCCTGCACACGTGATGGAAAAGGTGCAGCCGTACTTCCAGCTCGGTGAGAAGCTGGGCCATTTCCTCGCCCAAGTGACTGTCGGTTCGATCTCCGAGGTGGCAATCAAATACAGCGGCGAGCTGACCGACGTGGATACGTCGCCACTGACCCGTACCGTCCTGAAGGGCGTCTTGTCCTTCCGCCTCGGCGAAGTCGCGAACTACGTGAATGCGCCGCTGCTGGCAAAAGTGCGCGACATCACCGTTACCGAGCAAAAGGCGGCGCAAAACAAAGGCTTTACCAACCTGCTGACGGTTACCCTGAAGACGACGCAAGAAACTCGCACCGTTGCGGGTACGCGTCTCAACGGCTACGGCGCGCGGATTGTGAAAATTGACGACTTCGCCATCGACGTGGCGCCAGAAGGCTATCTGCTCTATATTCACCACAACGACCGCCCCGGTGTCATCGGACGCGTCGGTTCCATCCTTGGCGAAAACAGCGTCAACATCGCGACGATGCAAGTAGGGCGCCGCGATGTCGGCGGAGACGCGATCATGATGCTGTCTGTAGACAAACCGCTGACCCCCGAGCTGCTCGATACGATGGGCGAGCTGGCCGAAGTGAAAAGCGTCACGCAAATTGAACTGTAGGCGGTTTTTCCCGCTTCATTTTTCGCCGAAAAGACCTGGCTGCGCGCCGGGTCTTTTGCTTTACCCTCCATTTTGTTAGCGCTATAATGGGACAAGATGATTTTACACCAAGAAAGGAGTTTCTTATGACGAACCAGGCGCTGTTCGCCATTGGCATCTTTTTAGTTACTTACGCATTTATTATTAGCGAAAAATTGCACAGAACGATCGTCGCCATGTGCGGCGGGATTCTCATGGTGCTGTTTGGCATCGTCACCCAGGAGCAGGCGATTCATCACATCGACTTCAACACGCTCGGCCTCTTGATCGGGATGATGATTCTCGTAGCTGTGACAGCGCAAACCGGCGTGTTCAAATACGTCGCGATTCGCGCCGCCAAGCTGGCAAAAGGCAAGCCAGTCCGCATTCTCGTCTACTTGAGCATCATCACCGCGCTCGCTTCTGCTTTTCTGGACAACGTCACGACGGTGCTCCTGATCGTCCCCGTTACGTTCAGCATCGCCAGACAGCTTGAGCTGAATCCGATTCCTTTTTTAATCAGCGAAATTATTGCCTCCAATGCAGGCGGTACCGCAACCTTGATCGGCGACCCGCCCAATATCATGATTGGCAGCTCCGTGCCCGAGCTTGATTTTATGGCGTTTTTGCTGAATTTGAGTCCGGTTATTGCCATCATCATGGCGCTGACCATCTTGTGCCTCGTTTTCATTTATCGGAAACAACTGCATACTTCTCCGGAGCTGAGCGCGAAGATCATGCAGTTGAACGAACGCGACGAAATTACCGATACGACCTTGCTGAAAAAATCATTGACCGTCATGGCTTTGACGATTATCGGCTTCATGCTGCACGGGGCCCTGCATCTGGAATCCGCGACCATCGCGCTCACTGGCGCTTTTCTGCTTCTCCTCATCACCGGAGAGCATTACCTGGAGGACGCGATCAGCAAAGTCGAGTGGAACACGATTTTCTTTTTCATCGGCTTGTTTGTCCTTGTATCGGGTCTGGTCGAAACAGGCGTCATCGCGAAGCTGGCGAGCCAGGCGATCAACCTGACAGGGGCCGATCCGTTGAAAACGTCGCTGCTCATTCTGTGGATGAGTGCGATTGCTTCGGCGTTTGTGGACAACATCCCGTTCGTCGCGACGATGATCCCGATGATTAAAGAGATGGGGGCACTGGGCATTACCAACCTGGAGCCGCTTTGGTGGAGCCTCGCTCTCGGCGCCTGCCTGGGCGGAAACGGCACGCTCATCGGTGCCAGTGCCAACGTCATCGTCGCCGGTCTCGCCGCCAAGGAAGGGCATCATATCGGCTTTGTCAGCTTTATGAAGGTGGCTTTCCCGCTGATGATTATGTCGATTGTCGTCTCCCATCTGTACGTTTACTTACGCTATTTTGTCTGGTAAGGAGGAAATGGTTTGCTCCACTACACATTTGCTGAGAATGAAATCGAGATCACGGAGAAAAGCGCAGCGCAGGACACTACTTTTACGATTGCGGTCAAGTCCGAGGAAATGAGAACGCGGCTGAAGCAGGTTCGCCATTTTTTTGAGGAAAACAAAGATTACACCGATGTGCTGTTTTACTCGCGCCAGGACGGAACCTACGAAGTGATCGTCCGCCACGATCAAAAGCACGCGTTTCTCATTCACGCCTTCCGCTGCAAATGTTTGACCTCCTTGCGCTGGGCTTGAGCTTGCACACACGTTTGGACAAAATCACAAAGACTCCGCCGCTTTTCATTGCGGTGGAGTCTTTTTCGTACGCCGTGCGCTTGGCTTCACTTCAAGATGTCCAAAAGGCCGCGAACATCATCCAAAATGTAGTCGGCTTGCACTTCTTCAAATTTGCTGCGGGCCTCCTGGCCTGACAATCCGGTCAGTGTCGCCGCAAACCGGCAGCCGATGGAGCGAGCCGCGAGGAAATCGGCCAAGGAATCTCCCACGACCAGTACTTCGGCGCCGTTCGCGATCGGCAGCGGGTATTGCAGCACGTCACAGTCCGGTGTGGACAAGCCGAGCAAACCTTTTACATACGAAAAAGGATGCGGCTTGGACAAGGGCACGTAGTTCGGGAAGTTCGCTTCTGCTTCGAGCACATGAGTGGCGGTCACTACACGCTCAGGGTCAAACCAATCCAACAGGCCCATCTCGCGCAAAGGAACGTGTGTCTCGATGCTCGGACGACCTGTTCCAATGCCCAATGTGTACCCACGTTCTGTTAACGTGCGGAACAGCTCGACCATGTCTTTCGTCGGCACAATCGGGATTTCGTCAGTCAGGAAGCCTTTTTTGCCTGGCTGCATCGTTTCCCGTCCGATAGAGGCAGCCACTCGCTCATCGCCCAAGTACCATTCCTGAAACGTCTCCTGCACCAACTGCCACAGGGCGCAGTTCGGCGAAAACATGTCGGTTTCCACTCCGCAACGTTCGCGGGCCAGCTCGTTCAAATACAACAGCAGGTCGGCCTTTTGCGCCGAGCTTCGCGCAAAGTCAGGGAGAAAAGCAGCGTAGTCGACCTGAAAATCAGGAGCGTAGACGGTTGCCCAGTCGCGCAGCCGGGCGAGCTCTTGCCGCTCAAGCGGAGCGGTGAGCAGGCTTGCCGCTTCCGGCACGTGTGGCTTGAGCGCTTCGATCAAACGAATCAACTGGTAGGAAAACGCGAGGAAAACCATATCCCAGTTGGAATTGATGCCGCGGGATTTGATGAAATCCAGCACTTCATCATGCGCGAACACTTGCTCACGGACGCGCCGAATCAGCGCTTCCTCGGGAGCCGGAGTAAACGTATCCCCTTGCAAACCGACGTACCCCGGACTGAACAAAAGCTCCCAGACTGTCAGCGCGGAAGCATCGAAGTAGCGTTCTTCGCTGAGCATAACCCCATCCACATCAAACAAGATCGTTTTTATCATCTCTCTCTACACTCCTATTTGTTTTTCGCCTGTACGGTCATCGCGATCGTAAAGGTCGTACCCTCTCCCAGCTTGCTTTGCACGCCGATTGTCCCGCCGTGCGCTTCGACGATGTTGCGCGCGATGGCAAGACCCAGTCCGGTCCCGCCTACGCGCCCGCGTGTCCGGGCCTTGTCGGCCTTGTAGAAGCGCTCGAACACAAACGGCAAATCCTCCTGCGGAATCCCGCTGCCTGTATCGCTGATCTCGATCAGCAAAGTCTTGTCGCCGCGCGCGCGGATGGTGACGCTGCCCCCGCTCGGCGTGTGCCTGAGCGCGTTGTCGATCAGGTTGGTCAACACCTGCTCCATCCGGTCCGGGTCGATGTAGACCTCGCTGTGCGACGTCGTCACATCCAAAAGCAGTGTAATCCCGCGCTCCCGGGCCAGGTTCGTGAACTTGCGCTGGATTCGCTCCAGGTACGGACGCAGCTCCACAATCTCCTGAAACAGCTCCACATGCCCGGCTTCCATCCGCGCCAGGCTGAGCAGCTCGTTGACCAGCTTGGTCATGCGCACCGACTCGTCGTAAATGATTTGCGCAAGTTCTTTGTGCTCTTCCGGCGTCGTCGCGATATCGTCGACTATCGCCTCGCTGTAGCCTTGCAACATGGACAACGGTGTGCGCAGCTCGTGCGACACATTCGCCACGAAATCGTTGCGCATTTTGTCCAGCTTTCGCTCCTGGGTGATGTCGCGCAGGACGGCTACAGCCCCGCGAATTTGCTCGCGGTCATTGAGCGGCACCATGACAAGCGCCCAGATGCGGCCCTGTACCGGAATGTCCTCCGTGACCTCCTGCCCGGTTTGCACGACCTGCTGGTAAAAGGCGAACAGCGGAACCTGCTCGTCCTTGTGCTCGAACTCCCAATCGCGCAAAAAGCGCTCTGCGGGCGGATTCGTGACGGCAATTTTCCCGTTGACGTCGATCATGACCACCCCGTCCACCATCGAGCGCAAGACGCTTGCGAGCTGCTCCTTTTCTTTGGACAAGGCGTCGACAAGCTGATTCAGCTTGCTCGCCATCGTGTTGAACGAGGCCGCCAGCTCGCCGGTTTCGTCCGTTGTTTTGATCGGAACTTCCGCGTGAAAATCGCCTTCCGCGATCCGGTGCGCCGTCTCCTTCATTTGCCTGAGCGGAATCGTGATCCGCGACGACAGGAAAAAGGCAAACACCGTGGTAGAAACGAATGCAATCACGCCGACGACAAAAATTAAAAACCGCACTTCGTTTACGGTATCGTCAAAATCCTCAATCGCCTGGTACATCACCACAGCGCCCTGCTTGCCCGGCGCGACCTCCAACGGCACCGCCACCGCGAGCATTTGCACGCTGCTCATATGGTCGTTCGGATTGTTCGAGGCCACCTGCAAGTATATTCGCTGCGGGGCGGGATGCTTTCCGGCCAGTGCCTCGGACAGATGCAACGCCTGGTCTTTCAGCAACTGCTCGACGGGAATGTCTGGCAAGCCGTTGCCTTCGCTTTTTCCGATGACCTGGCTGTTCTCATCCAGCACCACCATCCCGGTGTGGTGGACAAGGCCAAAGGTCGAAGCCATCTCCAATGCTTCCCGCTTGTCCGCGCTCGCTGCCAGCCCCTTGGACAATCCCTCTGCCAGCTCCTGCAAATTTTTCGTCTGCCGATTGCTGTAAAAGCTGTCAAACGACTGCACGAGCAGCAGGCTGAAGATCGTCAAAACGAGCGCAAACAGCGCAATAATCGTCATCCATAGCTTTCCAACAACGCTGCGAAAAATAACGTCCACTTATTTCGGCACCTCAAGCTTGTAGCCGACTCCCCAGACGGTCGCAATCATGTTGGCCGCCTGCGGAGAAACCCGGTTCAGTTTTTCGCGCAGCCGCTTGATGTGCGTATCTACCGTGCGCAAATCTCCGAAAAACTCGTAATGCCAAACGTCTTTGAGCAGCTCCTCGCGCGTAAACACTTTGTCCGGCGACAGGGCGAGGTAGTGCAGCAGCTCGTACTCTTTCGGCGTGAGGCTCACTTCCTGGCCGCTCGCGATGACTTTGTGCGCGTCGTGGTCGATCGTCAGCTCGGGGAAAACAAGCACGGAGTGGCTGTTGAACGTCTCCGTCTTCAAGTAAGCGGTAGCGGAGGAACGGCGCAGAATCGCTTTGACCCGGTACATGACCTCGCGCGGGCTGAACGGCTTGACAACGTAATCATCGACTCCCGCCTCAAAGCCATGCACACGGTTTGTTTCTTCGCCTTTTGCCGTGAGCATGATGATCGGGGTTGCCTTGAACTCGCGAATGCGCTGGCATACTTCGATCCCGTCCATCCCGGGAAGCATCAGGTCGAGCAAAATAATATCGTAATCGCTGCCGACAGCCATCTCGACAGCCTGTTCGCCATTGTCAGCCTCGTCGATGAGGAAGTTTTCCCTTTCCAGGTACATTTTCAGCAGGCGGCGAATGCGCTCCTCATCGTCTACTACGAGAATACGTGCCATTTTTTCCATGTTTAACACCTCTTGGCCTCATGATATCGTACAACGGTTTGAAGATAGTCCAAAAAGCTGGCAAAATCACCAGCTTTTTGAAGGGGTATGCTACACGCCTGCGTAGGAGTGCAGACCGGCAATGACCAGATTGACCACGACCAGTGTAATTAAAATGATAACGAATCCGATGACGGACATCCAGGCTGATTTCGCACCGATCCAGCCGCGCGATAGGCGCAGGTGCAAATACGCACTGTAAAACAGCCAGACGATGAGCGCCCATACTTCTTTCGGGTCCCAGCCCCAGAATCGTCCCCAAGCTTCCTGCGCCCAAATCATCGCAAAAATCAAGGCGCCCAGGGTGAACACAGGATAGCCGATACTGATGGCCCGGTAGCTGATTTCATCCAGCAGGTCAGGCTCGATGCCTTCCAGCGAAGGCTGGATCACAGCGCCGAGACGCTTGCGGAAAATCAGGCGCAGCCCGCCGTACAAAACGGTCCCGGTGATGATCGACCAGAGCATCGTGTTCAGTTTGCGCGCGGCGTCCTTCCCTTCCATCCAGGTCGGCGCTTCGAACCACGGGTTCATCGGCCCGGCCTGAACGATTTTCGAATCGGCTGGGGCGACGATCGCGGGCATCGTGTACTCCACCTGTACTTTTTCCATCTGCCCGGCCGCGTTCATCTCCTCCATGTTCATTTCAAAAACGGTCTTTTGTTCCATTCTGGCAAATGTGGATTCCATCAAAATGAACCCGACGAGCATGAGAACGACAGCAAGCACGAACTCCAGCCACTTGGTGCTGCGCGTAGAAATATGTTGCGGCACCGTACGAATCAAATACATCAGCCCTGCTGCGAAACCGACTGCGAGAATCCCTTCCCCGAGCGCCGCTGTCGTCACGTGAATGTGCAGCCAGTAGCTTTGCAGCGATGGAATCAGCGGCGTCACTTCTTTGGGGAACACGTACGAATACGCCAGCATGATGACCCCGAGCGGAAGCACAAACGCCCCGATTACCGTCAGCTTGTAGATGCGATAAATAATCAGATAGGCCAGGATAATACAGTAATCCAAAAAGGCCATAAACTCAAACATGTTGCTCGTCGGGCTGTGCCCTCCGCCAATCCAGCGGGCAATCACATACCCTGTCTGCGCCAGAAAGCCAATGACCGCAAGCCAATAGGCAATCCGGCCATAGCGTTCCTCATGTTGCTTCGGATCGCGTCCCGCCCAGTTTTTCCCCGTCATCGCCACCACAAACACAATCGACGAGATCACGTACAGCAAAAACGCGATATCCAGTAACCAGTCACTCAATTGTATGAGCTGCACGTCGAGAGTACCCCCTTGGAGCTTTTACGCCTTCGTTTTTTCTTCCATGGTTACAGGGAGCTGCAACTGCTCAACCAAACCGTCCACTTCCCTGCGAAGCCCGAACCAGTTTTTGTTCGTATGCGCTGCCAGCAAAATCGTTCCATCCTGTGTCTGCACCCAGATGCGGCGATGCTGCCAGAAGAAGCCCATCGCGACACCGATCATAAAGATAAACGCCCCGAAGTAAATGAGCGGCACGGCCTTGTCGATCCGCACGTTCAAGCCGGAGATGTCGATCAGATCAGGCTTGTGGAAGGTCAGGCCGAAGCGGGCATCCGATTTTTGCGTCAAAACCGAGCCTTGCAAATAGACCAGCTTCTCGCTTTGCTGTGTAGCTTCATCCACAATCTCCAGCGCGACCATCGGATTTTTCGGCAGGTTCGTTTTCGTAGCAGGCTTGCCGTCGCTGCCCATTATGAAATCCGGGAAGTAATCCAGGACTCGCACCTTGATTCCGGCGGCGACTTCTTGCTCTACTGCCGGATTGTACAGATCGACCTTGAACGCCCCCAGCTCCTTGTCTCCGTTTTTCACGTCGACCAGCACAAAGTTGAGAGCGCCGAGCTGCATCTCCTGTACCCCTGACTGATAAATCGCAATATCTCCTTCGATCATCGGGTGGTTGACGATAATCGGGCCTTTTTGCACTTCGACCAGATCGGGTTTCTTGCCCGGTACGTCCGCGTTTTTGTTCAAGTACAGGACGGCATCGGTCTGGAAGCTTTTCGGGATTACGCCCCCGTTCAACTCCAGCTTCTCCGGCATTTCTTCCTCCGACCAGTACGTCGTCTGGTAGTTCTCGCTTTTTATGTAGTAGGGCGTCTCCGGGATCGCAACGGTTTGTCCCTCGCGCACCCAGACGAACTCGTCCAAGTAGAAGCCAGGGATATTGCGCATGAGCACACCGATCAGAAACAGGATCAAACCGATGTGGTTGATGTATGGGCCCCAGCGGCTGAAGCGGCCTTTTTCGGCCATGATCGCCCGCTCTGCCCGGAAAATCCGGTAGCCTTTTTTCTTCAGGACGGCGGCCGAGCGCTCCAGAAGCTCCGCCTGATCTGCGTCCGGCGCAAGCTCTCCTTCGCCAAACAGCTTCTGCCCCTTCAAAAACGACTTGTGCTGATTGAGCCGCGGCTTGCTGAGCGCCTTGTAGAGCGGAACGACCCGGTCGAGACTACAGATGACCAGCGAAGTTCCCAAAAGCACGAGCAGCGTCACGAACCACCAGGAGGAGTACAGATTGTGAAAGCCCAGCCCGTAGTAAACGGTTCCGAGCGTCCCGTACGTATCGGTATAGAAGCGCGCCACATCGGCTTCTGTCGGCACCGGAACAGGTATGTATTGCTGCTGCGGAAACACCGTTCCGACGGCAGAGGCAACCAGAATAACGATAATGATACCGATTGCAATTTTGACCGAGGAAAAAGTATTCCAGATTCGGTCGATCCACTTTTTCGTGTACGTCTGGGAACGCCGTGCCATCCCTTCGTAGCGCATGTCGGGAAACTGTATCTGCTCGAACACTTCCACATTCAACGGCTTCCCGCACGATTCACAGAGCAGCGTTCCGACGGGATTCGTATGTCCACATTCACATTTTCGCTGATCCATATTGCTCCTCGCTTACGGCAAGATTTTGGACAGTTTGTCCGCAATCATCGCTTCATTTAGTTGTCCGATAAAAATTTCCTTCACTTCTCCATCAGGCGCGATGAAAAAGGTCGTCGGAATCGGACCGATCCGGTACAGCTTCGTAATTTGCGACTGGCGGTCCAGCAAAATCGGAAACTCGACGCCGAACTGCTTCACAAATGGCTCTACGGCAACCGGCGACTCGCCGATGTTCACGCCGAGTACAACCAGTCCTTTGTCCTTGAACTTGCTGTATTGTTCCTGCAAGGCGGGCATTTCCTTTTTACAGGGCTCACACCACGTCCCCCAAAAGTTGAGCACGACGCCCTTCCCTTTCAAATCGTCAAGGGCCAATTCTGGTCCATTGAGCTGCTCCAGGCTGAAATTCGGAGCGTCTCTCCCTACTTTTACCGCATTCGGGTCCTTCACGAAGCTGGAGTAGAGTGCAAAAACCAGGGCGACAAGCAGCAGACCCAATACCGCGATCCTGACATATGTACGATTGCTTTTGTTCATGTTGCCCATACTCCCATCTACTACAAATAAATTGCAGGCATTATCCATTCTATTATAGCGTTCCTAGATTTTCCGCCAGCGCATAACTTATGAACAGATTTTGAACGAATCACAGTTTTGCCCCTCGGCCCCGCCTGTTTTGAATCAGTCCCTGCCTGAGCTTGTCTACTTCCTGCCGCGACAGCGGACGATACTGGCCTGGCCGCAAGCCTTCCAGCGTCAAAAAGCCGAGGCGAATGCGCTCCAGCGTCAAAACGGGATGGCCAATCGCGTCGCACATCCGCCGGACTTGCCGATTCCGTCCTTCGTGGATGGTCAGCTCGATAAGCGCCTTCGCATTGCCTGGCTCTGCCTTCACCAGTCTGGATGCCCCCGGCGAAGTCATGCCGTCCTCCAGGCGAATCCCGGTCGCGAGCTTTTTCAGCTTTTCCTGGCTTGGCACGCCTTTTACCCAGGCGCGGTACACCTTGTCGATTTCATAGCTCGGATGGGCAAGCTTGTTGGCGAGATCGCCGTCGTTCGTCAGGAGCAGCAAGCCTGACGTATCATAGTCGAGACGTCCTACCGGATAGACGCGCTCTTTTACTCCTGTCAGCAAGTCGGTCACTACCCGCCGTCCGCGGGGGTCGGTGACGCTCGTGATGACGCCTGTCGGCTTGTACAGCAAATAGTAGACGTGCTCTTCCAGCGCGATTTCCCGGCCTTTTACCGTAATCCGGTCAGTCGCTGGATCGACCTTCATCCCTTGCTCGCGAACGACCTGTCCATTCACCTGCACGTGTCCTTGTGCGATCAGTTCCTCACAATGCCGGCGAGAGGCGACTCCAGCATGCGCCAATACCTTTTGCAAACGTTCCATTGTTGGATCACCTCTACAACATCATACCCATTCTTACCAGTGTGGACAAGAAAAAGGGAAAAACTTCCCCGGCGTTCGAGGAAGTTTTCTCATCCGACATGTCTGTTTTCGATTCAGGAGAACACATACGAGACGATCAGCAAGGAAAAAATGACCCCTGCCAGGTCAGACCACAAACCTACTTTCAGCGCGTAGCTCGAATTGCGAATCCCGACAGCCCCGAAGTAGACGGTCAAGACATACAGCGTCGTGTCCGTGCTGCCTTGCATCGTGGCAGCCAACCGGCCGAAAAACGAATCCGGCCCGTACTGGGCGATCAGATCGGTCGCAATCGCAAGCGAGCCCGTCCCGGTCAGCGGACGCAGCAGGGCGAGCGGCACGAGTTCCTCGGGAAAATGCAGCATGTCGAGCACAGGCTTGATTCCCCGCAAGAGCAAGTCCAGCGCACCCGACTCGCGGAACATGCTGACTGCGACCATCATCGCGATCAAATGGGGCAAGATGCGAATGGTCGTGGTCAGCCCCCCTTTTGCCCCTTCGACGAATGTTTCGTAAACCGGGACCTCTCTCTTCCACCCGTATAAAAGGACAAACGCGATCGTAACGGGAATCGCCCATAGCGAGAGCAGGGACACCCATTGGTACATACGGTTTCCCCCTAACTGTGACGTCGTAAGTGACGATAGCGATACCAGCGGTCGATGAAAAGCGCCACGATCGTTGCGGCAAAGGAAGAGACAAGCGTCGTACCGACAATCTCCACCGGATTGACCGAGCCGTACTGCATCCGGATGGCAATCATCGTGGTAGGGATGATCGTGATGCTCGCGGTGTTGATCGCAAGTAGCGTGCACATCGCCGGGGAGGCGTGCTGCTTATCCGGGTTGAGCTTTTGCAGCTCTTCCATGGCTTTCAGTCCCATCGGCGTCGCCGCGTTGCCAAGTCCGAGCAGGTTGGCGCTCATGTTCGACAAAATATAGCCCATGGCAGGGTGCCCTTTTGGCACGTCGGGAAACAGCAGTTGGATGATCGGCGCCAAGACTTTGGACAACAGCGCGAGCAGCCCTGATTTTTCTGCGACTTTCATGATGCCCATCCAGAAGGCAAGCACGCTCAGCAGGCCAAAGCATACCGTGACGCCCGTTTTTGCTCCTTCAAAGGCAGCGGCGTTGACCGCTTCCATCCGCCCGGTGACGGCTGCCACCACGATGCTAATGACAATCAGTCCGAGCCATATGACATTAAGCACTCCACAGCCCCCCTGCCACGATGTCCCAGAGTTGCTTCCAAAACGCATGCGCGCCCGTCAGCGGCTGGCTGCTCGTCGGGGCGTCCGCGCGAACGAGCAGCGGAACCTGCCCGATCATCTGGTCCTTCAAATAAAGCTGCAAAAAGCCGACAAGCTGCCCATCCATCTTCGGGGTAATCGTCGATTGGCCCACTACCACGCGCTGCTTAATCCCCGCCTCCTCCGCAGTCTGGAGCGGATAGCGAAACGCGTTTTGTGTCACCAGATGGGTCCCTGCTTCCATCGTGAGCGGCATCTCCGGCTGGACGTCCTGCCCTTCCCCGACCAGTTGCTTCAGCGGGAACTGGGCAAATCCGTAGTCCAACAGCTTCGCCGAATCGTTCCAGTCATCCGAAGCGTTCAACGTAATCGTCGCCAACTGTCGCCCGTCGCGCGTGGCCGATGCTGCGAGGCAACGCTTCGCCAGCTTCGTATAGCCTGTTTTGACGCCGTCCGCTCCGTTGTACAGGTGCAGCATCTTGTTTTTGTTCAAAAGCCGTCTGTCCCACTCTTCCCCTTCCCAGGAGATATCCTTGACTTTGGTGGACACGATCTGGCGAAAGACGGGATTGCGCAACGCATAGGCGGACAGCTTCGCCATATCTTCCGGCGTGGAGTAATGCTGGTTGCTGTCATCGAGCCCGTGCGGATTGGTAAAATTCGTATGCTCCATCCCGATCAAGGCGGCTTTTTCATTCATCAGATACGTAAAGCCGGGGACAGAGCCGCCGATATGGGTGGCAATCGTGACGGCAGCGTCGTTTCCGGAGCGCAGCATCAGACCGTAGAGCAGCTCTTCCAGCGTCAGCTTCTCGGAGCGCTTCAGGTAGATGGACGAGCCTTCTACGCCTACCGCTTCCGGTGGTACGGTCACCACATCGTCCAGCTTCCCGGTCTCAATCGCGACAATCGCCGTCATCGTCTTCGTCAGGCTGGCGATCCGCATTTTTTTCGTGCCGTTTTTCGAGTAGAGAATCCGCCCGCTGGCAACGTCAATCAGGGCCGCCCCCTCGGCAGACAGGCTCGGCGGCGCTTGGGCTTCTGCGATTGATACCGGAGCCAACAGGAGCTGTATAAAAAGAAAAACGACGAGTCCGCCGGACAGAAGTTTTCGCACGTTCATAAACGTCCTCCCCATCCCAAAAGTACAACGATACACAGGTTTGTACATATATATGGGGACGAGTCGGGAGGTAGTACGAAAAACTGTCCGAACTGACTAATCGTTTGTCTTTTCTTCCTGCTTGCCAAATAGCGCGGATGCTTCCATGCGGATTTCCTCGATATCCAGATTGACGGGCGGCTCCGGCAGATCGGAAATTTCGCGCAGGCCAAAATGCTCGAGAAACTCTTTGGTCGTGGCGTACAAAATCGGGCGTCCGATCCCCTCGGCTCTGCCCGCTTCGCGAATGAGCTGTTTCGACAAAAGCGTATTAAGTGCCTTTTCGCACTTCACGCCGCGGATTTCTTCGATTTCCGAACGCGTCAAAGGCTGCTTGTAGGCAATGATGGCGAGCGTCTCCAATGCGGCCTGGGACAGCGTCGACTGTCCCGGCGAGGTTGCCAGTCGTTCGAAATACGGAACATGCTCGGGCAAGGTGGTCAATTGATACGCCTTGGCCACTTCCACGATTTGCACGCCGCGCCCTGCCCGGCGAAAGTCCGCTTTCATGTCCTCGATCAAATCAATGACCTCTTCTTCCGACACCTCGACGATTTCACTGATCTCCTTGGCATCAATGCCTTCATCCCCCGAGATGAACAGCAAGCCTTCGATCACGCCTTTCAGCTTGTCATAGTCCATCGTTTTGGGCTCCTTCCGCATCACATATCATGATGTCCTGAAACAGTTGATTTTGAATACATGTAATGTGCTTTGCCTTCATCAACTCCAGCAAAGCGAGAAATGTCGTCACGATTTCCGAACGGGTCGCCCCTTTGGAAAAAAGCTGGGAAAAGCGCACCATTCCGCCGCCGACACGCACTAGCTGGCGAATTTGCGTCATCCTGTCCTTGATCGAGATTTCGTCACGGGAAACCTTTGTCATCGGCTCCTTGTCTTTTGCTTTTTGCACCAGCTTTTCCAGAGCGTTAATCAGATCGTACAAGGTCACGTTTTTGACCGTGTGATCTTCCTCGCGCACGTACGGCGCCAGACTTTCCGCAGGCCGGGTAAACACCTGGTTGCGGCCGATTTCCATCTCGCGCAACTGCTCGGCCAATAGCTTGTAGCGCTTGTACTCCAACAGCCGCGCCACCAGTTCCTCGCGCGGGTCCACTTCCTCGACATCCATATCGAGAAACGGCTGAAACACGTGCTCCTCTTTTCTTGGCAACAGCATCTTGCTCTTGATCGAGAGAAGCGTCGCCGCCATGACGACAAACTCGCTGGCGACGTCCAATTGCAGCTCTTGCATTTGATCGATCGTCGCAAGGTATTGCTCGGTAATTTCCGCTATCGGGATGTCGTAGATGTCCACTTCCGCCTTGTCGATCAGGTGCAGCAAAAGGTCAAGGGGCCCTTCAAAGGAATCAAGTTTGATGCTGTATGCCAAAAGACGTCCCCTCGTTTCCTTTAAATGAACACGCTCACGATGCCCGCTGCAATCTGTTGCACAAAGTTCAGCATCATGCCCATAGGAACTCCGAAGATCATGGAGCTAACCCCCGGGATAAAGATCAAGAGCAGCAAAAGCCACGGGCCGTAAATTTCAAAGTTGTAAAAAGCGCCATCCCAGCGTCTCGGCGACAGGAAACGCACGATCTTGTACCCGTCGAGCGGTGGAACCGGCAGCAAGTTGAACACAAACAGACCGATATTGATGATGATACAGAATCGGAGCGTCGTCTCCAGCGCAAACGCCGCTTTGTCGCTCATGCCGTCCATCACGCCGAAAAGGCTTACGAGTATGTAAATGACGCAGAAAAGAATCGCCAGCACCAGGTTAATCAGTGGCCCCGCCGCTGACACGTACACAATGCCCAACCGCTTGTTCCCGCGAAAATGCAGCGGGTTGATCGGCACAGGCTTGGCCCAGCCGAACGGTCCAAACAGAATGAGGATCAAACCGAACGGATCGATATGCGGGATTGGATTTATCGTTAAACGGCCCTCATTTTTGGCGGTATCGTCGCCCAACTTCCAGGCGACAAAGGCGTGCGCCCATTCGTGCAAACTGAAAGCGATAACGAATGCAATCATGCGAAACGGTACCGTTTTCCAATCAAAGTGAAAAAGATCCATTGGTTCCCCCTTAACAGCCTCTAAGGCAAAGCCGTTCCCCCCAAGCCAGCATATCATGCTATGTCGAGGCAGCTTGTTTACGCAGCTTGTGAAAAGTCCATCGGCTATGCTCGGCAAAAAATCGTCTACCCTATAGGATACCAGCAGATGGATAGGCTTACAAGTGTATTCGCGGCGCAATAAAAAGCACCGGCAAGCCTGTGCCCGCCGGTGCTGCAAAACGCTGATTATTCGGCTCCGACTTTTACGGTTGCCATTTTGTCGCCTTGCTTGATCGCGTCGACATGCTCCATGCCGGAAGTCACGCGGCCAAACACAGTATGTACGCCATCGAGGTGCGGGAAGGAATCGTAGCAGATGAAGAACTGGCTGCCGCCTGTGTCTTTGCCTGCATGCGCCATGGAGAGCGCACCGCGCAGATGCTTGTGCGGGTTTCCTTTTGTTTCACATTTGATGGTGTAGCCTGGCCCGCCTGTTCCTGTTCCATACGGGCACCCGCCTTGAGCTACGAAGCCAGGAATGACACGGTGGAACGAAAGACCGTTGTAGAAGCCTTCGTTTGCCAGTTTTTCAAAGTTCGCAACGGTTCCCGGAGCTTCCTGATCGAACAGCTCCAGCTCGATTTGACTACCATTTTCCATGGTGATGTGCGCTTTTTTCATGGATGAGCCTCCAGACCTTGTAAAGTTAACGTTCCTATTTTACCACGCGCAAAGGTCCCCGTCCAATTTATACCTCCACGCCCGTCTGCTGCTCGCATTCGCGGTCGTGGACAAACACCGTGCCGGGATGCGACTTGGCCGTTTTTTTCACATCTGCCGCCCGCCGTGCCACTGCTTCCGCGCTCGTGTACAGGTCTGGGCCGAGATCCACTCCGGCCATCGACATCGACAGTTGCACCTCTTCGCCCATCCGGCACTTTTCATAAATGTCCGCGAAGTACGACGAAAACGAATCAATCAGAAAAGCAATGAGCGCATCCACCCCGTGCGCCGACGTGATGAGAATAAAATCGTCGCCGCCGATATGGCCGATAAAATCGTTTCCGCTCCCGAACCGCCGGGACGCTTCACGCAGCAAATTCGCCGTCCGGACGATAATTTGGTCCCCGACCTCAAAGCCGTAGCGGTCATTGAACCATTTGAACCGATCGAGGTCGCAATAGATGACCATCTGCGCCTCGCGCTGCTTGATTCGCAAGTTCAGCTCGCGCTCAATCTGCACATTTCCGGGAAGTCCCGTCAGCGGATTGGCGGAGCTGGCCATTTCCAGCTTGATCGACGCCATCTTGTCGAGCAGGTTTTGCACGGTCACGATGCCGAGGTATTCATTTTGCTCGCCGACGATGATGACGACGTCGTACAGATGGTAGGCGTCCCGCGCCATGGCCCGCTTGGCTACCTCGTCCAGCCTGTCGGTTTTGCCGGCTTTGAGCGGATTCGTGTTCATGATGTGCGAAACAGGCCGCTCGTAGTAGAGCGCAATCCCGTACTGGCCGCCGAGAATTTGATAGAGGGAAAAGCGCATGACCAGCCCGATCGGCCGCCCCTCCTCCAGCACGACGACGCTTTCGATTCGCTGGTTTTGCTCAAAAATTTCGTGCACCCGGCGGACGCGGACGTGCTTTTCCACACAGATCGTCTTCGCCAAAATCTCCGTCATGTCCGGCGTTACAATCAGCGCCTCGCGCTCGCCGTTCCTTCGTTTTTCCTGCATGTAGCGCAAAAAGTTCATCGCCTGGCCAGACACTTGCGCCATCCCCTTGTCCGGCTTGCCCAAGAAATAGCCTTGGCCGTAGACGACGCCTACGTCCATCAGCGTTTCCAGCTCGCGCTCTGTTTCGATGCCTTCCGCAATAATTTTGCAGTTGACCTTCTCGGCAAACGACACGAACGTCTCCAGAAGCGCCTGCTTGATCGGGTCGACATCAATGTTGCGGATGAGCGACATGTCCAGCTTGATGAAGTCGGGGTAAATCTCCGCAATGGATTCCAGGCTGGAATACCCCGCTCCGGCGTCGTCTACCGCGATCAAATAGCCTTTTTTGCGATATTCCTCGATAATTTTGCGAAAAACGGCATAGTTGGTGATCGCGTGGCGCTCGGTAATTTCGAAGACGATGTTGTGCGGGTTGAGTCCGTAGTTGGCAAGCAGGCTCTGGACTTTGCCGCGCAGCAAAAACGGATCGTCAATCGCCCGCGGGTCCAGGTTGATAAACAGCTTTTCGTTCGGATTCAGGTAGCGCAGTTGCTCCAGCGCCCGTTTGCGGCAAATGTGCTCCAGGCGAAAAACCGTATCCGTCTCTTCCGCATAGCTGAACAACGTCGCAGGCGTGGCAAACGGGCTGTTTTGCGGGCCGCGAGCCAGCGCCTCCCAGCCCAGGGCGTGACCGTCGGGCAGATGAACGATCGGCATGAAATGCATGTGTACATTTTCTTCGGCAAGCAGCTTGTGAAACTGCGTCATGTGCGTATATTTTTCCGAGGTGATCCCGTACTTCGCCATGTGGACGGCGTGTTTGACAGAGGTGTACATCTCGCGCACGATATCGTGACCTGCAATCGGGGCGTACCCGATATGGACGCGCAAGTCCTCCCGATTGACGAAGCTGACCTGGCGATTGAGCTGCCGCTCCGCCACTTCCTGAAAATGAATGGAGAGCATGCGGCAATCTTCGTCGCTCACTTGCCCGCCAAACGAAACGTAAATGGCGAAATCGTCGCCCCACAGCTTTTGAATCGCCAAAATCCTCCCCTTGATTTCAAACGCCTGGCGGGCCACCGCCGGCAGTATGCCTTCAAAAATGTGCAGCACCCGCTTGGCGCTCGTATCGCCATAGCGCTGCTGCACTTCGGTCATTTTTACGATGTCTACGTAAAACAAGACGACATTGCGGCCTTTGTTAATTTCCTGCCGAATGACGGTCTTCATCCATTGACGCTTATCTAAGGAAAAATAAGGAAAGCGCCAAAATCGTCTGATGAGAGTCGACAGCATGCTGGATCCTCCTCGCCACCTCCATTATGGCAGGGAAGGTTTAATTTTTCGTGAATGCGGAGTGAAGGTAATATAAAAACCCTTCCGCAGCATGGTCGGAAGGGTTTGGTCTATTGATTCGCTTAGCGTTGCAACTGCGCCCGTTTTGGCAAAAGGTCGTGGCCGACTACATCCGCGTACGTCTCGCGTTTGACGACCAGCTCGGCCTCTCCGTCCTTCACGAACACAACAGCCGGACGAGCGATGCGGTTGTAGTTGTTGGACATGGAATAGCCGTAAGCCCCTGTGCTGGTCACAGCCAAAATATCGCCCGCAACCGCTGGCGGCAGCTTCACGTCCCAAATCAGCATGTCGCCAGACTCGCAGCATTTGCCTGCAATCGAAACGACTTCGCTGGCAGGCTGGTTCATCTTGTTGGCAATCGCCGCTTCATACTGCGCATTGTACAGGGCAGGACGCAAGTTGTCCGTCATGCCTCCGTCCACCGCGACGTATTTGCGGACGTTCGGAATTTCTTTTTGGGAGCCGATTCGGTACAAAGTAGTGCCCGCGTCGCCCACGATGCTGCGGCCTGGCTCGATCCACAGCTCAGGGAGCGGAATTGCGCGCGCAGTCAGCTCTTCGCGAACGACATCGGTAATCGCCTTGATGTACGTTTCGGCTGGCTGCGGCGTGTCGCCCTCCACATAGCGGATTCCGAAGCCTCCGCCCACGTTCAATACTTCTGGCAGGAAGCCGTACTGTTCTTTTGCTTCGCCCAAAAGCTCTGTCAACCGCCTTACCGCGACGAGGAAGCCGTCTGTTTCAAAAATTTGCGAGCCGATATGGCTATGAACGCCCAATAAGTGCAGATGATTGCTCTCGTGTGCATAGCGGATCGCTTCCAGCGCCTGACCGTTTTGCACGTCAAAGCCAAACTTGGAGTCGATTTGCCCCGTGGAAATGTATTCGTGCGTATGAGCTTCCACACCTGGCGTCACGCGCAGGAGAACCGCAATCTTTTCGCCGCGCTCCTCGGCCAGATCGGCAAGCACGTGAAGCTCATAAAAATTGTCTACCACAAAACAGCCGATTTTCGCATCCAGCGCCATCTTGATTTCGTCTATCGACTTGTTGTTGCCGTGGAAGTGAATGCGCTCTGCCGGAAAACCTGCCTGCAGCGCTGTGTACAGCTCACCCCCCGATACGACATCGAGAGAAAGCCCTTCTTCCTCTACCAGTTTGCACATCGCCATCGTGCAAAACGCTTTGCTGGCGTACGCGACCTGAAACGAGAAGCCCGTTTGCCTGAACGCCTCTACAAAGCTGCGGCACTTTGTGCGAATGTGTGCCTCGTCATATACGTACAGCGGCGTGCCGTACGTAGCTGCCAGGCTGGTCGTATCACAGCCCCCGATTTCCAGATGTCCCTGCTCGTTCACTCGACTTGTCCCGTGTAAAAACATAATTGGCTCCTCCCAGTCTAAACCCGCCGATTCTAACAGCCCAGATCCTATAGAGAAAGGCAACTGACCCCAATGCGTCAGTTGCCATACATAACAAGCATCGTAAGGCTTCCCCATCAATTTACTACAAGCCTGTGCTTTTGACAATGGGTGATGACATCCGTTTTCTGAATATTATTGACGAGAGGAATTTTGGGAGCGAACGATACTCGGACGCCGGTTTTTGCTTGGAACCGCCAGGCGGACGACGACATCCTTCATCGCCTTGTAGTTAAAAGGAATGAGCGGCCACAAATAAGGCGTGTTGAGCGAGCGCGTCGCAGCCAGGCCGACCAGGACAGCGAGGAAGCCGATCATCAGGCCCGGCGTCGAGAAGAAGCCGACCATCAAGATCAGGAAAATGCGCACCAGCCGATTCGCTAGGCTCAGCTCGTAGCTTGGCGTCGCAAACATGCCGATTGCCGCCACGGCGAGGTACAAAATGACCTCCGGCGCAAACAGCCCGACTTTGATCGCGACATCCCCCACGAGAATCGCCGCCAAAAGCCCCATCGCGACCGAAAGCGGTGTGGGGGTATGAATCGCGGCCATTCTCATCAAATCTAGCCCCAGCTCCGCCATAATAAATTGCGCCAGCAGTGGAATGTTGCCTTTATCCTTAATGCCGATGAAATGAAGCGGCTCCGGAATCATCGACGGATGCATTACCAGAAGCAGCCAGATCGGCAAAACGAACACCGAAACCAAAATTCCGAAGAAACGCACCCAGCGCAAGTACGCTCCCACGACAGGAGTCTGGCGGTATTCCTCTGCGTGCTGGACGTGATGAAAATAAGTCGCAGGAGTAATCATGACGCTCGGCGATGTGTCTACGTAAATCAGCACATGTCCTTCCAAAAGGTGTACCGCCGCCACGTCGGGTCGCTCGGTATAGCGGACCAGCGGAAACGGATTCAGCGTCTTCCCGATGATGAACTCCTCAATCGTCTTCTCCGCCATCGGAATCCCGTCGATCTGGATATTTTGCAGCCGTTCTTTCAATTCGTCCACCAGATCCGGGTTCGCTACATCTTGCAGGTACGCGACGGCGACATCCGTTTTGGTGCGCTCGCCAATCTGCATGATCTCGAATCGCAACCGCTCGTCGCGTATCCGCCTGCGCGTCAGCACCGTATTCGTCACGATCGCCTCGGTGAAGCCATCGTGCGCCCCGCGAACAATCCGCTCCGTGTCCGGCTCCTGCGGCGTACGCGTGGGCAACACTTTCGCATCCATAATGATCGCATGGGGAGAGTGGTCGATAATCAGCCCGACCTGCCCGACCAGCAGCTTGTCCATAAACTCGTCTGTTGTATCGACTTTGACGAGCTGAAAAAACGGAATGAACTTGTAAAACAGCGTATCAAACAAATTGTCCGCGACGTCCCTGCCGCGCAAGTCGTTGATCTCCCGCATGATTTGCGTGACGAGCTGACTCTCCACAAACCCGTTTATGTAGTACATAAGCAGCTTCGTGTTGCCCACAAAAAACTCGTGGACGCCGATGTCAAAGCTTTTTCCTACCCCGAGCCTGTCGTTTAGATACTCCTTGTTTTCCTCAATTCGGTCCGAGATGGGGCGTCTTTTCTCCGTCACTGTCGCCATAGGCACCGCTCCTTTCCATGATCCATTGCACCGCCCTTTTGGTGATCGGGCAGCCGTTTTGCAAGCTGTCGCGCCCGTCCATTTTCCCGATGTCTCCGATGCCGATGACATTGGGCAGCTTCAAGGTGTTCAAAATATCGACGGTGTCGCCGTAAATATGATGCTGCAGCTCTTGATCCGCATATCCGTCCTTGTCGACCGCCCCCTCTACGATCTGCCCCTGGTTGTCGACGGAATAGGCAACCGTCACACCGTGTACCCAGTTCGTATGAGAGGCGACTGCGAGCGCGCCAATCACTTCGATGTCCGGGTGGCTGGCGACGTATTCAATCGCCCGCTCCCCGCGCCCTTTGCCAAAATCGCCGTTGTCATCGAACATGACGATGACCGGATCGTGGGGCGCCATCTTGATGAGCTCCACCACCTGCTTGCCGGAAACAGGAGTCGGATTTCCCGCAGACAGCGAAATGCACCTGCCTCCCAGCTCTTTCGCGACGCTCTCCACTGCTTTTTGCGCGATATGGTCGCCGTCTGTCACCAGGATGACCTTGCGCCGCTGATCCTCCCTCATTTGCTCACCGTCCCTGCTGCGTCAGCCTTTCGGTTTGAAGACGAGCGAAGCCAAAAAGCCGAACGCAATCGCAGCCGATATCCCTGCACTGGTGACTTCAAAAATGCCGGTAGCGACCCCGATCAGGCCGTTTTGCTCCGCTTCGCTGATCGCTCCGTGATACAGCGCATGTCCGAAGCTCGTAATCGGCACCGTGGCACCTGCTCCGGCAAAATCAATGAACTTGTCGTACACGCCGATAAAATCGAGCACAACCCCTGACACTACCAACGTACTCATCACGTGAGCCGGGGTGAGCTTGCCGACATCGAGAAGCAGTTGCCCGATGACGCAGACAAGCCCTCCGACGACAAATGCAATTACATATTCCATCATTGTCCTCCTTCGAGCGCAACCGCATGGGCGATGCACGGAATCGAATTGCCTTGCTGCGTGCTGACCGGACTGAGCAGAGCCCCCGTCGCGCATACCAGCACTTTTTTCAGCAAGCCGCGGTTCAACTGGTCCATAATGTAGCTGTAGGTCACAACGGCGCTGCTGGCGCAGCCGCTGCCGCCTGCGAATACGTCCTGATCCGGCGTGTAGATCATCAGGCCGCAGTCGTTGTACACCCCGTCCATATCGTAGCCTTCTGCGAGCATCAGCTCTTTGACGATCGGATAGCCGACAGACGCCAAATCGCCTGTCACGATCAGATCGTAGTCTTTCGGCTCTCGTCCCGTATCCTGAAAATGGGTCAAAAAGGTCGATACCGCCGCAGGTGCCATGGCTGAGCCCATGTCAAACGGGTCTTTTATGCCCATGTCCACCACTTTTCCCAGCGTCGCATACGTAATCCGCGGCCCCGTCCCCCCAATTCCAATCAGCCCGGCTCCCGCTCCCGTCACGGTCCATTGCGCGCTCGGCGGCTTTTGCCCGCCGTATTCGGTCGGATAGCGATACTGTCGCTCTGCCGTGGCGTTATGGCTGCTGCAGGCAGCTACTGCCCTGTCTGCGTAGCCTGCGTTTACCAGAGCCGTCGCCGTAGCCAGTGTCAGCATCGAGGTCGAGCACGCCCCGTACATCCCCAACAGCGGAATCTCCAGCTTTTCGGCCGTGAAGTTGGTCGTGATGTTCTGATTCAGCAGATCGCCTGCCAAAATGACATCGACGTCCTGGCCCGTCACGCCCGCTTTTTTCAGCGCGGTGGAGACGGCGTCCTCCATCAGCTTCCGCTCCGCATTCTCCCACGTATCCTGGCTTGCGTACATGTCGTCGTGAATCACGTCAAACAAGGAGGCCAGTGGCCCTTCGCCTTCCTTCGGCCCTACTGCGACCGCCGAGCTTTGCAGGCGGACGTTTTGGTCGAAGCGCCAGGTCTGGCGGCTCACGCGTTTCTGTTGTGGATTGCTTGACACAGACAGCCCTCCCGTCAAAAGAACATGTGATACAGGCTTTTTAAAACGCCCGCAACAAAGGCCGCCACCACCCCGAACACAATGACGGAGCCTGCGAGCTTGAACATGTTGCCGCCCACTCCGAGAACCAGTCCCTCGCTGCGATGCTCGATAGCGGCCGACGCGATGGAGTTGGCGAAGCCCGTTACCGGAACGGCAGAGCCCGCCCCGGCGTACTGGCCGATGTTGTCATAGACGCCGAGCCCCGTCAGCAGCACAGACAAAAAGATCAGCGTGGCAACTGTCGGATTGCTCGCGGTCTTCTCGGTAAAGCCGAAAAAATGGATATACATATTTTGAATAACCTGTCCCAAAAGACAAATCGTTCCCCCGACCCAAAACGCCCGCAACGAGTTCAAGAGGACATTGCGCTTCGGCTGATACTTGGAAGCCTGCTGCTGGTAAAGCTGCTTCGTCATCTGCATCGATCCGAGCGATTTCGATTTCGTTTTGGTTGCCATGCCCTTTCACTCCTTTGTAAGTCCATAGATCCTGCCAGGTCCCCTACCTCTATCTTTCCTTCTTCAAACTTTGCCTATGAATAGCGGTATTTACCAATTCACAGATGCAAGAGCCATTGCAGAAGCGAGCCGGTGACTTTGCCGAACACGACCGCCATCAACAGAAACAGCAGACTGCCATCCATGCTGATCCGCTTCGCCAAAATCGGAAAGACGTTCAGCACCTCGGTCAAGCCGGCAGCCAGTGTGCCGACAAATACGCCCGCAAACAGCCCGTAAAGCGAGGTAACGACGACTGGCATATGAGCTTTGACGTGAAAAAAGTCAATCAGCGTAAAAAAAAGCGCCCCCATCACCAAGGCCCATTCCAGTGCGCGAATATGACGGTGAGCGTTGGTCAGTTGCGTCAGCCTCGGGATAATGTCCAGCACGGTAATGAAGGCGACAAGCCCGCTCCCCACCGCAAGCCCGCCGCCCAGTCCAATCAAGACCAGCAAGCCGCATGCCCATACGCTCATAGCTTCGTTCGCTGGTTTTCTTTGTTCTCGTTCTGGATGTAGTACTGGTCGAGGCTTTGCTGGTACATGAACAGCTCCACTTCCAGGGGGCTTGGCTCTTCGTTGATTTTTTTCTCGAAAATATGGTTGAAAAACAAAATCATCCCCATGCCGATCCCGATCGAATACGGAATCTGCAGCCAGAGCGGCTGCTTGCTCTGCTCACCCGTGATGAGATAAAAAATGCGCTCGTGCACCTCGCGCATGCTGACGTCCGTGTGGAAGTTCATAATCGCCAGGCCCGAGCCGATGAACAAAAGCAGCCAGACGAGCGCAACCAGCACAGGGTTCGCTTTTTTCCGCGGGTTCAGCACTTCCACAATGATTTGCGGCGCTCCCTGGATTTCCAGCTCGACTTCCGGATAGACGGAGCGGACTCTCTGGATAACCTGCATGATGTCGATGACGATCAAGTTGCCGTCCGTCGGCTTGACCTGATAGATTGGCATTCGCTTTAACGCATCCTCGCGTTTCCCATCCCAAAAAAGCTGGCAAATATCCCCTAGCGTAATCATCGCCTCCGGCTTGACTGCCAGACGCTTTCTCAGACGGAGAAACAGCGCGTCTTTCATGAAAACTCCTCCCTGCCTAAAACGTGCTCATTTATCCCGTAGTATGTGCCCGCAGCCAAAATCCATACCCTAAAAAAGGCTGCGGCTGCCATGTACAGGCAAACCAAAAACACCCAAGCGCCAGGCTTCGGTGTTTTCCATCCTTCTATTCGGCTATCAGTGTTCGATCTGATCCTTGATCGTTTGCAAAATGCGCTTCTCCAGACGGGACACCTGAACCTGGGAGATTCCGAGCCGCTCCGCCACCTCAGACTGGGTCTGGTCTTTGTAGTAGCGCAAATAGACAATGAGCTGCTCGCGCTCGCTCAACCGACTGATCGCATCCTTCAGCGCGATTTTTTCAAACCACTTGTTCACGCCTTCGTCGGCGATCTGGTCGATCAGCGTAATCGGGTCTCCGTCATTCTCAAAGACTGTCTCGTGAATCGAGGAAGGCGCCCGATTCGCTTCCTGGGCAAACACCACTTCCTCCGGCGTGATTCCGACGGCGTCTGCCACCTCGGCAATCGTGGGTGCGCGGCCAAATTGCTTGTACAGCTCATCCTTTGTTCGTCGCACCTTGTTCGCGGTCTCCTTGAGCGATCGACTAACCTTGACTGTGCCGTCATCACGCAAAAACCGTTGGATTTCGCCAATAATCATCGGCACGGCATACGTCGAGAACCTGACGTCATAGGAAAGGTCGAATTTGTCCACAGCTTTCAAGAGGCCAATACAACCAATTTGAAACAAATCATCCGCTTCGTACCCTCGGTTGATAAAGCGCTGGACGACGGACCAGACCAACCGGATATTGCTGTTCACAAGAAGCTCGCGCGCTTCGGTGTCTCCAGCCTGGCTTTTGGCGATTAGCTCTTTCACTTGGTCATTGGTCAGAAATGGTTGACTCGCATTTTTGATATCGGCACCCATTGGCACTACCCCTAATTTTGCAAGGCTTTGGCAAACGACAGGCGTTTGGTCAGACGAACGGTTGTCCCTTTACCAACAGCCGTCGCGACTTCCAAAGAATCCATGAAATTCTCCATAATGGTAAAGCCCATTCCCGAGCGCTCCAGCTCAGGCTTGGTCGTATAAAGCGGCTGCATCGCCTGCTCCACATCCTCGATTCCTTTTCCGTTGTCCTCCACGACCAGCTCCACAGCTCCCTCGTCGATTCGCACAGAGATATGTACCACGCCCTCTGGATTTTCGTCGTAGCCGTGAATGATGGCGTTCGTGACAGCCTCGGATACAACCGTCTTGATCTCCTCCAGCTCATCCATCGTGATGTCGAGCTGCGAGATAAACGAAGCGACCGCAATTCGCGCAAACGCCTCATTTTGGCTCAGTGCAGCAAACGATACGGACATAAAATTGCGCTGTACCTTCATTTACGCCACCCCCAGAACAAGCAGAGCATCTGCTTCATTTTCGCGGAACTTGATTACTTTGAACAGGCCAGACATTTCAAAGATCCGGTAAATGGTGGGGTTGATCGAGCATACGTACATTTCCCCCGAGCGGGCGGATATTTGCTTGTAGCGCCCCAAAATCACGCCGATACCGGAACTGTCCATGAAAGCCAAATCAGCCAGGCTCAGTACGATATGACGAATGTTGGGTGTACGCAAAATATCATCCACTTTGCTGCGCAGCTCTTCGGCTGTATGATGGTCCAGCTCTCCCTGCAAGCGGATCACCAGCACGTCCTGCCGGGTCTCCATCGCAATCCGTAAACTCATGGCTGACTCACTCCTTCTCCCTTGAATAACCCTCTCTTTCTGCTTCGCCCAAACCAATTCCTGCCAGGCGACAAAAGAACAAAAAAATCGAGCAGCCGCGCCATCGCATTCGAGGCAACTCGATTCTTTTCGCGCTTCTTTGCTGTCTGTCAGTAACTAATCAAAACGCCCTTGGTGGTTCGCTTGAGAATCTCCCACATGCTTGCTTTATTCACTTGTTGCTCCGGGAACAGGTCAATCCGGTTTACTTCGCGGCCGTCTTTCGTGCGGATGAAAATATGGCCGACGACCTGGTCCTTCGAGAGTGGAGCGTTGACGGAGCGGTTCATGACGACTTCTTTCGTGTACGTGTCCGCCGACTCGCCTTTTTTCATCAGCAGGCTGACGGCTTGTGGCGTCACCACGTTGACTTTGGGCGTCTGCCCTTTATCCACCGTGAGCGACTCCACCGTCTCGCCTTTTTTGTACATCGGCATCACCTGGAAATGGGTGAAAGCGTAGTTGAACATCGTGGACACTTCGTTGTTGCGCGTCTTGACGTCAGGCTCGCCCATAACGACCGCGATGATGCGCATATTGTTGCGTTTGGCGGTAGCGGTCAGGCAGTACTTGGCCTCGCCTGTAAAGCCGGTCTTCAAGCCGTCTACGCCTTCGTAAAAACGGACGAGCCGGTTCGTATTGACCAACCAGAACGGGCTTGCCGAGTCTTTGCGCAAATAATCCTGGTACGTCCCGGTAAACTTCGTAATCCCTTCGTGCTTCAGCAGCTCACGCGACATGATCGCGATGTCTGCCGCAGAGGAGTAGTGATTTTCCGCAGGCAAGCCGTTAGAGTTGACAAAATGCGTGTTTTTCATCCCCAACTGCTTCGCCCGCTCGTTCATCCGGTTGACAAAGCTCTCTTCCGTTCCGGCGAGATGCTCTGCCATGGCGACTGAAGCGTCGTTGCCCGAGGCGATCGCGATGCCTTTTATCATGTCCTCTACCGTCATTTCCTCGCCGGGCTGCAAAAAGATTTGCGAGCCGCCCATCGACGCTGCTCGTTCGCTGGTTCTAACCTTATCGGTAAATTTAAGCTCTCCCCGCTCCACCGCCTCCATAATCAAGAGCATCGTCATCACCTTGGTGATGCTGGCGGGTGGCATTTTTTCGTTTGCATTTTTTTCGTACAACACCGTTCCCGTGTCTGCTTCAATCATGATCGCAGACGAGGCGTGCGGGGCAAAATTCATCTCGCTGTTTGGCGGAGCTGCTTTTTCTTTTGCCAACGCACCCATCGGAGAAAAGATGGTCACACACATGATGAAGCAAGAAGCCAAGTATCCTATCCGTTTCATAGCAGTCCCTTCCCTCCATTCATGGTTTTATTCTCACCAAGGGGGTAGGAAAATATTCACAAAAAAAATCCCTTCCGCATTTCGCAGAAGGGATTCGTTTTAGATCACAAAACGGCTGACATTTTCCGTCAATTCGTCTGCCATCTTTTTCAATTGTTCCACATTTTCGTTGATGCGCGCAATCGAATTCAACTGCTCGTCTACCGTCTCGACAACCCCGGAGATCGACTCGCTGATTTCGTCGGACATGCTGGCCAGACGCTGCATCGAATTGGTTACAACCTGATTGCCCGCAGCCATTTCCTCGGAGGTCGCCGTCATGGACTCGCTCTGCTCCGCAGCCGACTGAATCTCCGCCACGATGTTTTGGAACGTCGTGCCCACAGACTCGACAGACTTCAAGCCGCCGCCTACCATCGTGACGATTTCGTCCATATGCTTGCTCATATCCATCGCTTCATCGTTAATCGAGTGAGCGATAGCGGCAATGCGCTCGGAGAAGGAGCTGCTCTCTTCTGCCAGCTTGCGCACCTCGCTCGCCACGACCGAGAAGCCGCGTCCTGCTTCGCCTGCGCGCGCCGCCTCAATCGCCGCGTTCAACGCGAGCAAATTTGTCTGTGAGGCGATGCTCGTAATCATTTCGACGATACTGGTAATCTCGCGGGCCCGCTCGCGCAAGCTGTGCATTTGCGCGGCTGTGCGTTCCACCTCGCCTGTCGCGCGGCGTACCGTGTCAATGACGTCCTCGACCAGTTGCATACCGCCCTGGGCGCGCTCAAACGTCCGCGTCGTCGCAATCGAAGTGGACTCCGCCGCGATCGCTACCTGCTCGACGCCTTGCGAGATTTCCGAGACGGTCGTCGCCGTCGCCTGCACCTCGTTCGTCTGCGTGGAAACCCGTTGCGCGATCGTCGAGATGTTGTCAGTGATGACGCTGATCGCCCCTTTGTTGTCCTGGGCGAACTGCGTCAGCTCGTCTGTCGCCACGTTCAACTGGGTTGCTTGTCCTTGCACGAGCGCAATCAGCTTGCGCAGCTCGGCAGCCATCTCGTTCATTTTGCGGCCTACCATCGCCAGCTCGTCATTGCCGTTTACGTTGACATGGACGTCGAAGTGGCCTGAGCCGATGCGATCCATGTCTCTGGCAATCGCAAACAGCGAGAGGCGAATCCGCTTGGCGAACCACCAGATCGCCCATACCGACAGCGCAATAATCGGCAGGCTGAACAGGACAAAGTACAGCCACATGCCATTCACTTCGCCGTACACTTCATCGCTGCCCGTCGACAGGACGACGTTCCACTTCAACAGGTGGATCGGCGCAAAGGCAGCGAAGGAATCTTTGCCGTGATCGGAGTACAACAGGCTGTTGCTCATGTCATGCTTCATCAACTCCAGCATTTCCTCGTAGTCCGACTGCCCTGCGAGCACCAGCTTGTTGTTGTTTTGCGGGTTTTGGTGAGCAACGACCAGCCCGTCCTGCCGAACGACAAACGCATATCCGTTTTGCATGAAGGAGATTTCCGGAATTTTTTCCGTCATCTGGTCAATCGTAAATCCGACGACGAACATGCGGCTCGTATCGCTGTTTTTCTCCCCGACAGGTGTCGCAATATAAAGAAAACTCTTATTAATGCCCTCAACAATTTCCTCGTCTGAAATGACCGTTTTCCCGGTACTCATGACCCGTTGGTAATACTGCTTTTGCTTGAAGTCAATCTCGTTTTTCCCGGTCAGGGAGTAGAGCGACCTCCCGCTGCTGCTGTCTATCAAATAAATTTTGGATATTTCTTTATGCGATTGCCGCATCAGCGTGAACTGCTCCATAATCAACGGCTCCAGCTCTGTCATCATGACGCGCTTGGCGGCAGCCGATTCTGTCGACTTCACGATTGTTTGAATCCAGTCTTCCATGCTGGCCGCGTGCTGCTCCGCCAGCATTTTCGCTTGCTTGGAAGTAATGGAGAGCAAAGTAGATTTTGAAAAAGAAAGCGCTATGTATTGCAACGAGCCAATAATGATAAGTACGAGAATCAAGCCAAAGACAATCATCTTTGTTGCCAGGGAGCCCCGCAGTTTTTCTGTGGCGAGCAGGCTCTTGATCTTTCCTTTTCCAGAAAACGAAAACCCAGCCCCTTTCTTTTTCCATTTCGGCGACAAAAATCGGCTCATGATGCTGCCTCCTTTTCATACCCTACATTTTCTAGTGATGGTTTTGAAAAAAATACCCTTGAAAAAGGTTATCAACTGTACTTATACCCTGTTTTCCAAGTGGTAAAACCTCCCTTTATGAAAGGAGCGAGTTCCGGGTCTGATGCATCCGAGAACTCGCTTTCTTCATGAAAAGATTAATTGTACAAGTGACAAGCAGCGAAGTGTCCGGGCTCGACTTCTTTCCATACTGGTACAGATGCAGCGCACTCCGGCATTGCTTTCGGGCAACGCGTGCGGAAATGACAGCCGCTTGGCGGGTTCATTGGGCTAGGTACATCACCTTGCAGCACGATGCGCTCGCGGTTGCGCTCCACCTCTGGGTCTGGGATCGGAATCGCAGACAACAGGGCTTGCGTATAAGGATGGAGCGGTTTTTCATACAAAGCGTCGCTTTCGGCCAGCTCGACCATTTTGCCCAGGTACATAACGGCAACGCGGTCGGAGATGTATTTCACCATCGACAGGTCATGGGCAATGAACATGTAGGTCAGGCCCATTCTTTCCTGAAGCTGCTCAAGCAGGTTGACAACCTGTGCCTGAACGGATACGTCGAGAGCGGAAATCGGCTCGTCACAAACAATAAACTTAGGTTCTACAGCCAGCGCACGGGCAATCCCGATACGTTGGCGCTGACCGCCCGAAAACTCGTGCGGGAAGCGGTTCATGTGCTCAGGGTTCAAGCTGACCAAAGAAAGCAGCTCCTGGATGCGTTCCTTGCGCTTTTGCCCGGTAGCAAGGCCGTGAATGTCAAGCGCCTCGCCGATGATATCCCCAACAGTCATACGCGGGTTCAAGGAAGCGTACGGGTCCTGGAAAATCATCTGCATGTTGCGGCGCATGGCCTTCATTTCCTGATGATTCAAATTCATGATGCTTTTGCCTTCAAAGAGGACGTCCCCGCCAGTCGCGTCATATAAACGAAGAATCGTACGACCCGCGGTGGACTTCCCACAGCCGGACTCCCCTACTACCCCGAGAGTTTCCCCCCGTTTGATTTCAAACGAGATATCATTCACAGCTTTCAGAGTATTATCGCCAATGGAAAAGAACTTTTTCAAGTTGCGTACTTCAATGAGTGTCTCACGGTTATCCACTGTTTACCCTCCTCCTACGATCCTGCGCGGTTCTGAGCGAGCGGGTGCTGCAGCCAGCATGCTGCTCGTTGGGTCGTGCTGATTTCGTTCAACTCAGGATCGATCTCCTGGCAAACACGCATAGCCGATTCGCAGCGAGCGGTGAAGCCACAGCCCACTGGCGGACGCAGAAGGTCCGGCGGTGTTCCGAAGATCGGAGTCAACGGCTCATCACGGTTCAAGTCCAGACGCGGCACAGAGCGCAGCAGACCTTTCGTGTACGGATGTTGCGGGTTGTAGAAAATGTCATCTACTGTGCCCGTTTCAATCACTTTCCCAGCGTACATGACGATTACGCGGTCGCACATCTCAGCAACAACACCAAGGTCATGCGTAATGAGGATAATGGAAGTACCCGTTTTCTTTTGCAAGTCTTTCATCAAATCCAAAATCTGAGCCTGAATCGTTACGTCCAAAGCTGTTGTCGGCTCATCCGCTATCAACAGCTTGGGCGAACAGGCGAGAGAGATGGCGATCATCGCCCGTTGGCGCATCCCGCCGGAAAACTCGTGTGGATATTGCTCCACACGTTTTTCCGGTTGCGGGATACCTACCATGGTCAACAGCTCAATCGCGCGATCGCGAGCGGCTGCACGGCTCATGTTTTGGTGCTTGATAAGTCCCTCGGTAATCTGGTTGCCAATGGTCATCGTCGGGTTCAACGATGTCATCGGGTCCTGGAAAATCATCCCGATGTCTTTTCCGCGGATGGATTCCATTTCTTTATTCGACTTTTTGACAATGTTCTGTCCATTAAAGAGGATTTCGCCTTTTTTGATCTCGCCTGGCGGCATCGGGATCAGCTTCATGAGGGTTTGAGCGGTTACGGATTTACCGCAACCGGACTCCCCTACAATCGCTACTGCTTCCCCGCGATTTACGTGAAAATTAACGCCTCGTACTGCTTTGACTTCACCTGCATACGTATGGAAGGAGACATGCAGGTCTTTTACTTCGAGAATGCGTTCCATAACGATGATCCCTCCTATTTACGCAGGCGTGGGTCTACTGCATCGCGCAGACCGTCACCAAACAAGTTAAATGCCAAGATGGTCACGGAGATGAAAAGGGCCGGGAACATCAACCGCCACGGATAGTACTTCATGGCAGGCAAACCTTCTGAGGACATCGTGCCCCAGGAAGCAACAGGCGCCGCTACCCCCAAACCGATAAAGGACAGGAAAGACTCTGCGAAAATCGCGGACGGTACAGTCAAGCTGAGCGTAACGATGATTGGACCCAAAGCGTTTGGAATCAGGTGTTTAAAGATCAAACGGCCGCTGTCAGCACCAAGGGAGCGCGCTGCCAGCACGAATTCTTGCGATTTGAGCTGCAAAATTTGCCCGCGCACAATCCGGGCCATCCCAATCCACCCCGTTATCGTCAAGGCGATAATGATCGTGCCGACCCCGGGGGCTAAGACAACCATCAGCAAAATAACGACAAGCAAGTACGGAATAGCGAACAAAATATCAGCGAAACGCATCATGATCTCGTCTACTTTACCGCCATAGAAAACGGCAATACAGCCCCAGATGACCCCGATAATCAAGTCGATGAAGGCAGCAGCCAGACCAACTTCCAAGGAAATGCGAGCTCCGTACCAAATCCGCACGAACATGTCGCGTCCAAGGTCATCCGTACCAAACCAGTGCTCAGCGGATGGCTTTTTGTTTTTGCCAGCCAAATCGGTTGTGAAATAGTCGTTGGAAGACACCATCGGAATGACGACAGCACATACCATCAGCGCGACGATAAAGATCAAGGAAGCCATCGCGACTTTATTCATTTTCAAGCGACGCCATACATCCGCCCAGAAAGAGAGGCTCGGACGCTTGATCGCTTCTGCTTGGCGAAGATCGACCGAAATCGGTTCAAAATGCTCTTTTGTCAATTGCTGCATTTTCACATTACTCCCTTCCTGCGTCTGCGAGTTTAATTCGTGGGTCTACCAAGGTGTACGCGATGTCCACAATCAGGATCATCACTACGAGAATGATGGAGTAGAAGACCGTTGTCCCCATGATAACCGTGTAGTCGCGGTTGGTGATGGACAATACGAATTCACGACCCAGACCAGGAACCCCGAAGATACGCTCGATAACGAATGCACCAGTCAGGATGTTGGCAATCAATGGACCGAGGTAAGTAATAACCGGCAAGAGCGCGTTGCGAATTGCATGCTTCACGGTAATCGTAAAGGTGTGCAGACCTTTTGCTTTTGCCGTTTTGATGTAGTCTTGTCCAAGGACTTCAATCATATTGGAACGCGTCAAACGAGCGATAAAAGCCATTGGCGACGCGGCGAGTGCGAGAGATGGCAAAATCGTGTACTCGAAGCCTTCCCATTTTGCGATAGGCAAAAGACCCCATTGAATCGCGAAGAAATACTGATAAAATGATGCCAAGATGAAACCTGGAACGGATAGCCCCAAAACTGCTATCACCATAGCGGAATAATCTTGCCACTTGTTATGCTTCAGTGCTGCAACCACCCCAAGGATAATACCTCCGAAGATTGCCAAGAGCAATGCTTGTGCTCCCAAGTGCGCTGATACAGGGAAACCGCGATTAATCATTTCGTTTACCGTCGAAGATTTTTCTGTAAACGACGGGCCCAAATCCCAAGTAACGACACCCTTCAAATATTCGAAGTACTGCTCGTGCAGCGGCAAATTCAGCTTGTATTTGGCCTCGAGTGCCGCTTTAATCTCATCAGGAACGTTTTTCTCTGATGTAAATGGTCCACCCGGTACCGCTTTCATGATGAAGAAGGTGGCCGTTACAATCAGGAAGAGCGAGATGAGCATGAAGATGATGCGCTTACCAAGATAACGGATCAACTAATTTACCCCCTTGACAGATTTGATTGCTTTCACGTCCCATCTTTACACTGCGGACGTTACCGACACAGTGCAAAAATCGGCTGTGTAAATAACCCAAAAATGATCTCTTGCGTTGAAACTTTTCTCTCTATATTTTTCTTTTCCAGCTTGTTTGCGAGCTGGTATTTATGGGAAGGGACTGCATAGCAGAAGGTATATGGGTTTCCATATACCCTCTGCCGCAATACCCGATTCCTTCAGTTAGATTACTCTACGTATGCCCATTTCCAGTCGACGTCTCCCAGACCGCCAATGACAACGCCTTTGACGTTTTCTTTCTGTACCCAAGAGTTGGTATAGAAGTAAATTGGCATGATCGGCATTTCGTCCATCAAGATTTGCTCGGCATCTGCGAGAATTTTCTTACGCTTCTCCGGATCAGCTTCCAGAGCAGATTGGTTCAGGAGCTCTTTGAACTTCGGATTTTCCCAACGCGTATCGTTGTTTCCACCCAGTTTGTCCTTGTACAGCTCCAGGAAGTTGATTGGATCGTTAAAGTCGCCCAACCAGCCCATACGGCCTACTTGGAAGTTACCCGCATGCATGTCTTCCAGGTACACTTTCCACTCTTTGTTTTCCAGCTTCACTTCTACTCCGAGGTTTTTCTTCCATTGGTCTTGGATCGCTTCCGCAATCTTTTTGTGACCTTCGGAAGTGTTGTACGACAAGGTAATTGGCGGCAGCTTTGTCAGGCCTTTTTCTTTCATGCCTTCTTCCAAAAGCTTTTTCGCTGTTTCCAGGTCGTTGTCCTTGAAGTAGCCGTTCGGGTTCAGGACCATGGATGGCGGTACTGCCCCTGTTGCCGGGATTTGTCCGGTTTGCAGAATATTGTCAATCAGGGCTTGGCGGTTAATCGAGTAAGCAAAAGCTTTCCGAATCTTCACATTATCGAACGGAGGTTTTTCCACGTTGAACTTGTACCAGTACGTACCCGCGATTGGCTGGGTCGTAATTTTGCCTTGCTCCTTCAGCGCAGGAATCGCATCTGTCGGCAGCGCGCTCATTGGAGCACCCGCCCAATCCAGTTCTCCGTTTTCAAACATGGACAATTCGGTGTTCTCGTCCTCTACCATGGAGAACTCGATGCGATCGAGCTTCACGGCATCCTTGTCCCAATAGTTTTCGTTTTTCACGAGCACGAGCTTGCTTTTGTGCTCCCAGGATTCCATTTTGAACGGGCCGTTGCCCACGTGGGTTTTCGCTTCGCCAGCCCACTTCTCGTTGGCTTCGATCACTTTTTTGTTAACAGGGAAGTAGGTTGGGAAAGCAGTCAGCTCCAGGAAGAATGGAGTCGGATTTTCAAGCTTTACTTCCAAAGTCTTGTCATCCAGTGCCTTCACACCAACATCATCAAGCTTAGCTTCGTTTTTGTTCGCTTTTTCACCGTTCTTAATGTAGTAGAGCTGATAAGCGTAGTTTGCTCCGGTTTTCGGATCGAGTGCCCGCTTCCAGGCGTACTCGAAGTCGTGCGCTGTTACCGGATCGCCATTGCTCCATTTTGCGTCGCGAATGGTGAACTTGTAGGTCAGCATGTCTTCAGAGACTTCCACTTTCTCGGCAGCCGCCTCATGAGGCTTTCCGTCTTCTCCGATGCGGGTGAGACCGTCAAAGGTAGCGCGGATAATCGCTGCGGAAGTAGTGTCTTCCGAAAGGCCAGGGTCAGCCGTAGGTGGCTCAGAGTGCAGGTTCAGTTTCAGAACTTGTGGTTTTTTCTCTGCCTCTGGTGTTGCCGCAGGCTGTTCGGTGCTCGAATTGTTTGACGGTTGTGCTGGAGTGGAAGCTTGCTGGCCACCGCAACCGGCCAATGCCGTACCCAAAACTGCAATCGAGCTTACAAGTGCAAATACATTCTTTTTCAACGCAATAACCCCCCGTACGTTTTCTTTTTTGTCTTTTTTCAGAAAATAAAGGACGAAAAAAACGAACATGGCCCGAAGCTTCCTGACTTCGGCTAGAAGGCATCAACCCCTTTCACTGCAGGGTCACCTCGTCATCGTGAACGATAGAGAAGGAATCTTTGTACTGCTTCAGTTCCAACGAAACATCCGCGCCTACAATCCCTTCAATTTGAGAGAGTCGTTCATTGACGAAAGTGATCAGCTCGTCATTGCTATGGAAACACGCTTGGATAATCAAGTCGTGCTTACCGCTAAATGCACCCACAAACCGGACTGCAGAGAATTTGCTCAACTCTTCTGCCACATTTTTCTGTGAACCGAGTTTGGTGGTCAACCCGATGATTGCTTGTACTTTCAGCCCAAGCTTTGCCGGGTCGGGATGAATAACGAATTGAAAGACTCCATCTTGCAACAGACGGGTAATGCGAGATCGAATGGTTCCCTCGCTCACGCCAAGTTGATGCGCGATTTCTGTGTACGGGATTCGTCCGTCTTCCTGGAGGATTTGCAGAATCTGCTTGTCAACATGGTCCAACTTTCTCATAAATACGTTTTTCCGGGAACCTCCATCCTTTTTTTACGAAACTCGAAAAAATCTTTAATAATTTGTCTGTTACATTAAAAGTAATCTGAAATGATAGCGGTGTCAACGAAATTTGACAAGTAGAATTATAAAACATTATAAAGTGTAGCCGAACAGTAAAAATTTTTTTATATTATCAAACAAGCACTTCCTATCTCATATTGAAAAGGAAAATGACAATTTAATCAACTATATTTTCTCGAAAAACTGTATTTTTACACACAGAAAGAGTGTGCGCACCCCAGGCAGGCACACTCTTTCCTTTGTTGATCCTTCAAGAAAAAGGCGCGATTTACGCCTCGATGATTTTATAAATCAGCGGCTGGGCGGACGGAATTGTTGTCGAAATAGAGAAGGCATTCCGCAATTCTTCCAGCGCGCTTTGCAAAAGCTGCTCGTCGTTGGCGTGGATCGTCATCAGCGCCTCGCCGGCCCGGACTTCGTCTCCCCGCTTTTTGTGCAGCACGAAGCCTACCGCCAGATCGATCGGCATTTCCTTCGTCAGACGGCCAGCTCCCAGGACGACAGAGGCATGCCCTACCGCTTCGGCGTCAATCGCCTCCACATAGCCATCCTGCTCTGCGACAACCTGATGAATGATTTTCGCCTGCGGCAAACGGGATAGGTCGTACACGTCCTGTTTGTCGCCGCCTTGCGCTTCCACCATCTCGGCCAGCTTGTCCACGGCTTTGCCGCTCGTCATCAGTTCCTCCAGCTTGACGCGGCCTTCCTCAACAGTGGAAACGAGTCCACCCAAAACAAGCATGCGCGAGCCAATCGAGAGGGCAAGCTCGGTCAAATCTTTTGGCCCTCTGCCAGCCAGCGTCTCTACGGCTTCTTTCACTTCCAGCGCATTGCCCACGGCAAAGCCGAGCGGCTGGTTCATGTCGCTGATGACCGCCACCGTTTTGCGTCCGACCTGGCTGCCGATTGCGACCATCGCGTTTGCCAGCGTTTCCGCTTCTTCCAGGCTTTTCATGAACGCACCCTTGCCGACTTTTACGTCGAGCAGGATGGCGTCAGCGCCCGCCGCAATCTTTTTGGACATGATCGAGCTTGCGATCAGCGGAACCGCTTCTACGGTCGCTGTCACGTCACGCAGCGCGTACAGTTTTTTGTCTGCCGGAGTCAGGTTGCCGGACTGCCCGATGACGGACACGCCAATATCGCGCACCTGCTGCAAAAACTGCTCGCGTGTGCGCTCTACCTGAAAGCCGCTAAACGACTCCAGCTTGTCGATCGTTCCTCCCGAGTAGCCCAGGCCGCGGCCCGACATTTTCGCTACGGGAATGCCTGCTGCTGCCACCAGAGGGGCGACGACAAGCGTCGTCTTGTCGCCTACTCCCCCCGTGCTGTGCTTGTCCACCTTGATGCCTGCCAGCGAGGACAAGTCGAGCTGCTCGCCCGAGCCTGCCATAGCCAGTGTCAAATCTGCTGTCTCGCGCGCTGTCATGCCGCGGAAAAAAACCGCCATCGCCCAGGCGGACATCTGGTAGTCAGGAATGGTTCCGTCTGTATATCCGTCTACGAGAAACTGTATTTCCTCGGTTGTCAGCTCGCCGCCGTCACGCTTTTTGGCAATCATATCGACCATCCGCATAGAAAATCCCCTCCGCCTTGTTCTTTACAGTTTGGCTACGATGCCGTTGACCAATGCCAGGAACTGCGTTTTTACTTTTTCGGTCGTCTCCATTACTTCATCGTGCGAAAGCGGCTGTTCGAGAATGCCTGCTGCCATGTTGCTGATGCACGAAATGCCCAGCACTTTTACTTTCATGTGGCGCGCGACGATCACTTCCGGAACAGTCGACATCCCTACGGCATCTCCGCCGAGCAGACGGAGCATGCGGATTTCCGCCGGCGTCTCGTAGCTTGGGCCAAGCAATCCTACGTACACGCCTTCGCGCAGCTTGATGCCTTGCTCGGACGCTACTTGATGCGCCAGTTGGCGCAGCTCTTTGGAGTACGCTTCGGACATGTCAGGGAAACGCGCGCCCAGCTCGTCGTCGTTTGGCCCGATCAGCGGGTTGCGGAAAGTCATGTTGATATGGTCGGAAATCAGCATCAGATCGCCCGGATCGTAACCTTCGTTAATGCCGCCCGCCGCATTGGTCACGATGATCGTCTCCACGCCCAAAAGCTTCATCACGCGGATCGGGAAAACGACTGCATCCAGCCCGTGGCCTTCGTAGAAGTGGAAACGGCCTTGCATCGCCACTACTTGTTTGCCTTGCAGCTTGCCGATGACGAGCTGCCCTTTGTGTCCGACTACCGTGGACACGGTGAAGCCCGGAATTTCGTGGTACGGAATGACGACCGGATTTTCGATCTCATCGGCCAAAACGCCCAGCCCGGAACCCAATACCAGCCCGATCGTCGGCTTTTCCGCCAGTTTTGGTTCGATAAACGCTACTGCTTCTTGCAAATTTGCCATATGTGAACACTCCTCTTCGGTTACGTTTCTTCTATATAAATGTTTATAATTACTTAACCTTTATACACGATTCAGGAAGCTTTTTCCGATTGCCGGAGCGGCCACGCCAAAATTGTCCGCAATCGTCGCGCCGAGATCGGCAAATGTTTCGCGAATGCCCAAGTTTTCCCCTGTGCGTATGCCTTTGTGGTACACCAGGAGCGGAACGTATTCGCGCGTATGGTCGGTTCCGTGGTGGACCGGATCGTTGCCGTGGTCAGCGGTAATCACGAGCAGGTCGTTTTCTTGCATGGCGGCCAAAATTTCCGGAATGCGGGCATCGAACTCCATCAGCGCCTGGCCGTACCCTTCCGGATCGCGGCGATGTCCGAACTTCGCATCAAAGTCGACGAGGTTGACGAACGACAGACCTGTAAACGACTGCTTCATCGTGCCGATCAATTGGTCTACGCCATCCATGTTATCTTTGGTTCGGATCGACTGCGTGATTCCTTCCTCGGCATAAATGTCGCTGATTTTGCCGATCGCGATCGAGGTCAGTCCGGCATCCTGCAAACGGTTCATCACGGTCGGCTCGAACGGCTTGACGGAGTAGTCATGGCGATTGGCGGTGCGTGTGAAGTTGCCCGGCTCTCCGACAAACGGTCTGGCGATCACGCGCGTCACGGCAAACTCATCCCGCAAAGTAAGCTCGCGCGCCACCTGGCAAATGCGATACAGCTCCTCCAACGGCACGATTTCCTCGTGGGCAGCCACCTGGAAAACGCTATCAGCAGACGTGTACACAATGACAGCCCCTGTTTTCATGTGCTCTTCGCCCAGCTCGTCGAGAATATCCGTACCGGAAGCGACTTTGTTTCCAAGCACCTTCCGCCCGATGCGCTGTTCAAATTCCGCGATCAGCTCGGCTGGAAAACCGTCCGGATACGTCCGAAACGGCGTTGCGACGTGCAAGCCCATAATCTCCCAGTGGCCTGTCGTCGTATCTTTTCCCATGGAAATTTCCTGCATTTTCCCATAGTGGGCGGCTGGAGCTTCCGCAGCAGGGACGCCTTTTAGCGGGGCAATATTTCCGAGCCCGAGCTTTTGCAGGTTCGGCAAAGCAAAGCCTGCGACGCGCTCCGCGATATGGCCGAGCGTGTTGGCTCCTTCATCGCGGAATTTGGGAGCATCTGGCTGTTCGCCGATTCCCACGCTATCCATAACGATCAGAAATACACGTGAATAACGCAATGTTAACGCCTCCAGTTCAAAAAATGGATAAAGTTTCATCCCAGGTCGTCAGACGTCTGACCTGATGGAGATAAGCTTGCTCCGCCTCGGACTCGGGCGGAGTCATCTGTGTTTCTTTTGTCTAGCGTTGTCGGGGGTATCTTCATCGTATCCCAAGCCGCATCGGCATTACGCTCGCGGATGCGTTTTGGCATAAATGTCCTTGATCCTCGTCCGGGTCACATGCGTGTAGATTTGTGTCGTGGAAATATCCGCATGCCCGAGCATCTCCTGTACCGAGCGCAAGTCCGCCCCGTTTTCCAACAGGTGGGTGGCAAAAGAATGACGCAAGGTATGCGGCGTAATCTCCGCCCGGATATTCGCTTTCGCGGCATAGCGCTTGATAATTTTCCAAAAGCCCTGACGCGTGATCTGCTTGCCCAAATGATTGAGAAACAAGGCTGACTCGCCCGTCCCCTTCACCAGCTTGGGACGTCCTGCCTGCAAATAGTGCCGGACCATCTGAATGGCGACGGAGCCAAGCGGAATAATCCGTTCCTTGGAGCCTTTTCCCATGCATTTGACAAAGCCCATATCCAGATTGACATCCGCTTTGTCCAGATTGACCAGCTCAGAGACGCGGATGCCTGTCGCATACAGCAGTTCCAGCATCGCCTTGTCCCGCAGCCCGGCCGGGTGATTGACAGGGGGACTGTCCAGAAGCCGCTCCACTTCGTCAACCGAGAGCACTTTTGGCAAGCGCTTTTCGATTTTGGGCGTCTCCAGGTGGATCGAAGGATCTTTGTCGATGATTTTGTCCCGAACGAGAAACTGGTAGAAAGCGCGAATGGATGCCATATTGCGCGAAAGCGTCGCGGTTGCCCGCCCCTTTTCCCGCAGGACGAGCAAGTAGCCGATGATGTGCGTCCGCGTTGATTCCTCGATCCGGGTCACGCCCTGCTCGTGCAAATACGAGGTATAGGCGACCATGTCCCGCTGATACGATTCCAGGGTGTTGCGCGATAGCCCCTTTTCCACAGCGAGGAAATGGATAAATAGATCAATCAGACTGTCCATGAAGCTGTCCCCTTCAGGTGATAAGTATCCTGTATTGCTTTCCACATCGAGTAAAAATCTCCTGCTGCCCGCACACAAAAAAGTGCATTTACTCTCCCGTCAAATAAAACAACTGCAACCGCGCGAGGTAGCCGTCCAGGTCCTGTGTTTGCGGGGAATTAATCAGTTTCACGACCTTCACGGCATTCCCGTGCGGCTCGTGGTATGGGTCGGCCGGCAGCAATTTTTCCGCAAGCAACGTGATGATACCGTAAGAGAGCAATGAGCACGTCACGAATAACAGCAAAAAGCGAAGCGCCTCCATCATCCGGCGATACGGGAACCCCATCTGTCCACCTCCCTGCTCTCTTCATATGTATGCACTTGTCTCTTCGCCCATGCGGCTCTACAGCGGAAGCTCCTGCAGCACATCGTCGAGCGGCGTGTACGGCAAGTTCAACGAACGGGCGACAGCCTCGTAAACGATATGTCCGTTTAGCACGTTGACCCCGCGCGCCAAGGCCCGATGCTGGGAAATCGCCGCCCGATACCCTTTGTTGGCGAGCAAAAGCCCGTACGGCAGCGTCACGTTGGACAACGCAATCGTCGAGGTGCGCGGTACCGCCCCTGGCATGTTGGCCACCGAATAGTGGACGACGCCATGCCGGACATACGTCGGGTCGCTGTGGGTGGATATGCGGTCGACCGTCTCGATGGAGCCGCCCTGATCGATTGCCACGTCGACAATGACCGAGCCAGGCGACATCGTCTTGACCATCTCCTCCGTGACCAGCCGCGGAGCGCGGGCGCCGGGAATGAGCACGGCTCCAATCAGTAAATCCGCGTCTTTTACCGCTTCGGCGATGTTGTAGGAGTTGGACATCAGCGTCTGCAGCCTGCCGCCAAACATTTCATCCAGTTCGCGCAGCCGGTTGGCGTTAATGTCGAGCAAACTGACATTGGCCCCAAGCCCGATCGCCATTCGCGCCGCATTCGTCCCGACGATGCCCCCGCCTACAATGACGACGCGCCCAGGCAAAACACCGGGGACCCCGCCCAAAAGGACGCCTTTTCCGCCGTGTGGCTTCTCCAGAAACTGCGCCCCGATCTGAACGGACATCCTCCCCGCCACTTCGCTCATCGGCATGAGCAGCGGCAGTGCCCCGCTGTCGGTCTGGATCGTCTCGTAGGCGATTGCCACCACTTTTTTCGCCCGCAACTGCTCGGTCAGCTCCCGCTCCGGCGCGAGGTGCAGATACGTAAACAGAATCAGGTTTTCCCGGAAGTACGGGTACTCGTCAGGCAGCGGCTCCTTGACCTTGCAGATCATGTCGGCGTTTTTCCACACTTCCTCTGCCGACGGCTGAATTTCCGCCCCTGCTGCGGCATAGTCTTCATCGGTAAAGCCGGAGCCTACTCCCGCCTGCGTCTCTACCAGCACGCGGTGTCCTGCTTGCCTGTAGGAGCTGGCGCCAGCAGGAGTAAGCCCGACGCGGTTTTCGTTATTTTTGATCTCTTTCGGTACGCCAATAATCAAAAGCCATCTCGCCTCCTGTCTCCATGTACTGTTCTAGGATGCCACAGGAAAACGTCGGCCATTACAAAAGCGCCGAAAGAGAAAAGAAAAAAACTTCTCCGTTCCCAGAGAAGTTGGCTTATTTGAAGTCCTCCACGTTTACTTTGTCAATGCAGCGACCGCAAATCCCGTAAAAGGTAAGACGGTGGTCGGTAATAGCAAAGTTGTAAACATTCTTGACCTTTTCTTCTGCACTGACAAGCAAGTCTTCAAAAATCTCGTCCACAGTGCCGCAGTTGAGGCAAATGAGGTGATGGTGGTGGTAAGCCGCATTGTCATCGCGAAGGTCGTATCTGGCTACCCCATCGCCGAAGTTCATTTTATGAAGGATTTTCAAGTCGCTCAAAAGCTCAAGAGTTCTGTATACAGTCGCAAGCCCGATTTCGGGCGCTTTATCCTTCACCAGCAAATAAACATCTTCCGCACTCAAGTGATCTTCTTCATTTTCCAGCAAGACGCGAACAGTGGCTTCACGCTGTGGTGTCAGCTTGTAGTTTTGTGAATGCAACTGTTGCTTGATCTTCTCTAATTTTTCTTCCAACATTAATGCCCCTCCCCGCTCGCATGAAACCTGTTCCTATTATAGTAGAGGGGCGTCGAATAAGTCAAATGCATGAGTTCTTACCTGATAATTATTCTTAATTGAGCACGAGCTGCATCAGTCTCGGCGACACAAACGTCTCGAACAGAGCGGCCAGCGTCAGCACGCCCAGCATGGAAATGACCAGCACGGTATAGCCCATGAAATGCGGGGCAATGACATCGCGCTTGCTCAACAGCCGGGTCTGGATCAGCCGGAGAGAAAAAGAAATTCCGCTCACGCCGATGATGAACAGAGCCGGAACGACGAGCAAATTTTGCGGGAGTACGCCGAGCATGGCGAACGTCACGCCTTTCCACTGCAACTGGCTGACTAAAAAGCCGACGGTAAATCCGACGACGACTCCTTTGAGAAACAGCATCAGCAAAATCATCGGCAGGCCGATAATGGATAAGCCCAGCACCCACATGATCGCGACCGTTTTCGCATAATGCCCGAACGACTGCTGAAAATGGGCGCTCGTCTCCGGGATGCCGCTCGTGCTCAGGCTGTTAAAAAAATATTGCAGAAAACCGTACAGCTCCTGCTTTTGCGAAAGTGGCAGCGAGTTGACGAGCACGGCACCGAAAATAATCCCCATGGTAAACAGGACAATCGTAAACCAATAGAGCGACTGATGTTCTCTCATATAGGATTGGATAGTTTGTCCGACTCGTGAACGCACGGTTCGTCCCCTCCCGCTTCGCTGATTACTGTACAGCTTATGCGCCGGAGACGGGGGCTATGACAGTTAGGACAAGATCACCTTTCCGTAAGTTCCCGCGCCGCCTTTTTGCACGTTCAAACAACCTGCCCTGCCTGCCACGATCAGCTTGGCAATTTTTTCGCCGACGACATGTGCCAGTTCTTCCTCTGTCGCTCGGTGCACGACATTCATCTGCGTGCCAAACGCGTGATACAGCTTGGCGAGCAGCTTCGGCCCGACTCCCGGGATAAATTCCAGCGGAAACTGCTCGATATAAGGCGGGCGAAACGCAGGGTGCGCTCCGGCTTCCCGGTCTGCCAGCTCGTCGATGCGCGCAGCCACGCCGCGCACGATCCGCTTGTGTCCGCACTCGGGACATCTCCCTTTTGCGTCTGCTGGCAAAAGCGACTGGCAGCCCTGGCAAGCGGTTTGGTGGTATTTGCCCAGTTGCGGATGCAGGCCGTAATTCACCGTCACCCCTCTGCCGCCCTCGCGGCGAATCGCTTTTGCCCACTCGGCGAACGAACGCGCTTCCATCGCGATGCTTTGATACTCTCGGCCGATTTTGCCGAGGGAGTGCGCATCGGAATTGGTGAGAAACGTTTTGGCGTGCAGCTCGGACAGCCGATCCGCCATGTCCGTATTCGCGCTCAGCCCAAGCTCTACAGCGTAGATGCGGGACGGGTCGAGCACATCCGCCAGCCGATCTGTACAGCTTCCGTACAGCCCTTTGTGCGGGGTGAAAATGTGCGCCGGAATGAGCATCCCGCCCAACTGTTCCACGGCATCCTGCAGCTCGCCAATCCGGGCAGCCACGCGCTGGGAGCTGAGCTGGACATTTTTGCAGCGCTCGGCAAGCCAGCGGGTCCATTGCTGCATGTTAGCCAGCCTCGGCAAGTAGACGAGGAAGTGAGCCGCTCCCCGCCCCGGCTCCTTGATTTCCAGCTCGCAGCCGAGAATCAGCATCGTCCCTTTGTATAAAATCCCTCCGTCCGCATGCTCCGTCGCCGCTCCCGCCTCCAACAGAGACATTAGCTCGTCCTGCACCTCCGGCGAATGCGCGTCGATAATCCCGATGACATCCATTCCCTTTTTTTCCGAAGCTTCCTCCAAAATTTTCGTCAAGGTCATCTGGCGCGACGCGGTAATTTTCACGGGCTTTCCGGTCCACGTTCCGCCTATGTGGATGTGCATGTCGCAAAAATAAGTCTGCATTACCCGTTCAACTGCTTTCGGAGCAGCATGTTCTCCCAGGCAAACAGCGCCACTACCGTTTTCGCATCGCGAATCTCCCCGCTGCGGTGCAAGGCGTGCGCTTCCTCCAGTGTCAGCTCAAGCGCGTCCACGAACTCATCCTCGTCCGGCTTGCTCTCGCCTTTTTTCAGCCCTGTCGCGACAAACACATGCAAAATCTCGTCGGCGAAGCCTGGCGAGGTGTAAAACGAGCTGAGCGGCTCGTAGTGGCTCGCCACATAGCCTGTCTCTTCTTCCAATTCGCGCTTGGCGCAAGTCAGTGGCTCTTCTCCCGGCTCCAGCTTGCCTGCGGGAATCTCGACAATCGTCTGCTCCAGCGGCTTGCGAAATTGCCGCACCGCCACCAGCTTGTTGTCATCCGTCAGCGCCATGACGGCAACCGCTCCCGGGTGATTGACGATCTCCCGCTTCGCTGTATGTCCGTTTGGCAAAAGCACCTCGTCGACCTTCAGACTGATAATCCGTCCCTCGTAAATCGGCTGGCTGGCAATCGTTTTTTCGTACAAGTGGTCTTGCTTGCTCACATTCATCATCCTTTTTTTCAGCTTGGTCGTTCTAATTCGATTCCTCGCTCCATAAGTTGGGAGCATAAAGCTTGTCCACACTCATTGTATCGGAGGAGATTGTGAATGAAAACCTATGTCAGCGAAAAGCAATTGCGGATGGTTGGAAAAGCATGGGAAATCAAGGCCGCTCTCCGCTCCTGGTCAAATAAAGAGCTAACGCTTCAAGAGTATTTGACGAAGCGGACAAACGCTGCTCGCCGCTGAGCGCCTCCGCCGGATACGACAGGCTTTTCCCCAAAAGATCGGCGGCCAAAACAGCCGTCTGAAACGGAACCGGGTCCTCTCTCCAGCTTCTGCCCATTGTGGAAAAGGACAAGCCGTAGCCTTTTTCCAGCGCATCGAGGCGCGCGACAGACGGCGCTGGTCCATATGCCAGCCTGTGTCCGGCCCGGCTGTCTGTAATCGCTGCGAGCTGCTCTTCGATAATCGCATCGCGCTCGTCGCCAAGCCGCGGCAACGTCACCAGCACGGGGCAGAGGGCAAATCTGCCGAGGATCGCAGTCGTATGATGGCTGATGCCGTAATGGCGACTGCGCTGGTCGGCAAAGCTGATGCGCGGAATAAAAAAAGGCGTGCCTCCCAGTGCCGACACGGCGTGAATCACTTCTGCCAACTGGACGCCGGAAAAACCGTAGGAAGTGCCCGTTCCCGCAACGCCCGGGCCAAGCATGCAGACGATGACATCGGCCCGCTCCACATGGCGCGCGGCCAGCAAGCCGCTATGAATCGTCACCGCCTCGCGATCGCCGCCCCACGCATGTCCCGTCGTAATCGTCGCCGTCAAGTTGCCCGACCGGGACAACTGTTGGACGTGACGGCTAAGCGCAATCGGCAGCGAAGCCGCATCGGGCATGACATAGACTAACCGCAGTTGCGGATCGTTTTCTTTGAGCGCAAGTATTGCCGGCGGCAGCAGGCTGTGCAGCTCGCCGATGAGCACAGGCGTACCGTCCAGCGACAGGTCCGGCTGCCGAAACAAGTCGTGAAAAGGGCTGGCCTGTTCTTCGACCGCATCCACTGCCAACTGCCAGGGCGAATAGCGCATTTTCATAATATGTCCCCATTTGCTCGGCATGACGTCGCGGCTTGCCTCTTCCCCAGTCTTGCCGACGACCAGATGAAACCCGCCCGTCCCGAGTTGCAGGCGCAGCGCCGTCGTATTGAGCAGGAGCGTATCGCCGATGCGGTAGTCCTCCTGGGCAAACGAAAGTGCCTTCTGCGGGCCAGCTTCCTCCCCGGCGCAAGCAGCCAACTCGACCTCCAGCACTTGCATTCCCGCGTGCTTTTCTCCTATACGAATGACCGTGCCCGTCACCAGATACAGCATGCTCCTCCCCCTCGTCCCGCTCCTTCCTACAGTCTATGACAGACAACGTTTGTCCCAATCATCCATTCGCAAAAAAGCAAAAAGCGGAACCCCCATCGGGATTCCGCCAGCCTGTTCCTACTGTTCTTGTACTTCTGCGATGATAGCGAGCACCAGCTCGGCTGCTTTGTTCAGTTCAGCGATTGGCATGCGCTCGTTTTTCGTATGAATTTCCTCGTAGCCGATGGCAAAGTTCACGCTCGGGATGTTGTAGCCGTTGAACACGTTGCCGTCGCTGCCGCCGCCGCTTGCGACAAGCTCCGGATTGCGGTCAATGCGCTTGACTGCGCCGATCGCTTTTTGCACGACTGGCGTTTCTTCATTGAATTTGTAGCCGTGGTACATGAAGATGACGTTGTTCTCGCAAGTAGCGCCCATCTCGGCTGCCGCTTCCTCGAACGCTGTCGTCATTTTCTTCACTTGCGCTTCCAACTTGTCCATCACGAGACTGCGCGCTTCGGACCAGATTTCCACGTAATCGCTGACGATGTTGTACGCCTTGCCGCCTTCGAAACGCCCGATATTCGCGGTGGTATCCGCGTCGATGCGTCCCAGCGACATGCGGGAAATCGCCTTGCTAGCAACGGTGATCGCGCTGATTCCATCCTCTGGGTTGACGCCAGCGTGAGCGGCTTTCCCATGGATTTTGGTGACGATCCGGTACTGACCCGCACCTGCCACCGTAATTTTGCCGACAGGGCCTTCAGAGTCGAGAATGAAGCCCATCTCCGCCTTGAGCAAGCTTGCGTCCAACGCGCGGGAACCGACCAGACCGGATTCTTCCCCTACGGTCAAGACAACCTGGATCGTTGGATGGGGCAAGTTTTGTTCCTTCAGCGTGCGAATGCCTTCAAAAATAGCAGCAATCCCCGCCTTGTCATCCGCTCCGAGAATGGTCGTACCGTCAGAGTAGATGTAGCCATCGCGGATTTGCGGCTTGATGCCGTTACCTGGCACAACGGTATCCATGTGGCTGCTGAACAAAATCGCCGGACCGTTTCCTGTGCCTTCCAAGGTCGCAATCAAGTTGTTGGCGCCATGGCCTGTCTTCGCTGCTGCGTCATCCTCTTCGACCGTAAAGCCCATCTCGATCAGCTTTTGTTTCAGCACCTTGTTGATGGCTGCCTCGTTTTTCGTTTCGCTGTCAATCTGCACGAGCTCCAGAAACTCGTTTAGCAAACGTTCTTCGTTGATCGCACTCACACTCGTTACCTCCCGATTACTTGCCCGATTTTGGTACATATTCACAAGTTCCAGTATACCGCAAAAAAATTTTTTCTACTACGAAATCGCTCGCGATTCTTTTACGCTTTTGGATACTGGCACAGCTCGTACAGGACGCCGCCCGCCGCCTTCGGATGCAAAAATCCGATCAGAGCGTCGTGCGCACCGGCTTTCGGCACTTCGTGAATGAGCGCCACTCCCTGCTCCTTCAACTGCTGCAATCGGCTTGCCACGTCATCTACGTCGAACGCGATATGGTGCACCCCTTCGCCCCGCTTTTCGATGAACTTGGCAATCGGGCTGTCCGCCGAAAGCGGTTCCAACAGTTCGATCCGGCTTTCTCCGATCGCCAAAAACGCTACGTTTACTTGCTCACTCTCGACTTTTTCCGTCCCAACCAATGTCAAGCCCAACTGCTCGGTGTAAAAAGGGAGCGACTGCTCCAGACTTTTTACCGCAATTCCGATATGGGCAATCTTGTTTGGTGCGCTCACAGCCATCATCCTTTTCGCAAATGGTTGTCTCTTCGGCTACATTTCGGTACAATCCTGTTGAGGTCACGCATTCGTGTTAAAGCTAAAAAAACAATCAAGGTTGTTCTCTTTTCATTCTAGCATAGCTAGAGTCGAAATTACCTGATATTTTCCTCTCATTTGGTCATTTTCCGATCTGAAAGGAGGTTTTTCCACCGTGAAATTTCAGTCGCTGTTTGCGAAAATCCTAATTGGCTTGCTGATTCTCTCCCTCGTTGTGCCTACGTTTTTTTACTACCTGTAAACGCCTGCGGGTACGCCAAAAACCCCCTGCCGCAGCCAACATGCTGCGCAGGGGGTTTTTCCGTTCTACAGTAATGCTTGCCTGTTTTTACTTGTAAACGAAGACGCTGGATGTCTTCGCATCCCAGCCTACTTTGTAGCCGAGGTTGTCGGTTACGGTGCGAACCGGGATCATTGGCATTCCATTTTTCAGCACGACAGGCGTAGGCAGGGTGATTTCCTGGTTGCCCACTCTTGCTTTGTTGGAGCCAACGGTGAACTTCATCACTTTTGTTCCACTGATGATCGCCACAGTGGAATTGTTCCATTGGGTGGTCAGCGCGAGCGCTTCCTTGAAGAATTGCGCTGGTACCATTGTCGTATTGCCGTTTGCGATATAAGGCGCTACTTGCAATGGATAGGTTTTACCGTGCAAGGTGAAGTTCGCTGTATTCACCTTGAACAGCGCTGCATTCGTCGGCACGGTCACGGCTGGCTGTTGCGGCTGTGGTGTCGGCTGCGGCGCTGGTTGAGCCGGAGCTGGCATTCCGACGCCTACTGCGCGCGCAAACAGCAATCCTTTTTCTTCAGACGTAAAGACGCTGATGCTGTATGTGTTTTTCACAGCAGGGTTTACGATGTTGGCAGCAGCATTGATGCTGATGTTTGCCGCTGTCGCTGCCGGAATGTCTTGCGAAGGGTAAATCAGCACGTTTTGGCCGCGCACCGCTACGTAGTTGGCGGCTACGCCGTTCACGGTTACGTTTGCCGGAGCGATGTACGCCGGAACCTTGTAACCTGCCGGGAACACAAGCTCCACGAAGTCGCGCTGCTTCACAAGTCCTACGCCGAGACCTTTGATCGCCACATTGACACCTGTCGGCTTGCCAAGCGCTGTCGAGGTCAGCGCGATGGTCGCTGTGCTGTTATTCACCGTGTTGTTCGGTGTTGGTGTCGGAGTAGGTGTTGGCGCCGGGTTCGGTGTCGGATTGACAACAGAACCGCCAATCGTGAACGACTTGGACTCCAAAGTCCGGCCAGCGGCTGTCGCCTTCAAGGTGTAGCTGCCCGCTGTTTTCGGGTTGGTGATCCAGGCAGAGAAGGAAACGACTACTTTTACTTCGCTGGTGGCAGAGAAGTTGGACGGAGCCGTAATGTACACCTTGTTGCCGGAAGCGCTGACTCGCTTGGCCGTTTTGCCGTTCAAGGTAAAATCAGAGGCAGACAGAATGCCTGGAACCATATCGGCAGACGGGAATTCCAGAACGAGCTCTTCGTCCGCTTTCAACTGTTTGCTGCCGAAGTCGGCGTCAAAGGTGTAGCTGGAACGCGCTCCCGCAGACGGGTCGGACAGGTTGACCGTAAAGCTGTTGGTCGCTGTGCTGGTGCTGGAACCGGATTTGGTGATTTCGAACTGTTCAGATTCGTATGTAACACCATCGTATTTGACTTTGTACGTGTATTTGCTGCCAGCGCTAGGGTTTTCGATGCCAGCAGACTTGCTGAATTCGAGGGTGATGTAATCATCGCCGGCAACGGAGCTTGGAACCTTGATTTCCACCTCGTCATCTTTTACGCTGACGGTTTTCACCGAGTAGCCGTTCAACTTGACATCGCCCGCGTCGATTTTGGACGGCAGCATGTCTTCATCCGGGAAAATGACGGTGATGTACTCGTTGGTTTCCAGCTCGTCGCTGCCTTTCAGCGAGATTTTGCCCAGCTTGACGCTTGTCGCTTCGCCCGCTGCCTTGCTGCTGAGCGATACGGAGTAGTCCTTGCTGGAGCTGGAACTGCTGGAGCTGCTTTTGATCGTGACTTCGGTGGATTCTTCATCTTCATTGCTGGTTGAAACATATACATCATAGGTTCCCTTGTCTTCAGGGTTTGTGATTCCGTCTTCAATAGTGAACGAAATTTTGTCGCCATCTTCAAAGTCTTCGTTCACGGTAATGATAACTTTTTTACCGCTTGCTTTCGCGCTTTTGATTTTGAAATCCGCATCTATATCACTAGAACTGATATTTTTGCTCACGGTATATTCGGAGTCAAACTCAACCGTAATGGTATCTCCTTTGGATAGATCGTCTTCCAGCGTGAAGCTGATGTCGTAAGAGCTATCCTTGTCAGCCCCATCGTTGTCCGCTTTGACGGTCACTTTTTTCAAAGCATGGGCTTCTTTCGGTACAGCGACAAAAGGTGTAGCGGCCAGCGCTGATGCCAGCACTATTGGCAGTGCTTTTTTACTCTTCTTCATGTTTTTCCTCCCACATTTACCTATAATCTGGAAATCATTCTCTAGCAGGTCGCTACCAGTCTACCATAAATGATATCTGGAGGGAATCTCTTCTATGGAAGATAAGAGACTCCTTGGCTACTATTGCTAAGACGCATTCACCCGCGAAAAAGTTACATGTAAAAATCGTTCATCGGAAAATTTTTTTGCTGGCGAATGCCCCTCTCTTCGGCAGCCATAAAAAAACCAGGCCGGACCCGACCTGGTTGGCGTTGCTCGCTTTTTGGCGAGCGATCAGTACAGCTTCGTATCCGGGCCGATGCTCTCCAGCTTTTGCTTGACGCTTTGCAGGAAGCGTCCGCAAATGAGTCCATCGAGCACGCGGTGATCCAAAGACATGCACAGGTTCACCATGGAACGCACGGCGATCATGTCGTTGATGACGACCGGACGCTTCACGATTGATTCCACGCTGAGAATTGCCGCTTGCGGCGAATTGATGATCGGCTGCGACAAAACGGAGCCAAACGAGCCAGTGTTGTTGACGGTAAACGTACCGCCCGTCATGTCGTCCATCGTCAGCTTGCCGGCGCGTGTGCGTGCAGCCAGATCGTCGACAGCCTTGGCGATGCCGAGAATCGACTTCTGGTCGGCGTCCTTGATGACCGGAACGTAAAGCGCGTCCTCTGTCGCGACCGCAATGGAAATATTGATGTCTTTTTTCACGATGATTTTGTCGTTCGCCCATGTCGAGTTAATCATCGGGTATTCTTTCAGCGCTTCGACAACCGCCTTGATAAAGAACGGCAGGAAGGTGAGGTTGAGCCCTTCTTTTTTCGCAAACTCGGCTTTTGCCTGGTTGCGGAAGTTGACCAGATTGGTCACGTCCACCTCGATCATCGTCCAGGCATGTGGCGCCTCGTGCTTGCTTTGCACCATCCGGTTGGCGATCGTCCGGCGAATTGGCGTTACCGGAACGAGCTGATCGCCAGTCGCAACCGGAATGTCGACGGAAGGTGCTGGCGTCGCAGCAGGCGCTGTCGGAGCCGGAGCTGCTGTCGGAGCCGGAGTTGCAGCCGCTGGAGCAGGAGTCGCTGCCACAGGTGGTTGTGCAACTGCCTCTGCCACTGGCTCAGCCGGCTTTTGGCCGCCCGCGTCAATGATCGCTTGCACGTCTTTGCGCGTAATCCGTCCGCCTGCGCCTGTTCCCACGACGCGGGACAGATCAATACCATGCTGCTGCGAGAGCATCACGACGGCAGGCGAATAGCGCTGCTTCGTCCCGTCGTTTCCAGCCGCTTGCCGGGCTGCCGGAGCGGATGGTACAGCGGGTGCTGCTGCCGGGGCACTCGGTGCGGTGCTCGCCTGAATCGCCGCAGAAGCTGGTGCTGGCGCCTCTGCTGCTGCCGGGCTGGCAGACTCGCCTGCTGCACCACTTTCTTCTATATATAGGATCAATGTCCCGACCGCTACCGTTTCTCCTTCGGGAACGACGATCTCCGCGACTCGTCCGGATACGGTGGAAGGAACCTCCGCATTCACCTTGTCTGTCGTCACTTCCGCCAACGGATCGTATTTTTTGACGGTGTCGCCAACATTGACCAACCATTTGCTGATGGTCCCCTCGGTCACACTCTCGCCGAGCTGGGGCATAAGTACTTTCGTTGCCATGATCTTTGGTCCTCCTCGCCTTTAAAAGTTGGCCAACTCGCGCATTGCTTCCAATACTTTTTCCGGGTTGAGCATGAAAAATTTCTCCATCGGCGGGCTGTACGGCATCGCAGGTACATCCGGTCCGCACAGACGCTTGATCGGCGCATCCAGATCGAACAGGCAATGCTCAGCCACGATTGCCGCTACCTCTCCGCCGACGCCGCCCTCCTTGTTGTCCTCATGCACGATCAGCACTTTTCCGGTCTTGGACGCCGCTTCGACAATCGCTTCCTTGTCCAGCGGGTACAGCGTACGCAAATCGAGAACGTGCGCGCTGATGCCTTCCTGTGCGAGCTTCTCGGCTGCTTGCAGGCAGAAGTGCAGGGCAAGGCCGTAGGAAATGACGGTGATGTCCGTACCTTCCCGTTTGACATCTGCTTTTCCGATCGGCAGCACGTAGTCATGCTCCGGCACTTCGCCTTTGATGAGACGGTAGCAGCGCTTGTGCTCGAAGAACAGCACCGGGTCCTCGTCGCGAATGGCCGCCTTGAGCAGACCTTTTGCATCGTACGGAGTGGAAGGCGCCACGACCTTCAAGCCGGGAACATTCGTAAACATCGCCTCAACCGACTGCGAGTGGTAGAGCGCGCCGTGTACGCCGCCGCCGAACGGAGCGCGGATCGTGATCGGGCAATTCCAGTCGTTGTTGGAGCGATAGCGCATTTTCGCCGCTTCGCTGACAATCTGGTTCACGGCCGGCATGATGAAGTCGGCAAACTGGATTTCAGCAATCGGGCGCATGCCGTAAGCCGCCGCCCCGATCCCTACTCCGACAATCGCGGATTCTGCGAGCGGCGTATCAATCACGCGCGCCTCGCCGAACTCTTCAATCAATCCGTTGGTCGCACGGAACACGCCGCCGCGCACCCCGACGTCTTCACCGAGGACAAATACATTCGGATCGCGACGCATCTCTTCGCGCATCGCCATCGTAATCGCATCAATAAACGAAATGACTGCCATGAAAGTTCCCCCCTTAGTTCCCGTAGACGTGTGTCAATGTCGATTCAGGTGTCGGATACGGAGCGTTTTCCGCGTACTCGGTCGCCTCGTCTACTTCGAGCTGCACACGCGCCAGCATATCCGCTTCTGTATTTTCATCAAGCAAGCCGATTTCTCGCAAATAAGCGGCAAAAACGATCAGCGGATCTTTTTTCTTCGCTTCTTCTACCTCTTCCCGCGTGCGATACACGCGGTCGTCGTCGTCGCTGGAGTGCGGTACCAGACGATACATCACCGCTTCGATCAATGTCGGCCCTTCGCCGCGGCGAGCGCGGTCCACCGCTTCCTTCATGACGCGGTACACTTCAATCGGATCGTTGCCGTCTACGCTGACGCCCGGGAAGCCGTAGCCAATCGCCCGGTCTGCTACGCTTTCGCAAGCGAGCTGCTTTTTCAGCGGAACGGAGATCGCGTATTTGTTATTTTCACAGAAAAAGATGACCGGGAGCTTGTGCACGCCCGCGAAGTTGGCTCCCTCGTGGAAATCCCCCTGGTTGCTGGAGCCTTCGCCGAAGGAGGTGTACACGACAAAGTCTTTGTTTTGCATTCTGCCTGCCAGCGCCATGCCGACTGCGTGCGGAACTTGTGTCGTTACCGGGCTGGAGCCTGTCAGGATGTTGTATTTTTTACCGCCGAAGTGCCCTGGCATCTGGCGTCCGCCGCTGTTCGGGTCTTCTGCCTTGGCAAAAGCGGAGAGCATGCAGTCTCGCGCCGTCTGGCCGAATACGAGCACCAGACCGAGGTCGCGGTAGTACGGGCACAAGAAATCTTTGTCTGTCTCCAGCGCGAAAGCCGCCCCTACCTGAGCCGCCTCCTGCCCCTGGCAAGAAATGACGAACGGCACTTTGCCCGCTCGATTCAACAGCCACTGGCGCTCGTCAATTTTTCGCGCGAGCAGCATGTAATAGTACATATCCAAGACTTGCGCATCAGTCAAACCAACTTGTTCATGCCGTTTGGTTGTCATCGTGGATACCCTCCTTGCTAATTGTGAATCGCTTTTCCATCTACGGCCTGGGCCGCTTCCATGATGGCCTCCGAGAGCGAAGGATGCGGGTGGATGGTCTGTCCAATCTCCCACGGAGTCGCATCCAGCACCCGGGCAAGGCCCGCCTCGGAAATCATATCGGTCACATGCGTGCCGATCATGTGTACTCCTAACAGGTCGTTTGTCTTGGCATCAACGACCAGCTTCACAAAGCCGTCATTTTCGCCGTGGATCAGCGCTTTACCCAATGGCTTGAAGCTGAACTTGCCTACCTTCACGTCAAAGCCTTGTTCGCGCGCCTCTTTTTCCGTCAAGCCGACATTCGCCACTTCCGGACGGCTGTACGTGCATTTCGGAACCTTTGTGTAATCGAGCGGATGCGGATTCAGCCCTGCCATGTGCTCGACCGCCAAAATTCCTTCGTGCGAAGCGACGTGAGCGAGCTGCAAGCCGCCAATGACATCGCCAATGGCATATATATGCGATTCAGCCGTCTGGAAATGTTCGTTGACGACGATGACGCCGCGCTCGACCTTGATGTCCGTCGCTTCCAGGCCGAGGTTTTCCACATTGGCTTGACGCCCTACGGATACGAGAATTTTCTCGGCCGTAAACGTGTCCACGCCGTTTTTCGTCTCCGCGGAAATGACGACTTTGCCTTCGCCTTTTTCCAGTGTCTCCGGCAAAACTTTCGCGCCAGTGACGATGTTGACTTTGCGTTTTTTCAGCAAACGGGCCAGTTCCTTGCTCACTTCTTCGTCTTCGAACGGCAAAATCCGATCCGCGTACTCGACAATCGTAACCTCGACGCCAAAATCGTTCAGCATGGACGCCCACTCGACGCCGATCACACCGCCGCCTACGATGACGACCGACTCAGGGAGTTTTTCCCATTGCAGCGCCTCGTCGCTGGTCACGACGTAGGACCCGTCAATCGTCAGCCCTGGAAGCGTGCGCGGACGAGATCCGGTCGCGAGCAGCAAAAAGCGCGGCACGATCATTTCCTGGTCGCCGTTTTCTTTTTCGATGCGGACAGCGCCTGCCTGCGGGGAAAAGATGGATGGCCCCATCACGCGCCCGAAGCCTTCAAAGACGGTGATTTTGCCTTTTTTCATCAAAAACTGAATCCCTTTGTGAAGCTGGTCGATAATGCCCTGCTTGCGATCCTGAATTTTGCCGAAGTCATAGCCGACAGCGCCTGCCGAAACACCGTACTTGTCTGCTTCCTTCAAGGTCGAAAACACTTCTGCGCTGCGCAACAGCGCCTTGGACGGGATGCAGCCGCGGTGCAGGCATGTGCCACCGAGCTTTTCCTTTTCTACAATCGCGACATTCATTCCGAGCTGAGAAGCGCGAATCGCCGCTACATAACCGCCGGTCCCTCCACCGAGAACGACCAGATCGAATTCTTGAGACATGCTGGATCTCCCCTTTCATACGAAGCGTCTTCCCACATGGGTGTAGACAGTCGAAAAAGCTGGCTGCTGATTTTTCGTGTCGCTTGCCTACGTTTTTCTGAGAATGAGAATATTCTAAGAACAAAGGATATGTACCCCCTGACTGCCCAGTCGACGGGAAAGAGCGGGAGCAGGGGAGTGTTTTTCGCTATACAATGATTAGCGATGGTAGACGGTCTTGCCGTTTTGCAGGAACGTATTGCGGGATTTGCCTACGCTGGCAATGCGCTCTTCGGCCATGCGGTCAGCCGCCTTGTAGGATGGCATGCCGTCGCGCTCGGCAATTTCGTACACTTTCAGGATCGTGTCGTAGATTGTTTCTACTTTTTTCAGGGCGCGCTCGCGGTTGTAGCCTTGCAACTCGTCAGCCACGTTGATGACGCCGCCCGCGTTGATAACGTAGTCTGGCGCGTAGATCAGGCCCATTTCGTGGATGAGGTCGCCGTGGCGCTCTTCTTTCAACTGGTTGTTCGCCGCACCTGCGATTACTTTTGCTTTCAAAAGCGGAATGGTGTCGTCGTTGATGATCGCACCCAGTGCGCAAGGCGAGAAGATGTCGCACTCGACGCCGAAAATATCGTTGACGCCAACCGCTTTTGCCCCGAAATCGTTGACAGCGCGGTTTACGTTTTCTTCATTGATATCGGTGACGATCAAATGTGCGCCTTCTTCATGCAGATGGCGGCACAAGTTGTAGGCCACGTTCCCGACGCCTTGTACAGCAACGACCCGGCCGGAGAGAGAGTCAGAGCCGAAAGCGAGCTTCGCCGCTGCCTTCATTCCGCGGTACACGCCGTAAGCTGTTACCGGGGACGGGTTGCCGCTGGAGCCGAATGCAGGAGAAACGCCTGTCACATAATCTGTCTCCAGGTGGATCATATCCATGTCCGCGACAGTCGTACCTACGTCCTCTGCCGTGATGTAGCGGCCATTCAGCCCTTGAATGTAGCGGCCAAACGCGCGGAACAGCTCTTCGCTCTTGTGCTGGCGCGGGTCGCCGATGATAACGGCTTTACCGCCGCCGATGTTAAGCCCTGCTGCCGCGTTTTTGTAGGTCATGCCGCGACCGAGGCGCAGTACGTCGATGATCGCTTCTTCTTCTGTTTTGTACGGCCACATGCGCGTGCCGCCCAATGCTGGTCCAAGTGTCGTATCATGAATGCAAATGATTGCTTTCAGGCCGGAATTTTCGTCCTGGCAAAATACCAGTTGCTCGTAATCGTACTTTTGCATGTAGTCAAAGATGTTCAATGAAGAAACCTCCCTAGTATCATTCTTCTGGGTTAACAGTGGGCTCCGTGTGGAGAATTTCCCGCCAAGTAGTTTATGCAAAAGTCATGCCAACGCAATCGTTTTTTGAAAGCGCTTTATTTGAGGGGATGTGGATGAATTCTCCATTCGTCAAGTGTGCAGTTTTTTGCACAAACGCGCAATTATTTGCACGCAAATTTTTGCGCATTCATTTTACATCTTCCTGCTGATCCATGATTCCCAATTTTTCCATCTTATAGTACAGGCTGCGGATCGCAATTCCGAGCCGCTTGGCCGCCAAGGTCCGATTGCCTTTGGCCGCAGCCAGTTCGCGCATAATATGTTGACGTTCCGCTTCCTCCACCGCCTGCTTCAATGTTTTCCCCGTGGAGCCTGCCGTCGTCTCTGCTTCCTTTGGGGCCTTGCTGATTTTTCGTTCCAAAGGAGGCAAATGCTCAGGCATGATCGTGCGTTCGTTGATGCGCATATGTATCATCGCCCTGCCGAGGACGTTCTCCAGCTCGCGCACATTGCCCGGCCAATGGTAGGACAACAGCATCTGCAACGTTTCCTCATGCAGCTCCTCGACGTTTCTGCCGTATTCCAGATTCGCCTTGCGCAAGAGGTACATCGCAATCGGCTTGATATCTTCCAGCCGCTGGCGGAGCGGTGGGATATGGATGGGGACGACGTGGAGGCGGTAGTACAAGTCTTCGCGAAAACGTCCCGCGCCAATCGCCGCTTCCAGGTTCACATGGGTTGCGGCAATGACCCGGACGTCGATATTGATCGGCTTTGTGCCCCCGACCCGGACGACCTCCCGTTCCTGCAGGACGCGCAAAAGCATGACCTGCATCCCCATGGACAGCTCACCGATTTCATCCAAAAATATCGTGCCTCCGCTCGCTTCCTCGAACAAGCCGCGCTTTCCGCCTCGCCTCGCTCCCGTAAAAGCGCCTTCCTCGTAGCCGAACAGCTCGCTCTCCAACAGGCTCTCGGAAATCGCCGCGCAGTTGACCCGGATAAACTGGTTGTACTTGCGCTCGCTCGCGTTGTGAATGGCGTGGGCAAACAGCTCCTTGCCCGTCCCGGACTCTCCGCGCAGCAGCACGGTCGCTGGCGTCAACGCCGCTTTTTTCGCCTGCTCGATGGCGCTTTTCATCTGCTCGCTGTAGCCGATAATATCCGCGAAGCTGTACTTCGCCTCCAGCGTGCGGATGATGCGCCGGGCTTTTTCCAGCTCTTCTGTCAGCCGCTTGAACTCGGAAACGTCGTGAATGACGCCGACGCTGCCTTTCAGCTCGCCATCGACGACGACCGGAGCGACGTTCACGACCACGTCCTTGCGCTTCGGCCCGAGCTTCATCGGGACGCCCCGGACAGGCCGCTTCGTTTTCAACACTTGCATGTGCATGCTGTCGCCTTCGGAAATGTCGACCGTAGCCGGCTTGCCGATAATATCGTCCGGCGTCAGCCCCGTCAGTCTCGTGTACGCCGGATTGATTAACAAGCCGATGCCGTTCTGATCCACGACCGAGATCGCCTCGTCCGAGGATTGAATGATCGCTTGCAGCATGCTCTGCAGTTCCTTGAGATTGGTCACTTCTTCAGCGAGCGCCATCACCTCGGTAATGTCGCGGAAAATCGCCACGGCTCCGACCACTTCCCCTTTGTCGTTGCGCACGGGGACGCGGTTCGTGATAATGCGCGTCTGGTTCGGCAAAATCTGCTCCTGGTTCAGCTCAGGGCAGCCTGTCTCTAATACAATATGTAGTCTGGTGTTGGGGATGCGCTCGGATACTTTTGTATCCAGCACTTCGCTTGCCTCGATGTCCATCAGGCGTTCGGCCGCCTTGTTGAACAACGTGATGACTCCTTGCCGATTGACGCCGATAATGGCATCGTGCGTAGAGTCGAGCATCGTCTCGCGCTCGCGCTGGTTTTGCATCATCGCCGCGATCAGCTTGTCGCGCTCGCGGATGAGCCGCATGACAATTCGCGTGAAAGTGCCCGGAATGAGCACCGTCTTTTCCCGCTTTAACTGGCGGAGCTGCTCGTATTCTTCCATGTCCCCTGTCGCTTCCAAAATCACGTCCAGCTCGTCGTCCAAATAAGGGCGGTAATCCGAATCGACCTTGATGCCCAGCGATCTCGCCAGCTCAATTCCGGGAGCGTCTGGCCGCCGATCGACCACGGCGACAATTTTCAGCCTGTCCATCTGGTTCAGCGTCCGCAGCAGAGCCGTACCGCCTCGTCCAGCACCTACTATAAGCAGCTTGTGCATGCGCTAGACCCCTCGCTTTTCATCTTACTCGTTACCATTGTACTGCAACAAACCGTTGATGGACAGGCTCTCTTCCCTAACGTGCGCTCGCTCGTGTGCACAGGGACGGACGGTGGACAAGCATACTGGCATCCGATATGATGAAAGAATGAGAGAGAAAGGTGTGAACCACCAGTGATCGTACAGAAAGTCATTGCCCTCTTAATCATGGTCATTCCGGCTGCGATTGCCATGTACGGGATCAAGCTGATCCGCGACGCCTTTTTTTATTCGACGGCACCCGATGTCAGCTTCCTGTGGGGAAAGCTCATTCTCGGCGTCCTTGCTTTCGCCATTCCCGTCTTGTTTATTGCCGGGTTCATTTTGCACCACGAACGCAAAAAAAATCGGGTACAACCCCGCTTCATGATTCGCGAGGCAGAAGACGACGAGTAGAACAGGCAGGTGAAAATCTGCCTGTTTTTGATTGCGCTCATCTTCCCCACTCGTCCAGCCTTTTGAGCCACGCTTTTTGTTCAATGACCTGCGAAAACGAGACGAACTCGGCCGCGACCTGAAGCGCGACGAAGCCGCACAGGAAGGCGGCTTGCCAAGACAGCGGCGTCGCCGTCGCGTATGTATAGCCAATGGCAAAGCCGAGCGCATTCGCTCCGGTATCCCCGAGCATGATCCGGCCGCCTGCATCGTGCGGAAAAAACAAAACCGTCGCGACGAGAACCGGCAGAAGAAACAGCCAGACCGCAGACGGCTCCCCCGTTGTCCCCCCCGAAACGCTCCCGATGGCAGCCAGCGACACGAGCAGCCAAAACACTTTGATCGCGCGCGCCGGTCTTAAATCAAACAGGTTCAGGATGTTCGGGGAAATCGCCAGCAAGCCGCAAGCGACCAGCCACGGCCAGAAGCCGGCCGAAACGAACAGCGATACGCTGACAGCCGTCAGCCCGCCGCCAATCAGCTTGCCCATCCCGCTCGTCACGCGCCTCTCGCGCAAAAGCGCGCCGAAGTGGCCGCGAAATCCTTTCGTGATCCGGTCACCAGCCTTGTCGTCGATCCAGCCCCAGCACGCCATCGCCGCCATTCCGCAGGCGAGCAGCAAGCCTTGCACCAGCACCTCGCGCGGAGCGCCTGCAAGCGCGAGAAGCAGAAGCTGGACGAGAATCGTCACGGCCATGCTCGCCACAAGCACCAGACCGCCTGCAGTCAGCACTGGCTCGCCGCGATAATTGGGCCGGGTCATGCGCTTTTTGGCGAGAATCTGCGAGCAGAAACTGAGCATGGGACGCTGCAGGACGAGCGGCAACACGAGTGCGCTGAAAAGCGCGAGTATCACGGCGTGTGCAGCCACGGCTTTCCCTCCCACCACTTTGTGCACAGCGTCCGGCCGATGGCGACAAACTCTTTGCCGCGATGAGAGTAGCCTCGCCAGTCGTTGCCCGTTTCCCGGTGAAAAAACCCGACGGGCACTTCCCGGATGCGATAGCCTGCACGCAAGGCATCTACCGTAAGACCTACCTCGATGCCGAAGCCTTTGTCGATTTTCCCCAGCTTTTGCAACAGGTCGCGGCGAATGGCCCGCTGACCGGACAAGGGCGCGCTGGCCTCAAAGCCCGTCAGCCACTTGATCCCTCGATGAGCCAGCCCTTTTGCCAGACCCATTCCCGCTTTTTGCCTCGGGGAAGGCAGAATCGCGATCGCCATATCGCAGGCATCCTCCATCACAGGGGCAAGCAGATGCTCGGCCTCTGCCGCACTCTCGCGCAAATCGCCATCCAGCAGCATGACGACATCGCCGTTTGCCCGTTGCCAGCCGAGTTGGACGGCAGCGCCTTTGCCCCGGTTGCGCGGCACGGTAATGACGAGATCGGCCCACTTTTTGGCGAGAGCAGCCGTCTCGTCCTCGCTGCCGTCGTCGACGACAATCAGCTCATGGCAGAAAAGCCGTTCGCGAATCGCTCGCAGCGTCGCTCCGATCGCGTCGGCTTCGTTGTAGGCAGGAATGATGACGCTAACTTTTTTCACGCGCGACCCTCATTTCTGTCATGGTTTGCTGCACCTTTTCCAGCAAGGCCCATTGCTTGGCCAACGAATCCGGCACCTGCTCCACCAGCAGCCATTTGCCCGTACCCGTCCGCTGCTCCAGCCATGGCGGCGGCTGGCCCGCGACCACAAGCAGCAAGCCGTCCTCCCAAGTCCCGCCCCGTTCATAGGCGACGACGTTGATGCCTACCGAATGCATCAGCCGGGTAATCTCTTTGGCTTCCTTGTCTGTATCCTGCCAGACGTACACTTTTTTCCCTGCGAGATCATTGCCGTAGCGCATCGCCATCATGTGGACGACTTCCTGGTTGCGTTGCTCCACTTCCTGCAGCAGCCGATTGATTTGCTGCTTCAAATCGTGGTTGCTTTTCAGCGCCCGGTCGTATTTGGCCTCCATTTTCGCCAAAATTTCCTGGGCGCCCTCAGAAAACCACGGATGACCCGCCGTTCCTCCCAGCAGGATGCCGACGCCAAGCGCAACGAATACGGCTGCCAACGTAATCAGATGATACCGAAAAGAAATCATAGCGCCTCCTTAAAAAGCCCAGATCCGCCATTGCGTCCAGAGCATTTGCGCCGCGTGACGGGCGATCGGATGAATCATCAGCGCAGCGGTGACAGGCAACAGCATCGCCGCCATGCACCAGCCCCACAGCTTCCACGAGCCAGTCGGCTGGTAGAGCTGGCTGACTCCTTTGGCGTCAATCAGCCTGGGGCCGATCTTCGTGCGCACCAGCAAAGTACTGGCCATCCCTTTGCGGCCTTTTTCCAGAAAATCAATCATGTTCGTATGGGCACCAATCGTCACGATCAGCTCTGCTTTTTTCTCATAGGCCAACAGCATCGCCACATCTTCGCTCGTGCCAGGCGCAGGCAGGACGTGATGCGCCACCCCGAGCTGCTCGACTCTGGCTTTTCCGGGAGCAAGCCCGTCGACAAAGGCGTGGACGACGATTTCGGCCCCGCACAAGAGCGCCTTGTCCGAGATGCTGTCCATGTCGCCGACGATCAGGTCGGGCTTGTACCCCGCTTGCAAAAGAGCGTCCGCTCCCCCGTCGACCCCGATGAGCACGGGCCGGCATTCGCGTATGTAGGAGGAGAGCGTCTGCAAATCTTCCTTGTAATGCTTGCCGCGGACGACGACGACGACGTGCCGTTTTTCCAGTCTGGTCCGCAGCGGCATGGGACAGAGCGGCTTTAAAAACAAGTCTTTTTCTTTATTGGCGTACATGAGCGTGTTATCAATAAATAAGGACAGCGTATCATCCAGCCTGCTCTGCGCCTCGGCCCACTTCCCGAGCACCGCCTCCACTGTGACGTGGCGAAGCAACAGGGCAAGCTCCCATTGCGCCTTTCGTTTCAAGTACAGACTGCCTTCCCGGATGGCTGCAAATTGGCCGTTCCACGCTTCCAACGCGGTCGGCTCTGCCGGCTCGCGCTCTGCCTCGTACAAAGCGACGCCCGCTCGCAGCAAGAGCCGCGCTCCTTCGGCTGGATACTGTCCTGTCATGAAAGCGGACAGGTTGACAACTACCCTCGTCCCCGCTTCCAGCAAGGACCTGGCCGCCATCTCATCCACATCGGGATGATCGATGACGGCGATATGGTGGGGGTGGAGCCGTTTGCAAAGCTGCTTCGTCTTGCGGTCAGCAGCAATCACTCCCGTATAGGTAAGAAAATCGAGACGTTTTCGCTTGCCCATCTTTTCCACCTCCAGGAATAGTATGCTAAAAATTTCCTTGGAGCATGCAAAAAAGAGGCTGTGCAGGAATCGCACAACCTCTTTTTGGCCGGACGGAAAGCCTTGTTGACTAGGCTCCCTTTGTTATGTAGTAAATAATCAAACCGTCAGCAAACAGGAAAACCGCCAGCGAAAGCAAGCCAAATCCGATTGCGAATTTGTTTTTCGCCTTAATCGAGTTCAAACAGCCCCAAGCGATAAAAAACGTGAAGACGAACATCAAAATATCAAACAACACAATCTTCATGTACGACAACTCCTTCAACATGATGACGCTAACCGATAATACAATGGCAATATTATTATATATCCTCGCGTATTAAGAGACAAGCATATCCAAATTTGTGACAAACAAATTCACAATTACGTTTATTTTTATTGTGCCACAAACTTATTTGCCTATCCATATCGTCCAGCGATCCTGCTCGCTGATCGTCTCATGTCCGGACAGCTTCAGGCAAATCGCGTCCACCAACTGCTCCAGCTCGGCGTCCGTCAGCTCGTGGAGCAAAGAACGCCCTTTGCGCGAGCGCAAATCACGCGCCAGCTCATCGAGAGTGCCATAGACGCGCCTGACCTCCCAGAGCGACAACCGCTCGATTTTTGCAAGTCCAGCCTGCTGCATCGCTGCCCGGACCGTCCGATCAGCCGGGCGACGCTTGGCCTCGACTTCAAGCAATCGCGGAAACTGCTCGAAAAAATAGCCCCGCAGATGCGTTTGGGAAGCCGGGACGGCACAGTCGTCAATCGTTCGATCCTGAATCAGACAAATGCCGCCGGTAGCGAGCAGTCGTTTTACTTCGGAAAAAAATCCGCGCAGATCGTGGAGATGGTGAATCAGCGCCCGGGCAAAGACGATATCGGCACAGCCGTCAGGCAGCCCGGTTTCCAGCGCATCGCCCTGCACGAACGAGATGCGCGGCTCGTCTGCGCATTGCTTTTGCGCCGCTGCCAGCATCACGCTGGAAAAATCGACTCCGGTGACGCTTGCAGCGCCCAGCTTCGCCCACGCCTTGCTGTAGATGCCGCCTCCGCAGCCGATATCGACCACGCGCTTGTCGCGCGGATCGACGACAGACAGCATGGTGCTCGCCCACGTGGCGTCTGCCGCTCGACCTGTGTAGCTGTCTTCGTTTTCCTTGGCGTGAAAATCCATTTTCATGCTACTTCGCCTCCATAAACTCCAGACGGTTTCCGAATGGGTCTTCGGTAAAGAAGCGGACAAGCCCGGGGATTTCATCGTCGAGCCGAATCGGTACGCCCGCCTGCTCCAAATGCGCGATCAGCGCCTCGATGTTTTGCACGACAAAGGCAGGGTGCGCTTTTTTCGCCGGAACAAAGCCCTGCTCGATTCCGAGGTGAATCAATTGGGCGCCGCAGCGGAACCATGCGCCGCCGCGCGCCCGGAGCTTTTCCGGCTTGGGCACTTCCGGCATGCCGAGCAAGCCTGTGAAAAAGCGCCGTGCCTCCTCTTCCGCTCCTGGCGGGGCTGCCAACTGGACGTGATCCAAGCCGATCCATTCAAACTGGTTACTCATCGTCATTTCCTCCCTTTTTTTGGCACATTACCATCCATTCATCAATCTGATGCGCCACAACTCTTCCTTGCTCGATTTTCACGCCGAGATAGTGTTGCTGCTCTGCAGTCGCCTCCAGGAGCATTCGCTCGACTGCCTGCTCCTGCTCCGGTGATTCGGACATCCGCTGTACCCAGGGCAAAAAGGCAAACTGTTTTTTCCGCAGCCGTGCCTGCCGCTCCTGCAAATCGCAAGCCGCGTGCAGCGCTCTCCACTCGCTCACCGACAGGCAGCGCACGTGGCTTGGGTCGCGCCGCTTCTCTACCTGGTTCACGAAGTCCGCGAGCTGTTCTTCCTCCGGCGCTACGTTGTCGATGAACAAAAACCGTCCGCCCGGGCGCAGCACGCGACTCGTCTCACGGACAAAGGCGGCCGGATCTGGAAAATGGTGCGCCGCAATCCGGCAAGTGACCAGATCGAACGTTTCGGACAGAAACGGCAGCGCCTCTGCGTCGGCCTGGACGTACAAAATGTTCGGCGCTTGCTCGTTCGCCTGCGCTGCCGCCGCAAGCATCGGGCGGGTCAGATCGGTCGCGACCACAAGCTCGACAAGCGGTGCCAGCGTGCGGGCAACATGCCCTCCCCCCGTGGCGATATCGAGCACCTTCCAGCTTGTTTGCGGCGAAAGCCACTCGATCATAAGCGGCAAATCCGCTCCTTGCGCGTGGGTTTTGCTCTGCACGTACTCCTGTGCGTTTTTCCCGAATTGCTGCTGCACGGCCTGTTTTACTTCCTGATTTTTGTCCATACTCCCACCTCCTGCTCGTATTTTATGCCAATTTTTGTTGGCTTTGTTATAGAATATGGTTAACCAGTTATCGAGTTTTTGAATAGGAGGGTTTCTTGTGGACAAAGAAAGCCTGGAAGTTTTTTTGACGATCGCTCATCACGGGTCGATCAATCGTGCGGCACAGGCGTTGTTTCTCGCCCAATCGACCTTGACGCATCGGCTCAAGCAGTTGGAGCGGCAAATCGGCAGCCCGCTGTTTGTGCGGACCGCCTCCGGTGTGAGCTTGACGGGGGAAGGACGCCGCCTGCTGCCGATCGCGGCGAACATCGTGGAGCAGATGCGTTCGTTCATGGAGCAAAAAGAACAGGTGAAATCCATGACGATTGTCGCCGGAAAAGCGTTTGTCGCCTACGAGCTGCCCCGCCTGATCGGCGAATACCGCCAGGCGAACCCCGGCTTTACCTGTTACGTCCGCTCGACACTGTACGAGGAGTCGCTCAGCGCCCTGTTGACAGGCACCGCCGATATCGCCTTTCTCGGCAGCGAGATGTACCATCCGCACATCCACCAGGAATTTTTGCCAAGCGACCGCATCTTGCTCGTCATGGCACCCGAGCATCCCTGGGCCAGCCGCTTTCCGGGCTTTGCGAGCTGGGGCGCGCAGGAAATGATTTTGTTCGGCAACCATACCGCCCCCTACCGCCAGCGCATCGATCATTTTCTCGCGCGAAACGGCGTGTTTCCCAACGTCATCATGGAGCTGGACAGCTTCAGCGCGGTCAAAAAAATGGTGGAACGCCAGCTCGGGATCACAATGCTGCCGGAACGAACGATCCTGCGCGAACTGGCGGAAGGCAGGCTCGTCGCCCACGACATCGCGGAAGGCACGCTGCAGCGCCCAACTCTCATCGCCTATTTGCATCAAAAAAAAGAGGACGAAGCTTTTCAGCAATTCGTCCAATGGATCAAAGATGCTTATTGATGCAAAGTAAAGACTGTCAATTCGGGTCGGCACAAAAAACGGACAGGCAAAATCGTCGTCCCCAGCCCTCTGTTCACGTACACTGGCATCTGGTTGTCGCCTGCGCGGTACAAGCCTTTGACGTACTTCGCCGCAAGCTTGGGCGTCAGGACATGCCCGACAAACGGCAACCGCACCTGCCCGCCGTGGCTGTGCCCGGACAGTTGCAAATCGACAGGATAGCGAGCCGCTTCATCCGCAAAGTCCGGCTCGTGCGCCAAAAGGATGACGCTGGCCGCCTCCGGAATCCCGACCAGCGCCTTCGGCAGATCAGGCACGCCGTTCAGCGCGTCGTCGATTCCGGCTATGTACAAACTGTCGCCATTTTTGCCGACCGCCACATGTCGGTTGTCCAACACCTCAAAACCAGCGGCAGCCCAGCCTTGGCGAATCGCATGCTGCTGGCCCGCCCGGTAGTCGTGGTTGCCCAGCACCGCAAATTTTCCAAGCGGCGCCTGCAACTCGGCCAGCATCGGAACAGCCGCGGAAAACGACTGTGTCTCCAGGTCCACGATATCGCCGGTAAAGCAGATCATATCCGGCTGCTCGTTTTGAATCAAGTCGAGAATGCCTTGCAGTTGCTCGGGCTTGCAATAGTGCCCCAGGTGGACGTCGCTGAACTGTACCAGCTTGCAGCCGTCGAAGCTTTTCGAAAGTCGCGGCAGCGAAAGCGTCACCCGCTCGATTTGCAGCCAGGTGCGCTCCCATGCATAGCCGTATGTACCTGCCACAAGCCCGAGCCCCACCAATCCTCCCAGCCACTTCATCGAACGATGCAAAAAGGTTCGACGTGAGACTGTGACAAGCTTTGGATCATTCACTAGCTTCCGTTCGCTCGTAGCCATTTACGACGACATCCAGGCGCCCTGTCTCCGGATCGATCAACAGGCCGTGAACGTCGACGTTAGCCGGCAGCAACGGGTGTTTTTTAATCGTTTCCACGCTGTTGCGCACACTTTCCTCCACCCGGTCGAAGCCGTGCAGCCATTTGTGCAAATTGATCCCTGCGTGCTGGAGGGTGGAGAAGGTTTGGGCAGAGACGCCTTTCTCCAGCATCTTCGCCATCGTCCGCTTGCTGTCAATGGCGCTCATCCCACAGTCGTAATGGCCGACGACGATCACTTCCTCGGCATTCAGTTCATAAATCGCCACGAGAATACTGCGCATGATACTTCCAAAAGGGTGAGAGACGATGGCTCCGGCGCTTTTTACGTGCTTGATGTCGCCGTTGCGCATGTTCATCGCCTTGGGCAGCAACTCCTCCAGACGCGTGTCCATGCAGGAGAGAACAACCAGGCGCTTGTCGGGAAACTTGGTCGTTTGATATTTTTCATATTCACGATTCGCTACAAATTCACGGTTAAATGCGAGAATTTCATCCAAATTGCGCATGTTGCAACACCTTCCTCGCTCTTAATTAGGAGTATGTTCTCTATTGTACATACTTATTGGCATCGTTCAAGCGACTGGGGCACATTGGCGGCGAGATTTTGCTATGTTTTTATTTTTTTACAATGATAGGTGAGGGGGGTGGAAATCAGTGACACTGGGACGGACTTCTGCGTTAGGCAAAAGAGGTGACCGTAGGCGGAATTTTCATGGCGAATATTTTGGTACTGGCTGAAGATGGAGCAGAAATTACTATCTGACGCAGCAGACCTCAATCGCGCAGAAGACGATGGTCTGCTATACGTGGCTGCTGTTTGGCTAAACCTCTTGGCGATTGATATCAGCACCTTCATGGTTGAACCCTAGCCACTCAGTTATGGTTATATATCGCCTGCTCCATAATCGCTATCGTTTTAAACTGCCTTCGTATTCCTGCACTTTGGAAAACTGCTGCATCCGTAAAACTCGCCTTTTGTACTTTTGCGTACGACCATTTGACTACCGCAGCGATCGCATTGCAGCTTTTGTTGCGGGAACTGCGCCCTCACCTGTTTCGGGTTTGGTTTTGCCGCAGGATTCATGCGCTGGATCATTTCAATCAGCGCCTCGCGATTTATCAATCGAACGCCATTTGAAGCGGCCAGCTTGTAGGCGGCGTCTGTAAAATCTCTGTTAGTGACAACCCATGCTGCATTTGCTCCATAGTGAGCAAGTGCCCCCACAATTTGCTGAACGGCATCGATCCCGACGTTTTTACTATATCGCTTCGCCTGGACCGCTACCTTCCGTCCATTCTGTTCCAGAATGAGATCAGCGCCGTAATCGCCTGCTGCCCTTGTTACGGTCGTTTTGTATCCTTGTGAGTGAAACAGCAGTCCAAGGTAATGTTCAAACTGCCTGCCGTCCATTTTGTCTATTTCCGCAATGCCGGAGCGTCGCAGTTTCTCTTGGGCAATGGAATCAATCCAGAATCTGATTCCCATTGCAAGTCCCAGCAAAATTCCAAACGCGATGCCTGCAACAAGCAAATAACCACGACATGTTTCGACAATAGCAAAACAAAAAACCATCCTTGTGAGATGGTTTTGCTGTGTCACCGGCTTTTCGTTCCTTCCCCGTCATTCTCCCTGGATCATTCCTGCGATCTGCTCCTTCACTTTCCCCCTGCTCACTCCCCCGTGGTAACAAACCACAGACGCAATGTCGAGGTCTACATACTTTTTCAACGAGAGGCGAGCTGCGTGCATATCCAGGGTCGTCGGGGCGTGAATCCCTGCGAGCGTCCCATTTACACTGTACAGCGAATCCCCGGCAATGAGCGTCTTGCTTTGCCTGACGTAAAGGCTGATGTGCCCGGGCGTGTGACCCGGCGTATGAATGACGCGAATCCCGCCGCAAAACGGCAGCTCCTGGCCGTCCACCACCGTATGATCTACCCTGCCCTTCGGCGGATTTTCAAGGTGCGCGTCTTTGACAAGCGGGATTTCTCCCTGAATATACGGCTTGTCGAGTGCGTGCGCGTAAACTTGCACACGATGACCGCACTCCTGCAAAATCTCAGGAAGACAACCGATATGATCGACATCTTGATGCGTCAAAATGACGGCTTTCAGTTTGGTAAGCGGGACTCCCGCTTTTTCCATGGCCGTACGCAATTCTTCTATTTGTCCCGGGAAGCCCGTGTCTATCAGGACAGCCATGTCTTGGCCCGACAAAAGGACGGGGTGAATCTCGTATCCATGATAGTCTAGGTGTAGCATTTCTACTCCCTTGAAAATTTCCATTGTATCGGGCCTACATAAAATTATATTTTTACGTAACTAAATATTATTACGTTGATTTTGTCATTGTCAACATCTTCCTTTTAATTCGCTCGGGCATTGCAGTGTGGTCTTCGAAGGTTCATGTTCATGATGTTTATTGACTCGTGCGAAGCGGCGCTGCCTATACTGTACTGCCCACTGTCCAATCTTCCTTGTTTACAACGAAAAACCCCCAATGAATCGACTTGATTCAAAGGAACGTTCTATTTGCTGGCTATCCAAGTGCGAGGCTAGCACGGCCTAATGGCGTTTTTCATTTCCCACCGTTCTTTTTCCTTCGATAACTTTGCGCTTATAAAAAAACACCCCCTAATCGGATTTTCACTCCGCTCGGTGGGTGTACATACCGCAAAAGCTGCGAGTATGTACCATGCACGTTTCATGGCAAACCTCCATTTGTATTCCTTTCCTTATGATACCATGCGGGCGAGAATGATCGGCAGTCAATGAACTACACACCCGACCGCACAACCTTGGCAGCAAGTCCGGAAAGCATCACCGCAAGCTGAGCGCCTCCGGTAACGTTGTAACTTCGTGCGGTATGTTTCGCTCGTCGAGTTTACTGCGGATGAAATCACGGCATTCGCCCGAATTTGTACCAAGGGATCGCGCTTGCCCACACCGCCACTTTGCTGCATTAAAACGAGATAGCGTTCGCATTTTCTTCCGCAGACGCGATGGCGTGTGCCCCGCGCTTTCACATACTAAAGTACAGAGACAAAAAAGCAAACGTCATCCCATTCAGGCAACGTTTGCTTTCGAACGTGTATTCGGTTAGACTCGGCTCAACGATACATCACGTGAAGTTCACGATTTACGGAAGTGAACTCCTCACACGTTTTCGGAATGGCAGGAATCGAGTTTGTCAGAACGTCCCCGCAAATGATCGCAAAATTTACGGGAACAGACCGATCAGCCATTGTTTAAAAACGTTGTTATATTGCGCCTAACTAATCTTCGCCTCAATCCTTAACTTATCCGCGACCATCGCAATAAACTCGCTGTTGGTCGGCTTCGCCTTCGTGTTGGAAATCGTGTATCCAAACAGGCTGGAGATGGAATCGAGATTTCCGCGGGACCAGGCGACTTCGATGGCGTGGCGGATGGCACGCTCGACGCGGCTTGCGGTGGTGTTGAACTTTTTGGCGATGTCCGGGTACAGGACTTTGGTGATCGAGCCGAGCAGCTCGACGTCGTTGTACACCATCGTGATGGCTTCGCGCAAATACAAATAGCCTTTGATGTGGGCAGGCACACCGATCTCGTGGATGATGCTGGTGATGCTTGCATCCAGGTTGCGGCCGCGCACTTGCAGAGTCGATTGCGGCTTGACCGATGTGACGAAGGAGGAGGCTGGCTTCGTCGTGATGATTTGACGGATGCGCTGCGCGAGGACCTCCATGTCAAACGGCTTGAGGATGTAGTAGGCAGCTCCCAGTTCAACCGCTTTCTTCGTAATCTCTTCCTGTCCGAATGCCGTCAGCATAATAATTTTGGGCTGCGGACTCAAGCGCATGGCCTGGATCTGCTCCAGGACGGCGAGTCCATCCAGGTGAGGCATAATAATGTCCAAAATCAGTACATCCGGTACCCGTTCCTGCAGCAAGCGCACAACTTCATTGCCGTTGTACGCGACACCGATGACGTTCATGTCATACTGGCTGCTGATATACTCTTCCAACAGGCTTACAAATTCTCGGTTATCATCTGCCAACAACACTTCAATCTTGCTCAAGGTCGTTCCTCCTAACAATGGACGGTCTTTTGGAAAGAAGGTGGCGTTCTAGGGGGTTCCATTTCTACAAACGATTAGTCCATACCATCTTTTTCTCTGAGAAAAATAATTCGACAAAGCCATATTCATTCCTGCCAATGACGAAAGATTGAATGATTTTACTGATATTTCGACAAAGAATCCCCTCATTTTTCATCTATTCGTCATAAGCCTCCATGACTTTACCATGCAAGCCGACGTCGTTCCAGTGGAAGGTTATGCTTATGGCGACGGTTTGAAGCTTACGGTCTTGCGCGCATGGTGCCATGGAAAAAAGCCGCCTCGCTTCGTTTGCGTGACGGCTCGTCTCTTCGTATTCAGGCAGCCTGTTCGGCTTTGGCATTCGACTGCGGGGCGTTGCGCACCTGCACGCCTGCATCCTGCAGCATCCATTCAATGTAGCAGCCATAGCCCGATGTCGGGTCGTTGACAAAGACATGCGTGACGGCGCCTACAATCTTGCCGTTTTGAATGATCGGGCTACCGCTCATTCCTTGTACGATGCCGCCTGTCTTTTCCAAAAGACGTTTGTCCGTCACCTTGATTATCATGCCCTTTGTTGCGGGAAAATGCTGCTTGATGACGTTGGCGATCTCGATATCGAACTCCTCCACCTTCTGTCCTTCGACGACGGTGAGGATTTTCGCAGGACCTTCCACGACCTGCTCGGCGAGCGCTACAGGGAGCGGCTCACGGTAATAGCTGCGCTTTGGCTCGTCTTTCATTTTGCCGAAGATGCCAAACGGCGTGTTTTTGGTGATGTTCCCCAGCACTTCGCTTTCGTTGTAAAAGCGGGCGAATTTTTCTCCCGGATTGCCGCTCTGTCCTTTTTCGATCGACGTCACGCTCGCCTGGACGATCTGGCCATCCCCTACCACGATGGCTTGGCCCGTATCGACATCGGAAATGACGTGTCCCAGCGCGCCGTACGCCTTGGAATTGGGATCGTAAAAGGTCAAAGTGCCCACGCCAGCCGCTGAGTCGCGAATGTACAGTCCCATCCGGTATTCCCCGTCTTTTTGGTCCTTGGCGGGATGGAGCGTCAGATTCAGCTTTTCTTTCCCGCGCACGACGAGCAACTGCACCGGGCTATTCTTTTTTCCGGCTTCGTTAATCAGCTTCTTTACTTCGTTCATTTCATTGATGTACAGATCATTCATTTTGACAATCATGTCACCAACGTGAATGCCTGCCTGCTCGCCAGGGGAAGCCTTGCTTTTGCCATTGTCCACGAGGTGATGACCGACAACGAGAACACCCGCCGTTTGCAGCTTGACCCCGATCGATTGCCCACCAGGGTACAACCGCAGGTCCGGCAGCACATTTACTTTTACAGCCGTCAGCGGAATGTTTCGCCATTTTACCTGCAATTCGGCTTCTCCAGCCCTGCGCGGTTCTACCGACATCGGCTGGCTCAAATCAACGGATACTTCGCGCGCTTCTGTCCCGTTGACGTGCAAAATGTCAGGATTGCTATTGATTAGCGTGCCCATCACCGGCACGGAGACCCGGAGTTGCTCAAGGGACCCTTCCATCAAACGCAATTCACGGGGAAAGGAGGACAGATCGCGAAACGGGGTGGAACTCACGACAAGCGCCGTGATGAGGAGAAGGAGACTTCCCATCCATTTTCTTTTGTTTTGTCGGATCACCAGCAATCACTCCTACCGTTCCCTACCTACACCTACAAAGAGACACCTCCACCTTGTGTACTTTTAATGTTGCCCCCAGCCAAGCGGATTATGTCAGGAAAATCCCTCACCTGCCAGCGTCTTTGCAAACTTTTTTGCGTCAAAAAAAGACTGCCAACCCGGATCAGTTGACAGCCTTTCTTTCGCGGCCGAGGACAATCATCTCGCGCGCGTGTTCTTCTGTTTTCGCCGTTACTTCCGCCCCGCTGAGCATGCGGGCAAGCTCGGTCACCCGCTCCTCCTCCGAGAGCCTCGTCACGACCGTTTTCGTCTCGTGCTCGCTCATTTCCTTTTTAATGAGAAAATGAGCATCGGCCATGGATGCTACTTGCGGCAAGTGCGTAATGCACAATACTTGCCGCTTCTGGGCGACTCGGGCCAGCTTTTCGGCAATCGCCTGCGCCGCTCTTCCGCTTACCCCTGTGTCGACCTCGTCAAAAATCAGCGTCTCCACCTGATCGGTTCCGGCGAGAATCGTTTTGATCGCCAGCATCACCCGCGACAGCTCCCCGCCGGAAGCGATCTTTGCCAGCGGGCGCAATGGCTCGCCCGGGTTCGGGGAGATCAAAAACTCGATCTGGTCCATGCCGTTCGCGTCGACGTGCCGCTTGATCCCTTCGATTTCTACCCCTTCCTCGTCAGGGGTCTGGCGCACGTCAATGGCGAAGCGCGCCCGTTCCATGTGCAGCTCTTTTAGCTGCTGCTCGATCTCGCGGGCGAGCTTCGTCGCACACTCCTGGCGAATGACGGACAGCTCCAGCGCCTCTACGGCCAAGTCTGCTGCCAGCTCTTGCAGCCGCTTTTCCACCTGTTGCAGCCGATCTTCGTAATGGTGCATCTCGTCCAGCTCGTCGGAAATCGTTGCCGCGTACTCCAAAATGTCGTCCACGCTTTTTCCGTACTTGCGCTTCAAGGACTGGATCTGATCGAGCCTGCGCTCCACTTCCGCGAGCTGCTCCGGCTCAAAGTCGAGGTGGTAGGAGAGCTGGCGCAGCTTGTGCACGACGTCTTCAATCTGGTAGTACGCCGTCTGCACCGTCTCGAGAATCGGAGCCAACTGCTCCTCGTACAGCACCCCGCGCTCCAGCTCGCTCATCGCATGTCCGAGCCAGTCCATGCCTTTTTGATCGCCGTGCAGCGAGCGGTACGCATCCTGGACGGTCGCGTAAACCTTCTCAATGTTCATCCACTTTTTGCGCTGCTGCATCAGCTTTTCGTCCTCGCCCGGCGAAAGCGCAGCCGCTTCGATCTCGTCCAACTGGTATTGCAAAAGGTCAATGCGCTGCACCAGCTCGCGCTCGTTGCGGGCCATCCGTTCGAGGTCCTGCTTCGTTTTCCGGTACGCGGCGTACAGCTTGCCGTACTCCTCTTTCGCCGCTCCGAGCGCGGCCTCGCCGTAGGCGTCGAGCCAGTTGATATGCTTGTCCGCCTGCATCAGCATGTGCGTGTCGTGCTGTCCGTGCACCGTGACCAGCCACGGTCCCAGCTCGCGCAGCATGGCAAGCGTCACCATCTGCCCGTTCAGGCGAATGATGCTTTTGCCCTGGTTGGAAATGTCGCGGCGGACGACGAGCATGCCATCTTGCTCGACTTGTACGCCGACGTTGGCACACACCGCGAGCGCCGGATGGCCAGGCGGCAGTTCAAACAGCCCTTCCACCTCTGCGCGCTGTTCGCCATAGCGGACAAAATCTGCGGAGGCGCGACCGCCCAGAAGCAGCCCGAGCGCGTCGATAATGATGGATTTTCCGGCCCCCGTCTCCCCTGTGAGGATATTCAGCCCGCGCTGAAAAGAGACAGTGACCGATTTAATGATGGCAAAATTACGGATAGAGAGTTCCACTAGCATCTGTTGCGCCCACCTTCTACAGCATTTCCATAAAGCGCTTGGTGACTTCCGCTGTATTTTCCTTGGAACGGCAAATAATCAGGATCGTGTTGTCCCCGCTGATCGTGCCCATGATCTCTTCCCAAGGCAGGTTGTCAATCAGCTCCGCTACGGCGTTGGCATGGCCGGAAAGTGTTTTCAGCACGATGAAGTGATCGGCCTGGTCGATGCTGACAAACGAGTCGACCAACATCCGTTTGAGCTTTTGCAGCGGATTGAATTTTTGTTCAGCAGGCATGGAATATTTATATCGCCCATCAGAGAGTGGCACCTTCACCAGATGCAATTCCTTGATGTCTCGGGATACTGTCGCCTGCGTAACATTGAACCCTGCAGCGCGCAGTCGCTCCACCAGTTCATCCTGAGTTTCCACCTCTTGGTTGCTGATGATATCCCGAATACGGATATGTCGTTGCCCCTTGTTCATATGGATTACTCCCATTCCCCTTGTAGTTTCGTGCGAATTGCTTCAAAAAAGCTGCCCTTTTTCCACTTGATGAGCGGAGTGACGCACGGAGACTTTTTGATGTAGATTTGATCGCCGCCCTCCAGCCGGTAACCGAACTGGCCGTCGATGGACAGCCCCATCTCCTGGTGGATGGCATCGACCTCTACGCGAATCGTCTGATTGCCCGACAACACCATCGGCCGCGCCGTCAGCGAATGGGGCGCCACCGGAGTCAGTAATAGCATGTCCACATTCGGGGCCACAATCGGTCCGCCCGCAGACAGCGAATAGGCGGTAGATCCGGTCGGACTCGATACGATGACCCCATCTCCGCTGAACGTAGCTACGTATTCGTCATCCGAGTAGACAGCGCATTGAATGATCCGGCAAAAAGAGCCTTTGGCGATCCCGATGTCATTCATCGCGGTATATGTACCCAGCGTGCTGCCTTTGCGGACTAATGACGCTTCCAGCATGGCGCGCTCTTCGATATTGTACTTGCCTGAAAGCAGATTATCTACGGCGTGAGGCAGGTGCTCCGGCTCCGCTTCTGACAAAAAGCCCAGCGTGCCCAGATTGATCCCGAAAATGGGGATCGATCGTCCGGCGAGCTTGCGGGCGATGCTGAGCAGCGTTCCGTCGCCGCCGAGCACACAGACCAGGTCAGCGTGGCTGCCGATTTGCTCGATGGAAGCACCCAGCTCGGCGCGCCCCAAATCCGATGCGATCGTTTCGTCCAAAAATACGTGCGCTCCCCGTACCTCCAACAGATAGACGAGCTCCCGCGCCACGATCCGTGCCTCGGGCTTTCCTTTGTTTGCAATGATTCCTATCTTTTTCACATGGTCCACCCCAAACTGGTTGGTTGGAAATCCTTATACAAGTATACAACTTTTCATGCATAAATAAAAAGCCTCGATTGCAACAAAACTCCCGAGGCTTTTGTTTTTTGTCCCTATTTCAATTTGGCATGGGCCTGCGCGACAACCTCGCCGACGAGCTTCAGCCACGCTTCGGCGTCCATGCCGCCTTCGCTTTTTGCCACATGCATGACAAATTCAATATTGCCCTCGCCGCCCGTAATCGGCGAAAAGTCCAATCCTTTCAGCGCAAATCCAAGGCCGCTGGCGAATTGCCCGATGTCCGTCAACACCGCTTCGTGTATTTCCGGCTCCCGCACAATCCCGTTTTTTCCGACCTTGTCCTTGCCTGCCTCAAACTGCGGCTTGACCAAGGCCACTACGTCTCCGCCTTCTTTTAAAAAGCGGTACAGGACGGGCAAGATCAAGCGCAGCGAGATAAAGGAAACATCAATGGAAGCGGCGTCCGGACGCTCCTGTTCGAAGGCTTCCGGGTCCATGTGGCGGAAGTTGGTCCGCTCCATGACGACGACTCGCTCATCCTGGCGCAGACTCCACGCGAGCTGTCCGTAGCCGACGTCAATCGCGTAGACGAGGCGGGCGCCGTTTTGCAGGGCGCAGTCGGTGAATCCGCCTGTCGAGGCTCCGATGTCCATCATGACTTTGTCGTGCAAGTCGATGCCAAACACTTTCAGCGCCTTTTCCAGCTTCAGCCCGCCGCGGCTGACGTACGGATGGACCTCGCCTTTGACCGTAATCGCGACGTCCTCGGCAAATTTGGTGCCTGGCTTGTCGCAGCGCTCTCCCGCCACCTGAACCAGCCCAGCCATGACGGCTGCTTTCGCTTTTTCCCGGGTTTCAAAATGTCCCCGTTCGACGAGCAATACGTCGACTCGTTCTTTTCTCACACTCATGCTTCCAGTACACCCTTCGATATCGGCATCAAGGCGCGTACCCGGGAAGCGATGTTCTCCACGGTCAGCTCGACCTCTTGACGCTGTTCTTTTACGCTGCCATGCTCGACAAAATAATCCGGAACGGCAACGACCTGCACGTTCACGCCGTGGTAGCCCGCGCGGTTGTAACATTCGATGACGGCGCTGCCGAATCCGCCCATTTCACAGCCTTCCTCGACGGTGACGATGTCGTAGCCTTCCTTCGCCAGCCTGAACAACAGCTCCTCATCGAGCGGCTTGCAGAAGCGGGCATTGACGAGCATCGGTCTGATTCCTTCCGCATTCAACTGGTTGACTGCCTGCTCCGCCAGTTCAAATACATGGCCAAACGAGAGGATCGCCACTTGCTTTCCTTCGCGGACGATCTCCGCCTTGCCGATCGGCAACACTTGCAGCTCCCGATCCAGCGGCACGCCGCGCGCTGGCAGGCGCGGGTAGCGGTAGGAGATCGGCCCTTCGTTGTAGGCCAACGCCGTTTTCATCATGTGGCGCAGCTCGTTTTCGTCCTTTGGCGCCATGATGACCATGTTCGGAATGATGCGCATGAACGCGATATCGTACATGCCCTGATGGGTTTCCCCGTCCGCCCCGACCAGTCCTGCCCGGTCGACCGCAAACACGACGTTCAGCTTTTGTCTCGCTACATCGTGAATCAACTGGTCGTACGCCCGCTGCAAAAACGTCGAGTAAATCGCAAGCACCGGCTTCAAACCTTGTGTCGCAAGGCCAGCCGCAAAGGTACAAGCGTGCTGCTCGGCAATCCCGACGTCAAACAGGCGGTCCGGGTATTTTTGTCCAAACGGAATCAGGCCGGAGCCTGCCGGCATGGCTGGGGTCACTGCCACGAGCGACTTGTCTTCCGCAGCCAGCTCGATCATCGTTTCCGCAAAGACGGACGTGTAGGTCGGTGCCGACTTCGGCGTATCCCCGGACTCGATTTTGTACGTGCCGATTCCGTGCCATTTCACGGAATCCGCCTCTGCCGGAGCGTAGCCTTTGCCTTTTTTCGTAATCGCGTGAATCAGTACCGGGCCTTTTGTCTGCTTGGCCGTTTTCAGCGTATCGACCAACAGCTCCATGTTGTGGCCGTCAATCGGCCCGATGTAGGTGAAGCCCAGTTCCTCGAATAGAACGCCGGATACGAGCAAATACTTCATGCTGTCCTTGAAGCGCTCGGCGATTGAGGCCAGCTTGCCGCCTACGGCCGGGATGGATTTGAGCAGCCCTTCGACCTCGTCCTTGGCCCACTGGTAGTTTTCCGTGGAGCGGATTTTGCCCAGGTAGTTATGCAAAGCGCCCACGTTTGGCGCGATGGACATCTCGTTGTCATTCAACACGACGATGACGTTTTTGCGCTCGTGCCCGATATGGTTCAACGCTTCCAGCGCCATGCCGCCCGTCAGCGCCCCGTCTCCGATGATCGCCACGACGTGGTTTTTTTCTTTTTTCAGATCGCGGGCGGTCGCCATCCCCATCGCAGCGGACAAGGATGTGCTGCTGTGCCCGGTCTCCCAGACGTCATGCGGGCTCTCGTTCATCTTGGGGAAGCCGCACAACCCTTTGTACTGGCGCAACGTAGGGAACATATCCCGGCGTCCTGTCAGCATTTTATGTACGTATGCCTGGTGCCCGACATCCCAAATCAGCTTGTCCTTGGGGCTGTTAAACACGTAGTGCAAAGCCAGCGTCAGCTCGACAACGCCCAAATTCGGCGCGAGGTGTCCCCCCGTCTTTGAGAGCGTCTCGACGAGAAACTGCCTGATTTCGGATGCCAGCGTATGAAGCTGCTGCGAATTGCACTTTTTCAGGTCTTGAGGATCATTTATGGTAGTAAGCAGCATTGGTATTCCTCACTTTCCACTGTTCGTTCTCCGGCGATTGTGCATGCTGCAATTCAATCCACCACATGGAAAACTAGGCTTCTTCGTTGTGGCCTGGAGCCTATACTCCGCTTAATTTCAACTTGATTCATTATAACGGTTTCTTCATAAAAACACCACTTTTGATCCACACTCGCAATCTTGTGCGCAACGGCTGCTAACTTCTGGTAAAATAAAATGGATCAATCCATTCGAGAAAAAAGAGGTGGACCCCGTGAAGTTCTCGCAAATACCGTACACACGCGTTGATATGACAGATGTCGAGGAACGTTTCACAAGCTTGTTGAAAGCGTTTCAGCAGGCCGCAAGCTTCGAAGAGCAAGACCAGGTGATGGGTAAGCTGAACGAGCTTCGGCAAGAGGTGGAATCCGCGCGAGAAGTGGCGCAAATCCGCCACACGATCAATACGGAGGACCCCTTTTACAAAGAAGAGCAGGACTACTGGGACGAAGCGGGTCCGGTGTATCAGGGCATCGTCTCCCGCTACTACGCCGCCATCGTCCACTCTCCCTACCGCTCCCAGCTTGAGCAAAAATGGGGAGCCCAGCTTTTCCGCATTGCCGAAACGACGCTTACCACCTTTTCCCCGGAGGTCGTCGCCGATTTGCAGGAGGAAAACCGTTTGGCCAGCCAGTACATCGCTCTGATGGCTTCCGCGAAAATCATGTTCGAAGGCGAAGAGCGCACGCTTCCGCAATTGCTCCCCTTCCAGACATCGACGGACAGACAAATGCGCAAAAAGGCGAACGAAGCCAAGTACGATTTTCTCCGCCAGCACACCGAGAAGCTGGACAGCATCTACGACAGTCTGGTCAAGGTGCGGACCCGCATTGCGAAAAAGCTCGGCTTCAACAGCTTCGTGGAGCTGGCCTATGCCCGGCTGAACCGCACCGATTACGACGCGGATATGGTCGCCCGCTTCCGCCGTCAGGTCGAGGAACAGATTGTTCCGGTCGCCACCAAGCTGGTCGAGCGCCAACGCGAGCGGATCGGCGTAGATACTATGAAGTATTACGATTTGGCTTTCGATTTCGCTACGGGTAATCCGACGCCAAAAGGCTCTCCGGACTGGATCGTGGAAAACGGCAGAAAAATGTACGCGCAGCTTTCTCCGGAAACCGATGAGTTTTTCAGCTTCATGCTCGAAAACGAATGTCTCGATTTGCTGAGCAAAAAAGGCAAAGCGACAGGCGGCTACTGCACCTATATGAGCAAGTACAAGCTGCCTTACATCTTCGCCAACTTCAACGGCACCTCAGGCGATATCGACGTTTTGACCCACGAGGCGGGACACGCCTTCCAGGTGTACGTCAGCCGCGGCTTTGAAGTGCCGGAGTACCACTTCCCGACGTATGAAGCGTGCGAGATCCATTCGATGAGCATGGAGTTTTTGACCTGGCCGTGGATGGAGTTGTTCTTCGAGGAAGATACGGACAAGTACAAGTTCTCGCATCTGAGCAGCTCGCTGCTGTTCATCCCTTACGGCGTCGCCGTCGACGAGTTCCAGCATGCAGTCTACGAACAGCCGGAAATGACCCCGGCCGAGCGGAAGCGCACCTGGCGCGAGATCGAGCGCAAATACCTCCCGTACCGCAATTACGACGAGAACGAGTTTTTGGAGGAAGGCGGCTTCTGGCAGCAGCAATCGCACATTTTCCGCGATCCGTTCTACTACATCGACTACACGCTGGCGCAAATTTGCGCCTTCCAGTTCTGGAAGCGGGCTCAGGAAAATCCTGAGCAGGCGTGGGACGACTACCTGACTCTCTGCCGGGAGGGCGGCAGCAAGTCGTTTACGGAGCTGGTCAAAGTCGCGAAGCTGTACTCGCCGTTTGAAGATGGCTGCATCCAGTCGGTCATCGGCGACATCGAGGCGTGGTTGAACAGCGTGGACGACAAGCGCTTGTAAACACCGGCCTATACGTAAAAAAGCTGGCATCCCCATGCAGATGCCAGCTTTTATATTACTTGTTCCGGTTTTGCACGTAATCTGCCAGCGGGCTTAATGCGGAATGCTCGATTCCGGCATCTGCCAGGGCTGCTTTCGCTTCTGCGATCAAAGCCGTCAGCCTGTCCTTGGACTCCGCCAGTCCAAGCAGCAACGGGTAGGTCGCCTTTTCCCGGTCCGCGTCGCTGCCAACGGCTTTCCCCAGCTCCGCGGCGTCCCCTTCTACATTGAGGATGTCGTCCTGGATTTGAAAAGCCAGTCCGATGCAGACGCCGTAGCGGGTCAAAGCGTCCATCTGCGCTTCGCTCGCTTCCGCCAGATAGCCGCCGCCGCGCAAGGCTGCCACCAGCAAATCCCCTGTCTTGTGGCGATGGATGAACTCCAGTTGCTCCAGATCAAGCTGCTTGCCCTCTCCCTCGATATCCGCCATCTGTCCGCCGACCATGCCTGTCGCACCCGCTCGTTTGCCCAGCTCGGCAATCAGCTTGACAGTCGTGATTGGCGCCACATCGGAGCGCTCCTGGTACGCCTCTGCGATATAGGCAAACGCCCGCGTCAGAAGCGCGTCTCCCGCGAGAATCGCCGTCGCCTCCCCGAACACTTTGTGATTCGTCGGCTTGCCGCGGCGCAAATCGTCGTCGTCCATTGCGGGCAGGTCGTCGTGAATCAGCGAGTATGTATGGATCATTTCCAGGGCAACCGCGAACGGGACTCCGCGCTCCATCGGCTTGTCCAGCGCTTCGAGCACAGCGAGGACCAGCATCGGTCGCAGCCTTTTTCCGCCTGCCATGAGCGAATACTTCATGGATTCGTACAACTGGGTCGGGACTCCTTGCTGCTCCAGGGCAGGCAAGAGATGCTGCTCAATGTAGGACGTTTTTTCCACCAAATATTGTTGGAATGTATCCACGGTGTCTTTATTCCCCTTCCACGCGAAAAGCCTTCTGCTTCAGTTGCCCGTCTTCTTCTACCAACTGAATGATCTTGGCTTCAATTGCATCGAGCTTCTGTCCGCAAATCCGCGAGAGTGTGACCCCTTCCTGGTACAGCGTAATCGCTTCCTCCAGCGGGATGTCTCCTTCTTCGAGCTTCCCGACGACTTCCTCCAGCCGCTTCATCGCTTCTTCGAACTGCATGTCAGTCTCTTGGTCCGTTTTCTTGCGAGCCATTGCGCTTCTCCTCCCGATTCAACTGTTCCACTCGTGCAGTAGCACTGCCATCACTTAATCGTACCACGATCTCGTCGCCAGGAGCAAATTGTTCCACGGATTTTACCAGCTTGTCACCCGTGTACACAAGCGAAAAACCGCGCTTCATGACCGCGAGCGGACTGAGCGCCTCCAGCGTCGCGATGCGCGAGGCAAAAGCCATCCGCTTTTGGTTGAGCCGCGCCAGCATCCGCTCGTCCAGCCGGGCGCGAATCGTCGCAACCGCTTTGCGCCGTTCCCCGACCTGATCCGCCAGCCGATACCGCTTGATCTGCTCGTCCAACCGCGTGTAGCGCTCGCGCCTGCGCTCCATCAAATGCTTCATCGCCTGGCGCATCCGCAAATGCGTCCGATCCAGCCGTTCCGCCGCTTCCTCCAGTCGCCGCTGCGGCTGACGCATCGCATACGAGTTGCTCAGGCGGTTCAGGCGGGTGCGTTCCTCTGCCAACTGATTGCGCACCGCCCTTTGCATGCGAATGTCCAGTTGCCGAACGCGCTCCACCCATTCCAGATAGTGCGGCACGGCCAGCTCCGCCGCTGCCGTTGGCGTCGCCGCACGGACATCGGCCACGAAATCGGCAATCGTGACGTCTGTCTCATGGCCCACCGCCGAAATGACCGGAATCATCGAAGCCGCGATGGCTCGCGCTACGCTTTCATCGTTGAAGGCCCACAGCTCTTCAATCGAGCCGCCGCCCCGGCCGACGATCAGCACGTCGATGTCGGGTTGCTGGTTGATAATGCGAATCGCCGAGACGATCGAAGCCGGAGCGTCCGTCCCCTGCACGACTGCTGGCGACAACACAATCTCCGCCTGCGGGTATCGCCTGCGGATCGTCGTGCAAATATCGCGAATCGCCGCTCCGGTCGGAGAGGTCACCACTCCTACCCGCTTCGGAAAACGAGGGAGGACGCGCTTTCGCTCCGCTGCAAACAGACCTTCCTGCGCGAGCTTTTCCTTGAGCTGTTCAAAAGCCAAGTAGAGCGAGCCAAGGCCGTCCGGCTGCATCTCTTTTGCATACAGTTGATAGGCGCCATCGCGTTCGAAGGCGGAAATCGAGCCGCGCACAATCGCCTTCGTCCCGTCCTTGGGCAAAAAGCGCAGGAAGCGGTTGTAGCTGGCAAACATCACGACTTTGATCCGCGACGTCTTGTCCTTCAAGGTAAAATACATATGGCCGCTGGAATGGTGCGTGAAGTTGGAGATTTCCCCCCTCACCCAGACGTCCTGCAAATTCGTCTCTCTTTCCAGCACGAGCTTGATATAACGGTTGAGATCGCTGACAGACAAAATGTTGGGTGCAGCCATACACTCCTCCTCCTTTCAGTCCCTTGTTTGTTCCGATGCAAAAAGAAATGGATAAAGCACAGGCCCTATCCATTCCTTGCGATGCTTCTTCTACAGTTGCGCTTGCTTGCGTGCTGCCACGACCGTGTTTTTCAGCAGCATGGTAATCGTCATCGGCCCGACACCGCCAGGTACCGGAGTCAAAAAGCTGGCGACCTCTTTCACTTCGTCGAACTTGACGTCTCCGACCAGCTTCCCGGTTTCGATCCGGTTTACCCCGACGTCAATCACGACCGCTCCCGGCTTTACGTGCTCCTTGCCGATCATGTGCGCGCGGCCTGTCGCCACCACGAGAATATCTGCCCTTCTCGTATGTTCTTCCAGGTTTTGCGTACGCGAGTGACACATGGTCACCGTAGCGTTTTCCTGCTGCAGCAAAAGCGATACAGGCTTGCCGACAATGTTGCTGCGTCCGATGACGACAGCGTGCTTGCCTGCGATGTCTGTTCCCGTCCGCTTAATCAGCTCGATGACGCCATGCGGAGTGCACGGCAGCATCGTCTCATTGCCGAGTACCATGTTGCCTACGCTGATCGGATGGAAGCCATCCACGTCTTTTTCAGGATGAATCGCTGCAATGACTGCCTTCTCCGAAATATGCGCCGGCAGAGGAAGCTGAACCAAAATCCCGTGAACGTTCGGATTTTCGTTCAACTCGTGGATGATCGCGAGCAGTTCTTCCTCTGTCGTCGAAGCTTCCTTGAGGATCAGCTCGGAGTGGATACCGACTTCCTCGCAGCCTTTTGATTTTCCGCGTACATACGAATGCGATGCGGGATCGTCACCCACAAGCACAACAGTCAGACCAGGGACAATGCCTTGTTTTTTCAGTTCCGCCACTTCAATCGCGAGCTCTTCGCGAATGCTTTTTGCCACTTCTTTTCCTTGGAGAATGGTTGCAGTCATGGAGAAAAAGCCTCCTTCTTAAACGTCGATACCATTAGTGTACCGATTTCGCTCGCAACTGTAAAGCCGAATCATAAAAAGTTTATCATTATTTAATGTTCGTCTTTTGCTTCATCCATCCAAGCATCGCCACTCCGTAGGCGTTGTCGCCGGAGTAAACCGGGTCGCAAAAATACAGCTTGGCTTTGACCGCAGGGTGCTCCAGCCGCTTTATCAGCCGCTCGCGCATGTACTGATTGGCAGCGACTCCCCCTACGATCAGGATGTCCCGTGGATGGCCCTGTTCGACAGCGTGACGCAATACTTTTTCCAACGTGTTGGCGATACACTGTTCGGTTGCGCGGGCGATATCGGCATGGCTCGTCTCGCCGCGCTCGATGGCCCGCAACAGCGACGCTTCCGGGCCGGAAAAGCTGAAGGCCAAGCCGTCCACCGCAGAGGCGATGCGAAATTCCCCTGTCGACTCCTTGGCCAACTGCTCCAAATACGGTCCCGCCGGAAAAGCCAGCCCGAGCGCTACTCCGATCCGATCCACCAGTTGTCCTGCGTGCAAGTCGATCGTGCCGCCGATTTTTTCAATCGCATACCCGGCCGCCTGCCGCTCGCACAAGAGCAGCTCGCTCGTTCCGCCAGACAGATGGACGGCCAAAAAGCGGTCCTGCTGCGGGCGTTCTTCGGCTGTGTACTCCCCTGCCGCAATATGTCCTTCCTGGTGGGTGGTCAGGTGCAAGGGAACGCGCAAGTAGGTCGCAAGCGATTTGGCCAGCCCTTCCCCTACCTTGAACACCGGCATGTACGAACGGTCGACGGGCCTCGGCTTTTCGCTGACGCAGATCGCCTCGATCTCGTATTCGTTCCACTTCATTTGCTCGCTTAGTTCCGGCAAGTTCATCACATGCTGAAAGACGGCTTCGGATTGTTGCAGCCCGCGTTTGCCCTCCTTCACTTTGAGAAGGCGTTTTGCTTCTGCAACAATTCGGCCGTCTTCCTGAGCCAAGCACAGCGATGTCCGGTAATTGCTCGTATCAATGCCTAACATTACCTTACTCATGCTTGTATCTCCTGCCTGTTTTATGCCTTTTGCGTTTCTCTTGCCTGCAAGAAGCTCGCCAGTACGCCGTTGATATAACGGTGGGACGCTTCGTCGCTGAACAGCTTCGCAATTTCAATCGCTTCGTTCATGACGACCTTGTCAGGCGTATCCGCTTCAAACATGATCTCGTAAAAAGCGAGGCGCAAAATGGCGCGGTCTACGTTGGCAATACGCTCCAACTGCCAGCCGCGCAAATACTTTTTGATCTCTGCGTCGATCTCTGCCAGGTTCGCCAAAACCCCATCGAGTAAATAACGCAAATACTGCGAGCTTTCCTCGGACTCTTCCATGACCAGATCAACCGCTTCCTTGACAGGCACCTCGGCCATGTCGATCTGGAAAAGACATTGGACTGCTTTTTCTCGTGCTGTTCTACGCTTCATTCCATTCACCTACTAATTAAAGTCAGCAGGGGAGCAAATTCCTTCCCCTCTTAATCTGCTACCGAAACTTGCCAGGCAGAATCCGATCCAGTATTTCGCGCAAGTCTTCCTTATGGTCGAGCTTGCGACCGATGTAATAGCCGGTCCCGACAAACACAACAAAGACTAGTGTATTCCAAAAACCGACGAGAAGGTAGATGATGCCGAAAAAAATTCCGGCCAAAATCCCCATTAGCTTCCCCTTGTGTTCCCACAATAACTCCCACATCATGGACTTCACCTTCTATTCCACTCGCTTGCGAGCCGCGTAGTTTTCTTGCTGAGCCACTTCCGTTACCACAACCGACACTTCGGAAATCACGACGCCAGCAATTCCTTCGACTTGCTCCTTCACGTCTGCCTGCAACTTTTGCGTCAGCTCCGGCAACGGGGTCTCGCCATCGACGGAAACGCGCAAGGTGATGATGTTCCCACTCTCCAGCGCTTTGACTGCCGTTTTCATATCGCGCACGCCTTTTACGCGCCGGGCAGCGCGCTCGGCAATCGTCTGGATCGTCTGCATCGTAATGTGGACTTCGCCAAGATCACTGCGCTGGCGAATGCCACGATCAATTTTTGGCTTCGTGGAACGAAAAGAACTGAAAAAGAAGCGAAGACTCACAACGAGGAAAATAATCGCGACGATGAGATACGTGATGTTCGTTCCCGCCAGCATTTGCTCGACATAAGGGCGGAAAAACTCGGGTGAAATCAAACCGCTGGTGGCAGTTATCGCGATGCAGGACAAAATAATCAGCGCAAAGCTGTAAATCGTCAAAATAAAGCGGTCAAACAAATTCACATGCATCTCTCCTTTTCGCCGTGTTTGAAAGGAGACAAACAGGGCAAGGTCAAAGGCTAATTCCCCGCCTTAGCCAAGGCTTGGCAAAACAACTGACTTGGAATGAGGAAAATGCCCCCTGTCAGTAGGGGGCATCCATCCGGTGCATGTTAGCGCACACGCTGGTAATCTTCGACTACAGGCGTCGCCGGAGCTTTTTCTTCGGCTTTCAGCTCTACATCGACGATATGTACGTTTACTTCCACCACCGAAAGTCCGGTCATTCCTTCGATCGCATTGCGCACACTATCTTGAATATTACGAGCGACGTCTGGAATCCGGTGTCCGTACTTGACAATGATGGAGACATCCACTGCCGCTTCGCGGGAGCCAACCTCCACGCGAACGCCGCGAGCTATATTTTTACGGCCTAATCGTTCAGCTATTTCCCCTACGAAACCGCCGCTCATCTGTGCTACGCCTTCCACCTCGGACGCAGCCATGCCGGCGATCACTTCCAGTACTTCGGGAGCGATCTGGACCTTTCCAAGCTCTGTTCTATCTAAATCCGGAGTAAACTCTTCCATGCTTCGCACCTCCCTTTAGATTTGTAATTCATTATACCAAGCGCACCGTTTTTTTACAAATCAGCCTTGATTATTCTTCATCCAGGTTCAATTCGTAGTTTTCCAGGAACTTGGTGTCGAAGTGGCCGCTCACGAACACTTCATGCTCCAGCACTTTTTGATGGAACGGAATCGTCGTGGTGATGCCGTCGATGACAAATTCGCCGAGTGCGCGCTTCATCCGTTCGATCGCCTCGTTGCGGTCCTTGCCCCAGACGATCAGCTTGGCGATCATGGAGTCGTAGTAAGGCGGAATGGAATAGCCCGCATAGGCAGCGCTGTCCACCCGCACGCCGAAACCGCCCGGAGGCAAGTATTCGGTGATGCGTCCAGGTGACGGCATGAAGTTTTTCGCCGGGTTCTCTGCGTTGATCCGGCATTCGATCGCCCAGCCGTCAAGCTTGATGTCTTCCTGCGTAAAGGACAGCGGCTCTCCCGCTGCTACCGTGAGCTGCTCCTTGATTAAGTCGAAGCCCGTAACCAGCTCGGTCACCGGATGCTCTACCTGAATCCGCGTGTTCATTTCCATAAAGTAAAACTGTCCGTGCTTGTCCAGCAAAAATTCGACCGTACCGGCTCCGTGATAGGAAACCGCTTTGGCCGCCGCGACAGCCGCTTCGCCCATTTGCTTGCGCGTCTCCTCGCTCAAGGCAGGCGATGGCGCTTCTTCAATCAGCTTTTGGTGACGGCGCTGGATGGAGCAGTCGCGCTCGCCCAGGTAGACCGCGTTGCCATGCTTGTCGGCCATGATCTGGATTTCGACGTGACGCGGACCTTCGACGAATTTTTCCAGGTACACGCCCGGGTTGCCGAAAGCGGTTTTCGCCTCGTTTTGCGCCTGGCGGATCGCCTTTTCCAAATCTTCGTCGTCGACCGCTACGCGCATGCCGCGTCCGCCGCCGCCCGCAGTCGCTTTGACCATCACCGGATAGCCGATTTCGTTGGCTGTCCGGATGGCGCTCTCGATATCCTCAATCAGCCCTTCTGTCCCAGGTACTGTCGGCACTCCGGCCGCTTTCATCGTATCTTTTGCCGTGGACTTGTCGCCCATCTTCACGATCGCTTCCGGATCAGGACCGATAAAGGTGATGTTGCATGCCGCGCAAATCTCGGCAAAGTCAGCGTTCTCCGCCAAAAATCCGTAGCCCGGGTGAATCGCGTCTACGCCCACCTTGGTCGCCACGCTCATGATGTTCGCTATGTTCAGATAGCTTTCCTTAGATGCTTTTGGACCAATACAGTAAGCTTCGTCGGCCATTTTCACATGAAGCGCTTCACGATCCGCTTCGGAGTAGACAGCGACCGTACGAATGCCCAGCTCGCAGCATGCCCGGATGATCCGAACGGCAATCTCCCCGCGATTGGCAATCAATACTTTTTGAAACATTTCGCTCTCCCCCACCTTATTCTGGCTTCACCAAAAACAGTGCTTGACCGTATTCAACGAGCTGGCCGTCTTCGACCAGCACTTTGACGATCTCGCCATGTACTTCTGCTTCGATTTCGTTGAACAGCTTCATCGCTTCCACGATGCAGACGACCTTGTTCGGATTGACCTTGTCGCCAGCTTGTACATAAGGAGGCTTGCCAGGCTCTGGTGCGCTGTAGAAGGTTCCGACCATCGGCGAGACGATCTTGTGCAGGTTCGCGTCGTCAACAGCAGGAGCGCTCGGAGCAGCTTTCGGCGCTTCCGCCGCAACAGGCGCTGCTTGCACAGGCGCTGGAGCCGCCGCTACTGGCGCAGCCGCAACAGGAGCCGCCGCCTGGGCTTGTACGACTGGTTGTGTCACTACTACTGTCTCTGTACCGCTGGATTTCTTCAGAGTCACTTTTGCCCCTTCGGTCTCCAGTTTAAATTCATTAATGGAAGATTGATCGATCAGCTTAATAATTTCTCGGATTTCATGAATTTTCATGACGAAAAAGCACTCCTTCGTTTGTTTCAATAGCGGAACAGGGAGTCCCATATGTATCCTTTTTGGCAAACCATAAATCCATGGTAGCCTGTTGCCCATACCACGTCAAGAAAGGATTTCCCCGCTTCCTGCCGAGAGGAAGCGAGAAAATCCTTACCAGCATGCCCACTACAGGGGCCGCTTATAACGGGTAGCTCAGCTTGTTTTCGCCAGTCAGGACGCCTTGAACTGGACGTTGATGTTCGTCGCCGGCATGTTCAAATGCTGCTTGACCTGGGCGATGATTTCCACCACTTCGTTTGCGCTCAGTTTGTCTTTTTGCACAATCACAGTGGCTTTGTCGTTCTTGATGAGGACGACCGCATCCTGGTAGCCGCTCGCCTTGAGCATTTCTTCCACGTTCATCGTAGCCGTCTCCAACGTGGACAGCTCGTCGTACTTGGCCTTGGCTTCGGCTACCGCCTGCGGAGTAGCATCGGCATTGTTGATAATCGCAAGCTGCTCATCCTTTTGCTGCTGGATTTGCGCTTCCCGATTCAGCTTGAAGCCCTGGAAAACTTCGGCCGCCGTCTCGGCTACCGGAACGACCGCGTTGCCAGAAGTTTGCTTCGCTTCTTCAGGAGCTGGCGTTTGCCCGACAGGAGTCGTTGCTTCCTGCTTGCCATCCTTGGCATCGACCGCAGTAGCGCCTGGAGCCTGCTCGACTTGCTTGGTCTCCACCTCCACGCCGGAAATCTGCTCTTGCTTCTGGACTGCCTGCTCTTGTCCCGAGGTCGGAATCTGCTCTTGCGGCCCCTTCACCAAATAGTAGCCGGAGAGTACCACCATTACAGCCAGCATCGTCAACAACCAAACTGTTTGCTTGCGCAGAATCATTCGCCATTACCTCCTACCCTTTTTTGGGCAATATGGATATCTTGTAAGCGGGAACATCCAAAACCTTTTGCACGGCCTCGGTGATCCACGCTTTTACCTGGATGTTGTCGGCCCCTTTGGCCACGACCAGCACCCCCCGGACGCGCGGCTTCAATGTCTTGACGATGACGGGCTGGTCTTGCTTGCCGCCCTGGACAATGACGACCTGCGAATCGCGTGATTGGTCACTCTGATTCCGGGTTGCCTTTTCCTTATCCATCTCCTGGTTGACCGAGGAGCGGACATTCGTGTTTTTCTCGACGACCAGCTCCGGTGTCGATTCCAGATTGACCATGACTTCCACCTCTCCCACGCCGACTACACTCGCGAGGATATCGCGAAGCTGGGATTCGTAGATGTTTTCGTACTCCGCGATAATGTCCGGCGCGGGCGACCCGCCAAGCACCGGAGACGTCGCATCGCCTGATGGCTGCGGCGACGTCTCGCCGGAGTTTATCGCGAATCCGAGCGGCTGATCTTTTTCGACGTGCAGAAAATCCGTCAAGATCATGACAGCAATCCCGATGCCAAGGACGACGATCAAATAGTGCAACGGCTTGAGCTTTTTGTTGCTGCCGTTTCCTTCCCACAGTTTTTTCAGCTTTTCCAGCATTTTTCTCACCTCGCTTGTGTCGACAGCGCCATTACTGTTTTTCTCTTTCCCTGGACTCGTCTTTGATAATGACCTGCTCTTTGGAAAGCCCCCATTGTGCGGCCAGATCGCTCGCCATCCGGCTCATCAGCGGATTGTCCTCGCGCGCCGCCACCTCGACTTCCTGTTTGGGCTCCTGCGCCTCGCCAATCGTGACCTCCACCGGGGCGATGGGCGTAATCGGCTTGATCGGCTGGACCTGCTGCAACCCGTTCTGGTCCGGGGCGCTGTCCGCTTCGCCGATCACCAGCTCCATGCGGGACAAGGTCGGCTCTCCCTGCTGCTTCTGCTCGATCACGACTGCCACGTCCGCGACCTCCACACCGTAATCGGCCTTGATTTGCGCCTTCACAGCGGCTGCTACCTGCGCCTGCACGTAAGCGGTCATCTGCTCGTTTTGCTGTCCCAGAAGCTTGTCAGTCATTTTTTTCCATTCGACAGAGGCCGGTTTGTTCAGCTCTTGCTGGTAGCGATCCAACCGGAGGGCGAGATCATCCTGCGACAGACTGAACAGGCTGAACACCGGGGAGATGATCGTCAACAAAAGGATCAGCCCCATGACCATTTTCACGTAGCGCTGCAAGGTCGTATTGGGCAGGATCAGATCGAGAAAGGCTGCCAGGAGGACGAGCAGGATGATTTTTTTCAGCCAAAGCGTTAACCATGTCATGTCATCACCTACCGAACCATCATGGAGATGTTGCCTGCCGCAATGATGATGGTAATAGCCAGAAAGAACATCAAGCCCACCGTCGCCAGCGCGGCGAAGACGAACAGGAGACTTTTTCCGATCGTGCCGAGCGCGCTGATGATCGGGCTGTTGCCGAGCGGCTGCAGCACGGCGGATGACACGTTGTAGATCAGGGCGAGCACCAGTATCTTGAGAGCCGGGAAAGCGCACAAGATGATGAGGATGACCACTCCAGCGAGGCCGACTGCGTTTTTGACCAGAAGCGATGCGTTTAAGACCGTATCGGCCGCATCGGAGAACATGCGTCCGACGATCGGGATGAAGTTGCCGGTAATGTATTTGGCAGTCCGCAAGGTGACGCCGTCTGCGACAGCCGAGGTGGCTCCCTGAATCGAGATGACCGCGAGAAAAATCGTCAGGAAGGAACCGAGCACGCCCATCGCGATATTTCGGAGCAGCGTAGCAAGCTGCGTGACCTTGTAGCGTTCCGAAAACAGGCTGACAATCGACAGCATCGCCGAGAGAAACAGGAGCGGGAACACGACGTACGTAATCATCATGCCGCTGATGTTAATCATGAAAATAATCAGCGGGTGAAACATGGTCGCTGTCGCGAGGTTCCCCACTGAAGCCAGGAGGGCGATGACCAGCGGGATCATGGCGAGCATGAAATCCGTCATGCTGCTGATCGCGTCCTTGGCGTAAGTGATGGCGAGGTGAAAGCTGTTGATAGCCAACACCATCAAAACGAGATAAGCGATGGAATAGGCCACGGTAGAAACGGCGTTTCGTTCGAAAGCATTTTGCATCGTCTCCAGGATCATGGCAAACACCGTGATGATGATAATCGAGCTGAGCAGTTTGCCGTTCATCAAGATTTCGTGGAAGATGAATTTGCCCATCCCTTGCAGGACGCCAGAGATCGTCAGTTCCTCCTGCTGCATCAAAATCTGGATGAAGCCCTGGGATTTCAAGTCCGGCAAGTAGCCTTTGTACTCCCGCTGAAGCTGCTGCCAATACTGCTCGACACGCTCCAGGTGCAGGTGATCGACTTGCTCTTCGACGATTTGGTTGATCGGGTTGGCTGCGGGTGCCCCGGCTGCATCGACCATTCCCGGCGACAGATAGAAAAAGAGTGCGAACCATAACAGGATCAATTTGCCAGTACGCGCCACAGACATCCCCCCTCCCTTACGCCGGCAGCAAGTCGATCACTGTTTCGATGATGATTTGGATAATCGGCACGGCCATGACCAGGATCAGCACTTTTCCCGCCAACTCGATTTTGGAGGCAATCGCCCCTTGTCCGGCATCGCGGGTCATTTGCGCCCCAAATTCTGCGATGTAGGCAATTCCGATAATTTTTAAAATCGTTTCCAGAAACACGAGGTTCAAATCTGCCTGGACCGCCAGCCTTTCCAGAATGCGAATGACTTCGGCGATTTTTCCTACCAGGAAGTAGAAAATGATGACGCCGCTCGCAATCGCCAAAAGAAAAGCGAACATCGGCTTTTGTTCTTTAATCACCAGGGCAAGTATGGTTGCGACCAGTCCAAGTCCAACGATTTGTACGATTTCCATCGAGAGCCCCTCCTCAGTTGAACAGGAAGACGCGTTTCACCTCAGAAAACAGGTCGCCGAGGTAGTGGGACACCATGTACAGGACGATGATGAATCCGACCAGTGTCGCCCAGTGCGCAATATCTTCCTTTCCCGCCTGTTTGAGGACCGTGTGCAAGATCGCTGTGATGAACCCTACCGCTCCGATCTGGAAAACAGGTGTCAAATCAAAATCCACTGTGAACACCTCGCCTTTAGAACATCAGGATGACGACCAAGAGCCCGCCGAGGAAGCCAAGACTTTTGTACATGCGTTCGTATTTTGCCTGCTCCGCCCGCGCTTCTTCCTCAAGTCCTCGCAGGTGGGTCACCGCAAGGCGCAGATGCTTTTGCTGGTCTTCCCTGTCGGATGACCCGAGAACCTGTCCGAGACTCGCGAGCACCTCCCGCTCCTGCCGGCGCAGGGCCGTTTGCGCCCAATGCTTTCCCATCGCCTGCTGCAAGGAATCTTCGGCCGATTGCGCCTTTTCGCTGACCAAAAGCTCTGCGGCGTGCAGAAACACTTTGCCCACTTCCTCGGAGACGCGGCGACCCACTTTGACAAAAGCGCGGTGCAGCGGCGTCATGCCGTACACGATTTCCGTCTCCAGCATTTGCAAGGCGACCAGGAGCGCCCGTAGCTGAACCGGGCGATAGGCGTAGTACCTGCCGATCTGCCAGCCGACCATGGAAGCGGAGAACAGGATGAGCACCGCACCAATCAGCTTGACCATGCGACCTTCTCCTTTTCGAGCGGCTTCATGCTTTGGTCGTAGATCGCCTGGATCGTGCCCACGCCTTTCGCCCGGCTAAGCACGATATAGCGGGCAAACACGCCGTGTCGCACCAGGTTGCCGAGCATCGGGCGCCGGGCCACCTCCTGGATGTCGGCGCCATGCGCGGAGCAGATGACCGCGACTCCGGCATGAATCGCTTCCCAGACGGCATCCCCGTCCTCCGCCCGCCCCACCTCGTCCACGATCAGCACATCGGGAGACATGGAGCGAATCAGCATCATCATCCCTGCGGCTTTCGGGCAAGCGTCCAGCACATCTGTCCTGGGGCCGACATCTCGCTGCGGCACTCCCTGGAGACACCCGGCCAGCTCGGAACGCTCGTCCACAATCCCTACCTTGCGACTGGACGACCATTCACTCCCGTAGCTGAGGGAGCGGGCCATATCGCGCAAAAGCGTCGTCTTCCCGCATTGCGGCGGAGAGATCACCAGCGTACTCAGCACTTTGCCGCCTTCAAACAAATAGGGCATTACTTTTTGCGCAGCCCCTTTTTTCTCCCGGGCAATCCGGATATTGAAGCTGGTGATATCCCTGATGCCTTTGACATCCCCTTTGTCCAGCACCACTTTTCCTGCGATGCCGATGCGATGGCCGCCTACGACTGTAATGTAGCCCCGCTTCAGCTCTTCCTCCAGCGCGTACAAAGAATGCTGGCTGACCTGATTCAACAGCTTGACTGCGTGCTCTGCGGAAAAAATCCATCCTTTACTCGCGGTGGAGGTAAGCTGGCCTGTCGGCGTCACATAGCTGGATTGCTGGCCAAAGCGCACTTCCAACGGCTGATTTTGCCGAAGCCGTATCTCTTCCAAATGCTCTTTGACTGCGGAGGGAAGAGCAGTCAAAATCGAGCGTATGGCTTCCGGCAAGATCGCCATGATCTCTCTCACATCTGGTACCCTCCTTTTTGTGGCTGACTCTCGTTTGTCCACATTGACTTACCTCCATCCTATGCGCGGATGGACGAGATTTATGCTAAGACTCTTTTGGCAAAATGCGAAAAAGCAGCAGGCTCATTCGCGTGCCGCTGCAAACAAAAAAAGCTTGCCCCGGCGCTTTTGGCAGCACGCGGGGACAAGCTTTTTACGTAGGGTTGATCGGCTGGTATTCACGCTCGCCAGAAGACTGCTCGATGACGTAGTGGGTGTAGCCTTCCTCATCATGGCCCTCTCGCAAGTGAATCTCTTTTTGGCAGTGCGGGCAGGAAAATTCGTAGCCGCCCGCCAGATATGCGTCGCCATCTGCTTCGTACAAATACGCGTCCTCGTCATCGTCGAGGTCGTAGCAGGTGGCGTACTCTATGTCGTCGTCTTCTATCGTTTCGTACAAGTCGTCGTCCTCTTCGAAAAGATAGAGTTCCACATCTTCGAGGTCTTCGTCCAGCGCCTCGACATAATCCTCCGCCTCTTCCACGCGGGCGTGCAGCTCGCGGAACTGGGCGCACACCTCGTCCATGATCTCGATCATCTCTGCCATGATTTTGCCTTCCGCACTCTTTTCGCCCACATCCAGGCCGTCAGCCAGTCCACGCAAATAGGCGATTCGATTCGCCATCGCTTCGATCATCCCATTCCCTCCCATTGGTCTTTTGACACTAGCATTCCCTAGAGCGGCGCGGATTACCATTGGAAGGAACTGGATCGTCGAATCGCTACTTGCGCACCCCGATCAGGATGCAGGAGATGCCGAGCAAAATCCAGGCGATTTTGGCAAAGCTGACCCGATCCGACATGCCGAGCAGGCCGATCGTCGTCGTCGTAATCAAAATGACAGGTCCGACAATCGCCAGCCCGGAATTGATGAGCAGCGCCTTTTCGACCTGATTGACCTTCAAAATGAGCAGGGCGGCCAAAATTTCGATGCTGCCTGACAAAACCCGCAGGGCGGCCATGCCCATAATCGCTTTTTCCCACATACCGTCTCGTCCTCCCCTCCGTTCACTCTATGCCTGTACCCGCTCATTTCAGCACTTGCGCTGGGCGATCGCCTACCGCCTTTCTTCTTCACTCCTGTTGTCAGATGGGCATACACTGAACCATACGCCTAGAAGAAATGAGGAAAATGCGATGGTAGACTGTGAGCATCCGTTTTTGCCCCCAAGCTGGGCGAATCCGTCCGGGCGCATGCGCGAAAAGCCCCGCCAGAAGGGGCTGACCATGGTCATTGACAAAGGACTGGGACTTACTGCTTACTTCGATTTACTGGATCTGGCTTCTCCTTATATGGATATATACAAACTCGGCTTTGGCACGACTGCCCTCTATCCGCCAAAAGTGCTCCGGCAAAAGCTCGATGCCGCGAAGGCTCACGGACTGCACATCATGCCTGGCGGAACCTTTTTCGAGGTCGCCATCCGGCACAGCACGATCAAGGAGTACATGCAGCAAATTCGTTCGCTCGGATTTTCCGCTGTGGAAATTTCCGACGGCACCTTTCCCCTCCCTTTTGAAAAACGCAAGGAGGCGATTGCGCTGGGCGTGGACGCCGGGCTTGTCGTCTATACAGAGGTGGGCAAAAAGGCTGCCGGCTACCGCGCCCAGCGCCAGGAGCTGCTCGAAACGCTCGACTTTGACCTGACGGCCGGCGCCAGTTACGTCATCGTCGAAGCGCGGGAGAGCGGGACAGTCGGCGTCTTCGACGGAAACGGCAAGGTCGATCACACGTTTCTTCGGGACATTGTCTGGGCAGCGCAGGCCAACGCGGAGCGGCTCATCTGGGAAGCGCCACAAAAAGATCAGCAAGTGGGCTTGATTCAGGCTCTTGGCAGCGATGTCAACCTCGGCAACATCGCTTGCACGGACGTCTTGTCCGTCGAGACGCTGCGCCGGGGCCTGCGCGGGGATACGGCCCTGATTATGGAAGAGGGGAGGTCGGCTCCGTGCGAATAGAAGTAGTGCCGACAGTCGAGGAAATTCGCTTTGACCAGATCAGCAACCACGTCGTCATCGTCATCGACGTCCTGCGCGCTTCCAGCACGATCGTCACCGCGCTCGGAAACAGCTTTGTGTGCGTCATTCCCGTCGAGACGATCGGGCAGGCAAACTCGTTGCGCGCTGCCGACTGCCTGTTGGCTGGCGAGCGGCACTGCCGCAAAATTCCGGATTTTGACTGCAACAACTCGCCGACGGAAATCTCTGCGACCAAAAAGCCAGGCAAGCGCCTCGTGCTCACGACGACGAACGGAACGCGCGCGATCCAAAAGGCGGAGCGAGCCTCTGCGCTGCTGATCGGCTGCTTTTTAAACGCGACGGCCTGCATCAATCACGCGCTCACCTATCATCTCGATATTACGCTGTACTGCGCGGGCACGCGCTCCGAGTTCGCGCTCGAGGATGGGCTTGCCGCCGGGCTGATGATCGTGCAGGCGCAAAAAGCGTTGGCCAACATCCAGACTTGCGATCTGGGGGAAGCCTTGAAAGCGAGCTACCTGTATTACGCGGACAAATTGAGCGAGCAGTTGCTGCAAACGACGACGGGAAAGCGGCTCGTCTCGCATCATTTTGCCGAGGATTTGCGCTTCTGCTCCCAGGTCGACCAGTTCCAGCTCGTTCCCTACGTCAAGGACAAACGCATACTCCCCCACCTTGTCTCATAGAGTGAAAGGAGAACAGGGACAGGGGTTTTGATGCCAATGATGATGTCTGGAGAAGTGATGCTTGTCATCCTGATCGTCATAGGGTTAATTGGCCGTTCACCGATTATCGCGACGGCAGCGAGCATTCTTTTGGTGCTGAAGCTGACGGCCCTGGAGCGCTTTTTCCCCACGGTCGAGCGTCGCGGCCTGGAACTTGGCCTGCTTTTTTTGACGATTTCCGTACTGGTCCCGTTTGCCAGCGAAAAAATATCGTGGAAAGATGTCACGCCGCTGTTTACGACAGTCGTCGGTTTCACAGCACTCGCAGGTGGCGCGATTGCCACCTGGATGAACGGCAAGGGGCTTGACCTGTTGCGCACCGAGCCGCACATGATTATCGGCCTCGTCATCGGGTCGATCATTGGCATCGTGTTTTTTCGCGGCATTCCCGTCGGCCCCCTCATGGCGGCAGGCATTACCGCTTTCGTGCTGAAGCTGTGGGAATGGTTTGGCGGGCGCTGGCCCCAATAAAAGCGGCAAGATCGGAAGTAAACGGCACCCCCCTTTTTCTCAGGCGAAAAAGGGGGTTCTTGTCCGTACAAAAAAAAGCCGCACCCGAGCGGGCACAGCTTTTTCTTGTCCATTCTGTCGGTTACGCCTTACGCGCGAGAAACGTATGCCTCTGTACGCGTGTCGATAATCAGACGCTCGCCTTCTTCTACGAAGAGGGGAACGTTGACGACAAAGCCAGTTTCCAGCGTTGCTTTTTTGGTCACGTTGGAAGCGGTATCGCCTTTAACGCCTGGCTCACATTCCGTTACAACCAGTTCGACTGTGTTTGGCAACTGGATACCGATGGTTTCGCCGTTGTACTGCATGATTTGCACATTCATGTTTTCCTTGAGGAAACGCAGCTCGCGCTCGATCTGGCTACGAGTGAACGTCAGTTGCTCATAGGTTTCGGTGTTCATGAACGTGTACTCGTCACCGCTCGCATACAAGTATTGCATGGTGCTGGTTTCGATGCGGGCAGGGTTTACTTTTTCACCGCCGCGGAAAGTCATTTCTGTGGTGTTGCCGTTGCGCAGGTTGCGCAGTTTGGAGCGTACGAACGCCGCGCCTTTTCCTGGTTTTACGTGTTGGAATTCAAGCACGGTGTAGATGTTGCCGTCCACTTCGATCGTCAAACCGGTCCGAAAATCGTTTACAGAGATCATCGTTGTCCTCCCAAATCAATCAATAACGTAGAATAGTATAAATTACACGGGCAAAATGAGCAACTCTTTCGTAGACTTGTTGAGGTTCTCATGCCCGTCTGCGGTAATCAGCACGTCGTCCTCGATGCGCACGCCGCCCAGTCCGGTAATGTAAATGCCCGGCTCCATCGTCACGAGCATGCCTGGCTCCAGTACGAACGTGCTTGCGGTAGACAGACCTGGCAGCTCATGCACTTCGATGCCAAGGCCGTGACCCGCGCTGTGTCCGTACGCTTCGCCGTAGCCTGCCGCCGTGATGATGTCTCTCGTTGCGGCATCCGCTGCTTTTGCCGTCACGCCTGGCTTCAGCGCTTCCAGACCTGCCAGTTGCGCCCGCAGCACGATGTCGTAAATCTCTTTCATTTTCGCGCTCGGCTCTCCGACAGCGAGTGTGCGGGTAATGTCCGAGTTGTAGCCTTTGTAGGCAGCTCCGAAATCGAGCGTGACCATTTCGCCTGCCTCGATCACTTTTTCGCTGGCTCGTCCATGCGGCAGCGCACCGCGCACGCCGGACGCCACGATCATGTCAAAGGCAGAGCCTGTCGCGCCCTGCTTGCGCATGAAATACTCCAGCTCCAGCGCGACGTCCACCTCGCGCACGCCTGGGCGGATATATCCTTGAATATGCGCAAAAGCCGCTTCGGCAATTCCCACCGCTTCGCGGATGATGACCATTTCCGCCTCGTCTTTGAACATGCGGATTTTTTCCAGCAGGCCGCTTGTCGGGACGAGCTCTACGCCGTCAAAGCCTTTGCTCCACTCCTGATACGTGCCGAAGGAGATGCTGCTTTCGAACGCCAGTCGCTTGACGCCTTTTTCCTGCAGCAGCTTGGCGATCGCCTCGACGGCTTTGCGCTCGTTGTTGACGACCGTAAAATCCGGCGCCTGCTCCTGCGCTTGCTCCACGTAGCGGAAGTCTGTAACGAGGAACGCTTCTGTTTCGGTGACAACCACCCAGCCGGTCGAGCCGGTAAAGCCGCTCAGATAGAAGCGGTTTTCCGCTTTTTCCGTAATGAACGCATTCGCTCCCACTTGGGCAAGCGCTTCACGCAATTTATCCAAACGTTGTTTCATGGCAATCCGTTTCCCCTTTCGTCTATGCGAAGCCGTTATTTTTTTTCGATTTTGCGGACGAGCGCCCGCAGCGCCCACTCGTATCCGTCCATGCCCAAGCCGACCACCTGGCCGATCGCAACGGGCGCAATGACCGAGTGATGGCGAAATTCCTCGCGCGCGTGAATATTGGAAATATGTATTTCAATCGTCGGGAGCGCCACACTGGCGAGCGCATCGCGAATGGCATAGCTGTAGTGCGTGAATGCGCCAGGGTTAATCAAAATGCCGTCGTGAACGCCTCTTGCCTGGTGAATCGCATCAATCAGGACTCCCTCGTGATTGGACTGGCAGTGCGCAAGTTTGCCGCCCAGTTCGTCCATGACAGAAGACAGCTTGGCTACCAGATCGTCCAGCGTTTCCTTTCCGTAAATTTCTGGCTCCCGCGTTCCCAGCAAATTGAGATTGGGACCGTTCAACAGCAGAACGGAAGTCATTGTCATCCCTCCCCATATGTTTTTTCGCAAAAAGTTTTTTTACTAATGAAACATTTTACCACAAGCCATTCCCTGCACAACAGTAGGATGCAAAAATCGGCTAACATTGCGAATCTTCCGACTCTGGCAAACGAGAGGGGGCGATCCGCTCCCCTAGCGTTTTACACCGTGTCACTGCTCCTCGTCCGAATGCTCCAGGACGAGTGTCATGCCGATGAACAACCCGTAAGACAAATACCAGGCACCTTCCGTGCTCAAGGTTCCTACTTCCCAATTCCCTATGCGAAAGAAGAATCCTGCAATCGCAAGCAAGATCGCGCCGTAGAGAAGTCCGGTCCACCAGGCGCGCATTTGCCCGAACAATAAGGAAAACAGGAAGCTTGCCAGAACCGTTTCCACAAACAGCACAATCGCCCCGAGCGCTACACCTGTCAGGCTGTCCTCCTCGAACCCGGTGAGCAGCGGCCGGGCAAACGCGCCGAGCCCGTACGGCGTCAAATTCAGGAAGTGCGCGAGCAGACGAATGATTCCCCATCCAATCGTTCCCCAAAAAGCAAGCTCCACAATTTTCGCGCCCGCCGCCGGCTTGCGCCCCTCTTTGCCGCGCTCTTTTGGCTTGCCCCACAGCTCCTTGTGCCTTCGTGCAGCTTTGCCTGCTACCATTTCCTATCACCTCACACGTAGTATGTGCTGTTCCCATGTTTTTCACTAACTGTTTACATTTCTTGGCGATGCTTGAACTCCTTGTAGCTTCAAGGCCCGCTTTCCGTTAAAATGGAGGGGAAGGAAGGTGATTGTGTTGGCTCAGCAAAAAGTACCCAGCTACGGCGGTCAGGCCGTCATCGAAGGTGTGATGTTCGGCGGCAAAACGATGACCGTAACGGCTGTTCGCAAAAAAAATCATGAGATTGAGTATTTTGAAGCCCCGCGCACGGAATATAAATGGATTACTCCGCTGAAAAAAATTCCGTTCATTCGCGGCCTGGTCGGCCTGATCGAAGCCAGCGCCAACGGGGCCAAACATCTGAACTTCGCCTCTGAACGCTACAACATGGAATCCGGAGAAGAAGTGAGCGAGGGCCCTTCGAAACTGACGATGATTCTGGGGGTCGCCCTTGTCGGTGTGCTCTCCTTCCTGTTCGGTAAATTCGTCTTTACACTCGTTCCCGTTTTTCTCGCCGATTTTCTTTTGGGCAGATGGGTGCCGGATGGAGTTCCGCAAACGTTGGCAGAAGGCGGCTTCAAAATTTTGCTGCTGCTCGGCTACATCACAGCTATTGCGCAAGCCCCGCTCATCAAGCGGCTCTTTCAATATCACGGAGCGGAGCATAAAGTGATTAACGCCTTCGAAGCCGGGGTAGAATTAACAGTAGCGAATGTGCAAAAATTTTCCACCTTGCATTACCGTTGCGGTAGCAGTTTTCTCATTTTCACCGTGTTCGTCGGTGTCGTGATCTACTCGCTGTTCAGCTACGACTCCCTGACTGAGCGGGTCGTGCAGCGCATCGTCCTCTTGCCGCTCGTCATCGGGGTTTCCTACGAGGTCCTGCAGTGGACAAACAAGCTCCGCGACACGCCTGTTTTGCGCTACCTTGGCTATCCGGGGCTGTGGCTGCAAAAAATTACGACACGTGAACCGGATGACAGTCAGGTCGAAGTAGCCATCGCTTCTTTCCAGAAGATGCGGGAGCTGGATCTTCAGCAGGTTCAGGGGAAAATGGCTACGACCGGATAACGTGAGGCATTCTTATTCCCATTGAGGTGAGGCCTATGTTACGTCGCATTCCACCCGTGATTTTGATTATTGTGCTGCTCGCCATTTACGGATTTTTGTTGACCTTCATCCGTGACCCGATCAATACGCTGATTATTCTTGGCTTGTCAGCGGCTCTGTTTTTGATCGTCCGCAACTATTTGCGCACGGGCTCCTTTTTTCCGAAAAGCGCAGGACCTGGCAAGCCGAAGCAACAAAAGGCAAAAGCAAAACCTCCGGTGATGCGACAAGCGCACAAAAAGCAATCGACGGCCTCCAGAAAAGAGCATCCGTTCCGCGTGATCGACGGCAACAAAGGAAAATCGAAAGAAAAACAGGACGAGAAAGCGCAAAACAACATTTCTCACTGAAAGCAAAAACAGGTTGCCAAAGCGGCGACCTGTTTTTTGTACCCGTTTGCTAGACCAGGTGTTTCGGGGACGAAAAGCGAAAGACTTTGACGTATTCTTCGAAATCCCAGCGCTGCAAAAACTGCTGGGCTGCCGCTTCTCCCGATGCGTACAGCCGCTCGCGCATCTCTTTGGACAACTGAAATTGCGTGGTCCGCACGCCGAGCGTATGAATGAACACCGTCCGGACCGCGTGCGCTTTGTCGACGTACAGCCTGTCGTGGGCATCGAGCATCGTCGCCAACAATCCGCGGGAAAAGGAAAACAAGCCGGTGATCTTTTTCTGCTCCCGTTTGTCCTGGTCGTCCGAGAGCCGGAACCCGATCGTCGGCCACTGCGGGATCCCCGGCACGTCGAACAGCCAGACCGGATAGTTGCTCAGCAGCGCTCCGTCCACGATATAGTGCGTGTCGTTGCCGCTTTTCAACTGGGCCGGCTGAAAGAAAAACGGAATCGAGGAAGACATGCGCACCGCTTTGGCAACCGAAAAGCTGTCCGGATCAATGCCGTAGCGCGGAAGATCGTCAGGCAGCACCGCCATTTTCTGCGCAGTGACATCGGAAGCGACGATTTTCAGCTTTCCAGGCGGCAAATCGCCAAAGGTGCGCACTCCTTTTCGCAGCAGCAACTCTTCAATGAACAGCTCGATTCGGTCGGCGCGAAACACCCCTTCCCGCACGATCAGCTCGTAAATCGGCCCGATGAGCGGAAGCCTGCCGATCCCCGCCCGATGCAAAAAGTGAAGGTAATCCAGCTCGTCAAAAATCGGCTTCAGCTCCTGGCTGTTGTACCCTGCGCTGAGCAGGGCGGCCACGATCGAGCCTGCCGACGTGCCGGCCAGCTTCTCCCACACATATCCGTTTTCCTCCATGACTCGCAAGGCGCCGATAAAAGCGATCCCTTTTACGCCTCCGCCTTCAAAAACCGCGTCCGCCTTCAACCTGTCGCCCCCTTCCCCAAAAACGCTCTACTACCAAATATAGGGCGACAGCTCATCCGTTAGGATTAGAAAACAGGGTTCGCTTTCGTTTTTTTTTTTTGTGCAAACTCGGTCCTGCCCGCGTCCGTTTTTCAGGCAAAAGAAAAGCGCAAGCCTGATTCGCTTGCGCATTGTAGATGCCTATTCTTCTTTTTGCTCCTCTTCCAGCCGAATCCGGCGAAGCTCCTCCATCCGGTTCGGGTCAGCCTGAAAGTATTGCACAAGATATTCCAGACAAGTAATGGATTCCCAGCTCAAGTGGTGTTCGATCCCTTCGACATCCTGGTAAATGTGCTCTTCGTCAACGCCAATGACCCGCATGAACTCTTCGAGCAGGCTGTGGCGATCCACCAGACGCTTCCCGATCTTTTTCCCTTTGGGCGTCAACACGAGGCCACGGTATTTTTCATACACGAGATATTTGTCTTTATCCAGCTTTTGAACCATTTTCGTGACCGAAGAGGGATGTACTTCCAACGCTTCAGCAATATCGGAGACACGAGCATAGCCCTTTTCTTCAATTAAGCTGTAAATACGTTCCAAATAGTCTTCCATACTCGGCGTCGGCATGTGAACCCCTCATTTCAAACCATATTTCTTCCGTCCAAAAAAGGCACGTAGAAATATAATACCTTTAAATGAGAACGATTAGCAAGAGAAACCTGCCTATTGTAATTGTTTTTCTGCTTTCTGGTTCATCAAATTGACAAATTCAACCAATTGCTGGCCAAGCGTCTCCATCCGCGCCTGCAAGCGCTCGTCTTTCAGCTTGCCTTCCGGCGTGAAGGCGTTGTACGCGCTCGGAATGCTCGGGCTGGCTGGCAGCGGCCATGCGTGCAGATTGCGCATAATCAGTTGCAGCGTGTTGACGGTGTTGGTAGCTCCCATGCTTCCTCCGGCGACGCCAACCAACGCTACCTGCTTATCGCGCAGATGGCGGCCTTCCAAAAAGTCGAGCGCATTTTTCAATGCCCCGGTCATCGTCCCGTGATACTCAGGCGAACCGATCACGAGGCCATCCGCTTCGGAAATTTTTTGCACGAAGCGATGGACTACTTCCGGATATGTCGACGCGTCTTCCCGATCGTCGTAAATCGGCAGCTTCCAGTCTGCCAGGTGAATCATTTCAATATCAGCACCTGCAGCCTTCGCTGCATCGAGTACAATCGCTACCGCTTGCTTCGTCGTGGAGCTCTTGTTCATGCTTCCTGCGATTCCTACAATTTTCATTCTGAAGTCACCTCATGCGCTCTGCTTTTACTGGTATGTTTTTCATTATAATCCATATCGTCATACTTTGTAAACGAAAAAGTCTGTTTAATATTCCCTGTTCTGAACAAGCCTTGCCTGGACATACACATGTAGCAAGTTGGGAATAAGGATGATGCCTATGGACAAAGTCGCTTGGCAAATCGCCATTCTTTTTGCCGGGTCCGCACTCGGAGGACACTATCTGGGCGGTTATGAGTGGCTCCGTTTCTTCACCTATTTCGGCTCCTGGGGGACAATCGGCATCGTGCTCGCTAGTCTTGGGATCGGGTGGCTCAGCCTGCAACTGTTGGGCTTTTGCCACCGCCATCATATCCGCTCGCTCTATGAGCTTTACCTGCGCCTGTTCGGCGAAGCGTTTGCTTCCAGCCTGTCGGTCATCACGCATCTGTTCCTGCTTGGGTATGTCGGCGTCATGCTCGGCCAGCAGTCCGCATCTCTCATTGCAGGGCTGTCTCCGATCTGGGTCCTCTTATTGTCCCTCATCGTCACGATCAGCTTTCTGTTCAAGCGCTGGCAATGGATTTTCACTGGGACGGGAATATGCCTCGTGGCCGGTCTGTTGTTTTTCGGCTTGCTTTTTTTGCGGCAGCCACATGTCCCGATTCCGAATCTCGGCTATCAAATGAATGGAAACTGGCTCATTCACGCCGTTTTTTTCCTGGCTCTGCACTTTTTGCTTACGCTCGCTGTACTGCTGCCCTTCGCGGGACGGGCAAGCCAGCCCCAATCGTTTCGGCTCGGGCTTGGCGTCGGTACGGTTGCCGTCTCTCTGTTTTGGCTGCTCGGTCAAGCTGTTTTGCTCTCCCACTGGCATGATATTCACGCCTCGCTCTTGCCGGTAAAGCTGATTTCCGTACAGCTTCTGTCCGGCGGCGAACTTGTTTTCGCGCTGCTCGCGCTGATTCAGGGAGGGGTGCTGTCAGCCTTGTTGCTCTATTCGCTCGCCCACCCTGTCACAGAGCGCCACCAGTTGCAAATGGCGCCGCTGCTCTTGGTCATGCTGCTTGCGGTCAGCCTGTTTGCCGTCCTGTCGATCGTTCTTCCGTGGAGCGTCTCTGTCGTGGCGAGCGGAGCCACCTACTGCGGCTTATTTTTGATCGTCTGGTTCGTCTGGAAGCGTCAGACCTGACTTGCGCTTTTCACGCATACCGGCAGCACGATGCTGACCGTCGTTCCTTTCTGCCGCTCGCTTTCAATTTGCAGGCTTCCGCCATGGTCCTCCAAAATCCGCTGGCTGACCATCAGGCCGAGGCCCGTTCCGTTTTCCTTCGTCGTGTAAAAAGGCTCGCCCATACGCGGGATGCGCTCGGGATCAATTCCGCAGCCGTTGTCCCTGATGCTGATCTGAATGTGCTCCGCGCTCACCTGCTGGCCCTTCACGTAAATCTCGCCTCCGTCGGGGAGCGCCTCCATCGCATTTTTGCATAGATTGAGCAGCACTTGCTTGATCTGATTTTCCTCACACGAAATAAGCGGCAATTGCTCGTCAATCGAAGCGTGCATCTGGATGTTTTTCAAATTGGCCTGGCTTTCCAGAAGCGAGAGCACATTGCGAATCAGCTCGGACAAATCTTTTGGCTGAAAACGCACCGCTTGCGGCTTGGCCAAAACCAACAGCTCGCTGACAATCAGATTGATCCGGTCCAGCTCAGAGAGCATGATCTGGCAGTAGTTGCGCTGCGCGCCTCCCACCGAAGCGTCGAGCAACTGGATAAATCCGCGCAGCGACGTCAGCGGATTGCGGATCTCGTGCGCAATGCCTGCCGCCAACTGGCCGATGGCAGACAGCTTGTCTGATTGGCGCAGCATCTCTTTTGTCTTCGTGATCTCAGACACATCGCGCGAGACGATCAGCATGCTGTCGCCCACTCCGTCACTGTTGCCCACAGGTTTGAAGCGCGACTCCACATTGACCCAATGCCCCTGGCTGTGCTTCAGCCGATAAAAGGTCGTCGCTTCCTCTTCCTTGCGCCAGCACTGTTTGAAAAGCTCGGTGACTCTCTTCTGGTCTTCCGGATGAATAATCATATGTATGACGGCAGGACCCATTCTGGTCATTTCCTCGCACGAATACCCCAAAAACGTCGCGTGCGCATTGGACACATACGCGACGCTTCCGTCCCGCTTTACCAAATAGATCATTTCGCTCATGTTTTCCGTAATCAGGCGAAAATGGGCCTGGCTCTCCTGCAACTCCTGTTCGATCTGTTTTCGCTGGGTAATGTCCCGGGAGCAGCAAATGATCCCTGTTACTCGTCCCTGCTTGTCCAAAACAGGGCCGTACGACAGCGAGACATGCATGAGCGAGCCGTTCTGGTGCCGACGGACTGTTTCATAGCCGACAATCGCCTTTCCCCGCAAAACTTCCGCATGGTAATGCTCCATCTCCGCGCGATATTCTTCGGGCACACACGGAATCGTTTTGCCGAGCAGGTCAGACGTACTGTAGCCGAACTGTTCCACGGACGCCTGGTTCACGTGAATGAATTTTCCGTCCAGATCCAGAATCGAGACTGCATCCGGAGTCTGCTGCAAAAATGCATCAAGTAGCTCCTTGGCTTTATCCAGCTCTCTTCTCAGCCGCGCCAGCTCTTCCTGTTCCCGCGTGTGCTGCCCTCCTTCCCTCGCCTGTTTGTACATGCGGTAGCACGGAATCGTCAGCAGCAGCGCGTACAGTAAATTCAGCGAAAAGAAAGACCACAAATCAATTCTCTCGGGATAGTGGCGCAGCAACAGTACGCTGACTGGAATCCAGCCGATGATGAGTGTTAACGAAAGCATAAAACTACTTGAGCCTATTGGTATCATCACAACCTCCGCTGTTCTTTGCTGAGTAGTATGGACTGTCGTAACTAGCATGGATTGGATTGAATATAATTTTCAGAAATATGTAAAAACAACAATATAGACTGGACGAACTTTTTTAGGATTCTTAAAAATTATAAACTTTTTTCCAATGTGTGGCTATTCCTTGTCATTCGACATATTACGACAAAACGCAGGCAAAACCCCAACAAAACACTCCTTCATGGCTAAAGTTCGCGGTGCGGCCAGAAATCTCAGGGCACATCCCCTTGTGTTCGCTTGCTCTTCAGCAAAAAAAGCGCCCTCCCGAGGACGCTCCACCTCTTCATTTCCCGCACTTGTTCCATCGCTCAACACGCAGCAGCGCACTACTGAAAATCTTCCTCCGGCTCGCCCTGTCCGGTCGTCTGTCCTGACCGGATCGGATAGGCCGGAGTCGCCGTGTCCGTTATGTTTCCGACCGCGGAAAAAATCATTTGCGCCGCTTCGGCGAGCTGCTCTTTTTCTATAGTGGCGGGCACATCTCCCGCTCTGTCTGCCTCACCCGCCGCTTTTTGCCGCGTGACGAGCACAGCGGGAATGCCTGCCACGGTCAACGGCGCAAGCTCCCTTTGCTGCTCTGCACGCGCGACTTCCAGCGCAGACTGCTGTGCTCCCGCTTCCGCCAGCAAGCCAGTCGCCAGAACGGCTTCCCGGCGCCCGGCGAAGGCCGTTACGTCTCCGCTCCGCCCCACCGCATCGACGTAGTAGGCGGCGACGATTTTTTGCCTGTCCTGCTCGGTCAGCGATTCGCTAAAGGCCCGCTGCCCGCGCTGGCCCGCTGTCACGGCGCCAAAGCTGACCAGTTGCACCTCGGTATCGAGCTGGCTCTCGGACAGCTTGCGGGCGACCTCAAGCATGACTGCCACGCCGGAGGCATTGTCATTAGCCCCTGGCGACGAAGCGGCTGAATCGTGGTGGGCGAGGATGAGCACGCGCTGGCCTGTTGCCGCCTCTGTCGGCTTTTTCGTCGCGATGATGTTGTAGGCAGTATGCCGCCTTGTCACGCCGCCCTCGACCTTCACAGTGGCTCTCAGCGGCTGTTTCAGCGCCCGCTGCCGGAGCAGTTGCCCTTCCTCCCGCGACAGGCCGATGACCGGAACTGACATGTCCAGCGGCTCGCCCAGCGACGCCCGCCATTCCCCCTCGCGATCGTTCCAGACGATGACCGCTACGGCTCCGGCGGCAGCGGCCTGTCTGACCTTTTCGCCAAACGGAATTTCCCCGCGCTTGACCAGTGCAATTTTCCCCCTCGCCGCGCCGCTGGCAAAATCAGCGGCCCGGCCATAGCCCGCATCGACCAACTCTGCCGTCTGCGCGCCGTTTTGTCCAAACGTCAATGGCAGCGCCGCCCAGCTCCGCTCCCAGCCTTCGATCGCCAGAGACAGGCTCGCGGGCTTTTGGTACGTATGATAATAAAAAGGCTGCAAGGCAGTCTCATAACCGTATGAGCGCAAGGCATTCTCCACATATACCCCTGCGGCAAATTCCGTCTCGGTCGCGGCTGGTCTCGCTGTTTTCGCCAGGCGCTCCACATGGCTGTACAACAGCTCGGCATCCATCCCTGTGCGCGCCTGATTCGCATATGCCTGCGGCAGCGCGAAAGACAGCGGCAACAGGCTTCCCCAAACAAGCAGTGCTCCTAGTGCGTAATGACCGGCGGATCGCATGGCATTCTCCCTTCTTCCTGATGCGGTTTGCCTTTATTATGGGCCGCCCTGCCAAACAGCGTCTAGTCAGAATAGTTAGTCAAATACCGGCACGCGCCGTCAGCGGCGGACAGCTTTCGTTTTCCTTCTGCCCAAATCGGCTCGCAGGCACATCTGGTCTTCGCCGAACGCGTCGATTTGTCGAGACGGCGGCGCCTATATGAAAACTTAATAGAGTAGCGCTTCTCCCCGCTAAATAATTGATAGCGGATTTTCCGTTTTCAAATTGACCCTGCGCGGTGCGATTTGCTACTGTTGTATCAAAATCATAAAACCGTTGGAAAAAAGCGGATGGAACCACTAGAGGAGGACTCACCATGCTATATGTCGATGGCAAATGGGTTGAAGAGGGGCAAGCGGCCGTTCAACCGGAAGATCGCGGTTACAACTTTGGGGACGGCATTTACGAAGTCGTACGAATCTACAAAGGGCGCCTGTATCAGTGGGACGCGCATCTGACGCGGCTGTTCCGCAGCGCCCGCGAGATCAAGCTTGCGCTGCCGTGGAGCGCTGAAGAGCTGACCCAGTTGGCCAAAGAACTGCTTTTGAAAAACAACATCACCGAGCAGGACGATGCGACTCTCTACTTGCAAATTTCTCGCGGCGCAGCTCCGCGCATTCACGATATCCCGAGCGGCATCAAGCCTGTCATCATGGCTTTTGTCCGCCCCAAAGCCCGACCTGTAGAGGACTTGAAAAAAGGCTGGACAGCCCAACTCGTCGAAGACATCCGCTGGCTGCGCTGTGACATCAAGACGCTGAACCTGCTGGGAGCCGTACTGGTCAAGCAGTACGCGAAGGACGCCGGAGCGCAAGATTCGATTTTGCACCGCAACGGCATCATTACAGAGTGCAGCTCGGCCAATCTGTTTGCGGTAAAAAACGGCGAGCTGTACACGCATCCGGCTGACCACTTGATCCTGCACGGCATTACCCGCCAGGTCGTCCTTGATCTGGCGAAGGCAAACGGCATCGTCGCCCACGAGACGGTTTTTGACATCGCCTTCCTGAAGCAAGCCGACGAGCTGTTCCTCACCAGCACGACAGCGGAAATCATGCCGCTTGTATCCGTCGATGGCGAGGCCGTTGGCAACGGACAGCCCGGTCCTGTCACAGCGAGGCTGCAAGCTTTGTTTGAACAGCACATTCACGACAGCGTGCTCGTCTAATTCGATTGATTCCATAAAGAAAGCTCTCCTGACTGGCAGTACGCCCAGGAGAGCTTTTCGCGTATGTTCGCCAACAAACAGCCTAGCGGCGCAAATTCCACTCATCCGTCGCATAGCGCGTCCGGGCGAGCTCCTCCGCCAATGCCAGTTCCTCGTCTGTCAACGCGGACGGCACCAGCTCCACTTCCAGTCCGGTGGCGAAGCCTTTGGAAAACGCTTCAATCGCTTCCTGCAAGCTCACAGGCCGCGGGCTTACCTCGTTGATCGTCACCGCTTTTTGGCGGAAGCTGTCCATCATCCGCTGCTTGACGCGGTCCGACGGGAAGTGCAGCAGCGAGAACAGCAATTCGACGTCCATGTCGAGCAAAATGGAGCCGTGCTGGAGGATGACGCCCTTTTGGCGCGTCTGCGCGCTGCCTGCGACCTTTTTCCCTTCCACGACCAGCTCATACCACGATGGCGAGTCGAAGCAAGCGGACGAGCCTGGAGAGGTGTACTTTTCTTTTTCCTCCTCGCTCGCAAGCGACACCATCTCTGCTGCCAGGCCGAGGTTTTGAAAGCCGTGCAAAAGGCCGAGACTGATGATTTTGTACGCCTCGGTGACGCCGGACGGCATCCGCGGATGCTCCTCCGACACGATCACGCTGTAGGTCAGCTCCTGATCGTGCAAAACGGCACGTCCTCCTGTCGCGCGGCGGACAAAGCCCAGCCCGCGCTTTTGCACTTCCTCCAGATTGATTTCCCTGATCGCCTTTTGAAAATAGCCAATCGACAAAGTAGCCGGGTCCCACGTGTAAAAGCGAACGGTCGGGGGCACCTTGCCCTCGCTGTGCAACTGCAAAATCGCCTCGTCCACAGCCATGTTCATCGCCGGAGACATCGCTTCCGTCACGATATAGCGCCACTGTTCCATCGTATGTACCTCCCTACTCACAACACCTTCATTTTACGCTTCTCCCCATAGGACGGCAAGGCTTGGATCGGCTGCATCAACGAGCCGTCTCCTCGATGATCGCCATGACCTGCGCCAGCGCGTCCTGCTGCTTTTCGCTTGCGGCGCGCAGCTTCTCCGTAATCGCCGGACGCTTTTGCTGCAAACGGTCCAGCGCCCGGATCAGGCTGTCTGCGCTCAACGCTTCCTCTTCGAGCACCTCGCAAAAGCCTTGCTGCTCAAAAGAGCGGGCGTTCAATATCTGGTCTCCCCTGCTCGCCGCCCGCGACAACGGCACGAGAAGCATCGGCTTTTGCAGTTGCAAAAACTCGTAAATCGCATTGGAGCCTGCGCGCGAGACGACGAGGTCGGTCATCGCCAACAGGTCAGGCAGCTCGTCCTGGACGTACTCGAATTGCCGATAACCGTCCCGCTTCAGGCTGTTGTCCAACTGATTTTTGCCGCAAATGTGCACGACAGAAAAACGCTTGGTCAACGCGTCGAGCGTGCCGCGAACGGCTTCGTTCAACCGCCTCGCCCCCAGGCTGCCGCCCATGACGAGCAGCACCGGTTTGTCCGGGGAAAAGCCGCACAGCGCAAGCCCCGCTTCCTTCCGGCCTGTTTTCAGCTCGTCGCGAACGATCGCCCCTACATGTGTCCCTTTGCCCTTGGGCAAATGCTGGAGCGTATCGGGAAACGTCGCGCACACTTTAGCGGCAAAAGGCAGCGACAGCCTGTTGGCGAGTCCCGGCGTCAGATCGGACTCGTGCAGGACGACAGGCAGCCCATTCAGCCAGGCGCCAAAGACGACGGGCACGGAGACGAATCCTCCTTTGGAAAAGACGACAGCCGGCTTCCAGGCTGCGAGAAAGCGGTAAGCTTGCCAGGCGCCTTTGCCTACGCGCAGCGGGTCGGTGAAGTTTTTCCAGTCGAAATAACGGCGCAGCTTGCCTGTCGCAATGCCGATGTAGCGCACGCCGTCGAGCCTGCTGACCAGCTCCCGCTCGATCCCTGTCGTCGAGCCGATGTAGGCGACCTCCCAGCCTTGCTGCAAAAAACGCGGGATGAGCGCGAGGTTGACGGTGACGTGCCCCGCGGAGCCGCCGCCTGTAAATACGATCCGTTTGTTCATCATTGGTTCTCTCTCCCCGAAATGTCGGATCAATCCCATCTGTTCATGATAGCATCATTCGGAAAGAAAAACCGCCCTGTAAAAAGGCGGCTTTTCCAAAAGAGAGCTATTGTGCTTGCGGCTGGTAGCGCAGAATCGGCTTGCGCGCCGCTGTCGCTTCGTCCAGACGTTTGACCACGGTTGTATGCGGCGCTTCCTGTACAAGCTCAGGCGTTTCCTCGCACTCGCGGGCAATTTGCAGCATAACGTCGATGAACTCGTCGAGCGTTTCTTTCGTTTCGGTTTCGGTTGGCTCAATCATCAGGCACTCGTCGACAATCAGCGGGAAGTAGATAGTTGGCGGGTGATAACCGAAGTCGAGCAAGCGTTTGGCGATGTCGAGCGTGCGTACGCCCAGCTTTTTCTGGATCACGCCAGACAAAACAAACTCATGCTTGCAGACGCGGTCATACGGCAGATGGTAAGCCGTAGCCAGACGGCGCATCATGTAGTTCGCGCTGAGCACCGCATTTTGCGACACTTGCAGCAAGCCTTCCGGACCCATGGTGCGGATGTAGCTGTGAGCGCGCACGAGGATGCCGAAGTTTCCGTTGTAGCCTTTTACGCGGCCGATGGAAGCCGGACGGTTGCTGTCCCAGTAGAAGCTGCCGTCTTCTTTTTTCGCCACGATCGGCGTTGGCAAAAACGGTTCGAGAATCTTTTTCACGCCGACAGGGCCAGCACCTGGTCCGCCGCCGCCGTGAGGGCCTGTAAACGTTTTGTGCAAGTTGAGATGCACCACGTCGAAGCCCATGTCGCCTGGACGGGCAATGCCGAGGATCGCATTCGCGTTCGCTCCATCGTAATACAAGAGGCCGCCTGCTTCGTGGACGATTTTCGCCATTTCCACGATGTCTTCCTCGAACAGACCGAGCGTGTTCGGGTTGGTCAGCATGAGTGCCGCTGTATCAGGGCCTACGGCATCGCGCAGCGCCTGAATATCGACCAGGCCGCGCTCGTCAGAGGCAATCGTGACGGTGTCCAGTCCTGCTACCGCTGCAGAAGCCGGGTTCGTACCGTGCGCGGAGTTTGGCACGATGACTTTTGTGCGGTGGCCTTCGCCGCGGCTCTCGTGGTACGCGCGGATCATCATCAGACCTGTCCACTCGCCTGCTGCCCCCGCAGCCGGTTGCAGCGTAACTGCGTCCATTCCGGTGATTTCAGCCAGCTCTTCTTGCAGGTTGTACAAAAGCTCCAGTGCGCCTTGTACGGTTTCTTCCGGCTGGTACGGGTGCGTCTGCGCGAAGCCTGGGTAGCGGGCAACGTCTTCGTTGATTTTCGGGTTGTATTTCATCGTGCAAGAACCGAGCGGGTAGAAGCCGTTGTCTACCCCGTGGTTGCGACGGGACAATTCGGTGTAGTGACGAACCAACTGCAGCTCGGATACTTCCGGCAGTTCAGCAGGAGTTTCGCGGATGAGGTGCTTCGGCAGCAGGCTTGCCACCTCTACCTCTGGTACATCCAATGCCGGCAGATTGTAGCCCACACGGCCCGGTTTGCTCATTTCAAAAATCAGTGCTTTTTCCTGGTCGTTACGCACGTGTGATCGCCTCCAATTCAGCCGCCAATGTGTCGATTTCTTCCTTGGTCCGCAGCTCGGTTACCGCAAGCAGCGTATGACCCGCGTATTCCGGGTAATCCAGTCCCAGATCGTAGCCGCCGATGATGCCAACGTCAAGCAGCTTTTTGTTCACTTCTGCCACCGGCTTGGACAGTTTGACTACGAATTCGTTGAAGAATGGAGCGGCAAAGACCACTTCCAGACCTTTTGCCTGCAGCGCTTGCTTGGCGTAATGCGCTTTTTGCAAGTTCATCATCGCCATTTCCTGTACGCCCTGTTTTCCGAGCGCAGTCAGGGTGATCGCAGCCGCCAGTGCCAACAGAGCCTGGTTGGAGCAAATGTTCGAAGTCGCTTTTTCACGACGGATATGCTGTTCACGAGCTTGCAGCGTCAGTACGAAACCGCGCTTGCCGTTCTCGTCTTTGGTTTGCCCGACGATCCGGCCTGGCATTTTACGCATCAGCTTGGTAGTCGTTGCGAAATATCCGCAGTGTGGACCGCCAAACGATGCCGGAATGCCGAACGGTTGCATGTCGCCCACCACGATGTCAGCGCCCAGTTTGCCTGGCGCTTCCAATACGCCCAGCGCAAGCGGGTTGGAAGAAACGATGAACAGAGCGCCTTTGCCATGAGCAATCGGCTCGACCGCTGCCAAGTCTTCCACGTTTCCGAAGAAGTTAGGATATTGCACGATAACGGCCGCTGTGTTTTCGTCAATCAGCGCTTCCAGAGCTTGTGTGTCGGTTACGCCGTCGTTGTTGATGCCGACTTCAACCAGCTCTACGCCTTGACCGTACGCGTATGTTTTCAGAACGCCGCGCGCTTCCGGGTGCACAGCACGGGAAACGATGACGCGCTTTTTGCCAGTGTGACCAGCCGCCATCATCGCCGCTTCTGCCAAGGAAGTCGCTCCGTCGTACATGGAGGAGTTCGCTACTTCCATTCCGGTCAGTTCACACACCATAGTCTGGAATTCAAAAATGGCTTGCAGCTCGCCCTGGCTGATTTCAGGCTGGTAAGGCGTATAGGCGGTAAAAAATTCTCCGCGCAGCAACATGTGGTTGACTGTGCTTGGCGCATAGTGCTGGTAAACGCCAGCACCCAAAAAGTTGACGTGCGTGCTGAAGTTCACGTTTTGATTAGCCAGACGCGTGAAGTATTTCACCAGATCAGGCTCGGACAGAGCTTCCGGAATGTTCAGCGCCCCTTTGAAGCGCACTTCTTCCGGGATGTCTGCAAACAGTTCTTCTACACTGGAAATGCCGAGAGTTTCGAGCATTTCGCGCTTGTCCTGATCGGTTTGGGGCAGGTAGCGGTATTTCACGAACGTTGTCCTCCTCAAAATAGGATGTATAGTGGGCGATTGCTTAGTTTTTCGGACGTTTATAAAACGGAGCGGCGACAACCTCTGCTTTGAGGCGTTTTCCGCGAATTTCCACTTCCAGTTGGGTGCCAAGCGCCGCATGTTCGCTTTTCACGAGCGCCAATCCGACGTTTTTCTTCAAGGTAGGGGACTGCGTGCCTGTCGTCACTTCGCCCACCAGCTCTTCGCCGACGTAGACCGGATAGTGCGTGCGCGGAATGCCGCGGTCGATCATCTCGATGCCGACGAGCTTGCGCGGCGCGCCGTTTTCTTTTTGCGCCTTGAGCACCTCTTGGCCGATGAACGGCACTTCTTTGTCCACCTTCACCGCGAAGCCGATGCCTGCTTCAATCGGCGTGATGTCCTTGCTCAGCTCCTGGCCGTACAGCGGCAGCTTCGCTTCGAAGCGCAGCGTGTCGCGCGCGCCAAGTCCGCAAGGCAGAAGCCCGTCTTCCTTGCCCGCTTCAAGCAACGCGTCCCACAGTTCAGCGGCACGCTCTGCAGGCAGGTAAATTTCAAAGCCGTCCTCGCCTGTATAGCCTGTGCGGGATACCAGCGCGGAAATGCCAGCGACCTCTACGTCGCGCTCGAAACGGAAGAAGCCGATTTTCGACAGGTCTGTGGCGGTCAGCTTTTGCAAAATCGACTCGGCCAAAGGCCCTTGAATGGCGATTTGCGCCGTTTGCGGCGAAATGTTTTCAATCGTGACACCCGGAATCAGGTGCTCTTCCAGCCATGCAAAGTCTTTGTCAATGTTTCCTGCGTTGATGACAAGCAGGTAATGGTCGTCCGCGTATTTGTAAACGAGCAGATCGTCGACCGTACCGCCGTCCGGGTAGCAGAGCACGCTGTACTGCGCTTGCCCGACAGCCAGCTTGGACACGTCGTTGGTGGTGACGCGCTGCAAGTATTCGAGCGCACTCTCGCCTTTTACGTCTACTTCTCCCATGTGGGATACATCAAACAGACCTGCTTTCGTCCGAACGGCTTCGTGCTCCTGGCCAATGCTGGAAAACTGTACAGGCAGCTCCCAGCCGCCGAAGTCGATTGTCTTGGCGCCGTATTTTGCGTAGGAATCAAACAGTGGCGTTCTTTTCAGATTGGACATGTGTGGCACCTCCCAAAAACTGTTAGTCGGCATTTCTCCCCATGAAAAAACAGAGGCGAAAAAACGGGTACACCAAAAGAACGGTGCCCATTTCTCCTCCTCTGTCCTTGGTACCTGAGAGTTACCTTGCCAATCAAGCGCGGCGGGGATCACCGCGCTTGCAAGTTTCCCCTTTGGTGGCTCCGATTTCGAGCTCTCTCCAGAGTTGCGTCCAGTAGAGGTTCTTTTGCCTGAGAGATTCACCGTTCCCGGCTTGCTCCTTCGGCGCTGCAGTGGTTCGCGCAGTCTCTCCCTGCTACTATCATTCGCGTTGGTTAGATGGTCATACATAAGTTTTTGCTATGATTTCCATACTAATGAATGAACTTCCTCTATATCCTACCATGAGAGTCCGCCGTTGAAAATATGCAAATTAACAGTCAGATCAAGAAATACTTAACAAAATGATGAACACGATCATAAATGTTAAGTTTTTTGATAAAGCGCATGAAAGTTATGGCAGAGCTGTGTAAAGGAGTAACGTATATGCCGAATATTCCTGTTTCATTTGACACGAGCTGGATATCCCCGCTGACGGAGCGAATGCACGAAGACGGCCCCTGGGACAAGTGGGAGCTGTTCAAGCTGGCGCTGGAAGCGGAAGAGGCCATGGCTGTTCGCGAGTTCGATCAGTTGCAATGCCTGAAATACTTGCCGCTGCTCTCCCCGTTTCCCCACCAGTTGCAAACGGCGGAGCGAGTGCTCAACGACATGCGCGGACGCGCGATCCTCGCCGACGAGGTCGGACTGGGCAAGACGATCGAAGCCGGGCTGATTATGAAGGAGTACATGGTCAGGGGTCTGGCGAAAAAAATTCTCGTGCTCGTCCCCGCCTCCCTCGTCATCCAATGGACGAAGGAGTTGCAGCAAAAATTCGGGATTCCCGCCGTGGCGCAAAAAAAGGAGTACATGTGGCGGCAGCATGAAGTCGTCGTCGCCTCCATCGACACGGCGAAACGAGATCCGCACCGCCGCCACGTCCTCGACATCGACTACGACATGCTGATTATCGACGAGGCGCACAAGCTGAAAAACAAACGGACGCGAAACTATCAGTTCGTGAAGGAAATTCGCAAAAAATATTGCCTGCTGCTCACGGCTACGCCGATCCAGAACGAAATGGACGAGCTGTACAACCTGATTAATTTGTTGAAGCCGGGGCACCTCGGCCACTCCACGTCGTTTTCCTCCAATTACGTCGAAGGAAAGCGACAGTCGAAAAACAGCGACAAATTGCGCGAAGAAATTGAAAAGGTGATGATTCGCAACAAGCGAAGCGACGGCGGCATCCAGTTCACCAGTCGCCGCGTCCAGTCGATTCCGATTGAGCTGTCGCAGGAAGAGATGGAGCTGTACGAGGGCGTCACCCGCTTTGTGCGCGACCAGTACCAGACAGGAGCTGGCCTGTTCAACTCGCTCGCCTTGATTACGTTGCAGCGCGAGGTTTGCTCCAGCAAGGAAGCCTCGTTCATGACGCTGTACAACATGCACCAGCGCACCAGCGAAGACTCCCCCCTGCGCGGCCGAATTTTGGAGCTGGTGGAGATGATTAAGCGGATCGAGACGCATTCCAAGGCGGCCAAAACGGTCGAGCTGATCCAGGAGATCAACGACAAAGTCATCATTTTCACCGAGTACCGGGCGACGCAAAACTACCTGCAAAAATATTTGCATGACCACGGCATTACTTCTGTGCCGTTTCGCGGCGGCTTCAAGCGCAGCAAAAAAGACTGGATGACCGATTTGTTTCAAAACCGCGCGCAAGTACTGATCGCCACAGAGGCTGGCGGGGAAGGGATCAACCTGCAGTTTTGCAACCAGGTCATCAACTACGACATGCCGTGGAACCCGATGCGCGTCGAGCAGCGGATCGGCCGTGTCCACCGTCTCGGCCAGAAGCGGGACGTGCACATTTACAATTTGTCCACCGTCGGCACGATTGAGGAGCACATTTTGAAGCTGCTGTACGAAAAAATCGACCTGTTCGAGATGGTCATCGGCGAACTGGACGACATCGTGGAGCGGCTGAATCTCAACTCGTCGCTGGAAGAAAATTTGACGCAGATCATCATGGATTCCAAATCGGCCCGCGAAATGGCGTTGAAGCTCGACAACATGGGCCACGCCATCCGCGCCAGCAGACAGCAGCACGCATCCCCTGCCCTGTCGGAAGCGGCAGAGCAGTAGCAGAAAAAACGCACACAAGAAAAGAGGTTTCTCCTGATGCAAGCCAACCAGGTCAGGCAATTTGTAGAGCGCTACCTCGCGACTTTTTCCGCGCACATCGTCGAAGCCCACCCGGATTACTTGACGGTCAAGCTTCCGGTCGAGGTCGACAAGGATATCGGCAACCGCCCGTTTTACTGGAGCTGGGTCGACAAAATGAACCTGGCCTACCAGCCGCTCGTGCTCACCTTTGCGTTTCACCCGGACCGGATGCCGGACGGGCTGCGGGCCGAGCATCTGCATCTGGGCGCTGCGCGCATGCAGCAAATTTTTGCCTCGGCGAAAAAGCACGGGCGCTTTTTATGCATGTACGAGCAAAATACCGCTTCCTTGCCAAGCACCGGCAAGCGTCGCTCCACGCCGCTCGTTCCCTGGCTCGGGCTCAACCTGAAAGTATCGCTCATCTGCGACAAACGGCGCGACATCATGCTCTATCTCGGGATCAACCTGCATCAGCCGCGCCTCGTGCACGACTTTTCCTCGTTTTTGTTTCAGTTGACGCTTGCGCCCGCGATCCCGGACTACTTTTACACGCTCGACCGGAAGCTGTCTGTGGAAGACGCGCTGGAGCTGGCCCGGCAGGAGGTCGATGCGATCATCGCGCAGGAAGACCAGGAGTGGGCCGTAGAGGCGCGGGCGCGACTGACGGAGGAGCTGGACATCCTCGCCGCCTACTACGAAGAGCTGGCCCGACGAGAGCCGCCTGCCGAACAGAGCGAGACAGAAGCAGCCGAGGCGGAAGCGGTAGAGTCCCCGGAGCAAAAAGCCTCGATCCCGCTGCCTGCGCGCGACGCCGTCCCCGCCAGGGAGGCTGTTGTCGAAGCTGCGCAGACGCTTGACGAATACCGCTCTTCCGGCGGGCGAATCCTCGACTTTTTACGTGCCAATGGCGTCCAGGTGACGCCGCGCGAGGAAATCAACCAGGAGGAATGGAAAAAAAGCACGCCGGAAGAAGAAAAACAGCGACGGATGGACGAGCTGCGCTGGCAGTACGAGCCGCGCATCGAGGTTCATTTTATTAACGGCGGACTGTTTTACTTGCACTCTGCTCCGCCTGTCATTAAAGCGCATCCGGCAAAAACGGTGCGCCATCTCCCCGCATCCGGGCGAATCATGTAAAAGATCAGCGAGAAGAAGTGCTGCGGAACTGACAAGTTGCAACAAATCTTTTTGTCATAGCTGGTTACAATAGGAATAAGCTTAGCCTGTACAAAAGGTGGTGCATGTTTGTGACCAGACGATTCCTCCCCCTTCTCGGGGTGCTCTTGTCTTTTGCGTTGCTCGCCTGGCCTGTCCACGCAGAGGAGAGCTGGGACAAAGAGTTTCACGCCCAAATCCAGACGTGGATGAACGAACTCGCCAACCGCGATCCGCAATTCAAGGAGTGGCAAAAAGCCGATACAGAAGTGCAGACACTCGGCCCGAATCAACATCAGTGGCTGGTCAGCATCAAAAAAACAGACAGACAGGTAGGGTACCTGGTCGTGGGAGAGGCCGTCGAAGCGCCTGCCCAGGAAAAATTCGTGCTGTTGGAATACGGGGTCGGGGAATACATTTTGTTCGACGATGCCTTTGCCCCGCGGGAAATTGCCGCAGAGCCTGTCTACGACGGATTCGCTTCCTACTGGCTGATCGCCCGCCAGTCGTCGCCGCAACTGGTGAACGCCAAAACAGGCGAAGCGTACCCCGCTTCCTTCGCCGCAAACGAGCCAGTCTTTCGCAGCCTGGCTGCGCAAAATCTGGTACAGACCGGGCAGCGGCTGACAGGGACGCGCATCCTGCAAGGGACGCAAAAAGATCCGTTCGACCAGATCGGCTGGGTCAGCCAGTTGTACGGGGACAGCGCAATTTCATGGCCGCAGTTGTGGCAGCAGCAAAGCGATGCACCCGTGACGCTGACCGTTCCGCTGTACCACTCCCAGGTGCTCGCCCCGTTCGTCGTCGGCTCGCTTCATTTGTGGAACGATCAAAACGCTTACGTGGGAGTATGGGATGAAGGGCTGCGCTTTGTCCCCTACGCTTACGCTGACAAGGTCGGAAAATTTTACGTAGCGGGGCAGCCGCAGAGCTGATCCGTCGCTTTTGGCAAAAAAACAAGCTCCCTGCCAGTCGCTGGCGGAGAGCTTGTTTTTTGATTGGGCTGCGCGCTTGTTCTAGCGAAGGCGCAGCCTTTGGCTATTTTCGATCAATGATGATCGGTTGGGGAAAGGCGTTCGTGTACGGCATGAAAAACTTCATCGGCCGTCATTCCCTCTGCATTGATTACCGACGCACCTGTAATCGTCTTGTTCTGATCGCCCAAGACGTTTATATCCTGACCCGTAATCACGATCGCGTCGACCACCTGTTGCCAGTTTCCCAAATCGACGACATCATAGCCGTTATCGCACAGCATTTTGCGAATCTGGGAAAGGGACTTTTCTACCGCTACTCTCGCCATACGCACCGCACCCTCCGTCCGCTTACCAAGGTAGGATTATTTGCGCCACAACAGCCGGATCGACATAGGGATCGCCCCGAACCAGCGTGCCGACCAAGGCTCACGCGGAGCCTTTCGCTGACGCCGTTCATCTTTTGGCGTATCCATGTACTGGACAAACAATTTCGTCAGGTACTTCAAATACTCTTGAAAGGACATCGCACGTGACCTCCTTCGTACTCGCAGATACACGCCGTCTTTTTTCCGGCAATAGCGCTGTCCTTTTTTATTGTTTCCCGTCTTTTGCGCTTTCAACCACCTGCGCCTTAATTTCGTCCACGATCGCCTCCAGGCTTTTTCCGGTCGTATCCACCTGGATCGGGGCAAAATCGTACGCCCCCGCGCGTTCCGCCATCAATGTTTTCACACGTTCTGCCACCCCGCCGGAAAGCAGCGGGCGCGAAGTATCGTTTTCCAGCCGCCTGATTAATTCTTCTTCGCTGGCATAAAGCGCGATCACGGTTCCTTTTGCCAGCATGATCTCGACATTTTGCTTGCGCAGGACAGCTCCTCCGCCTGTCGTCAAAACTTGCGGACCATCGTCCAGAAGCTGTGACAGCAGGCGGGACTCCGCATCGCGAAAATACGTCTCCCCGTGCCGGGCGAACAGCTCCGGGATGGAGCAGCCTTCCTTTTCGATGATCGCGGCATCCAGGTCATGGTGCGCGATTCCCAAAGAATCGGCCAGCGCGACGCCGACCGTCGTCTTTCCGGTTCCCATAAAGCCGACCAGAATCAAGTTTTTCATTTTGTTTCCGCCACCTTTCCACTCGCTTTTCGCGTTTGAATTTTTACGGTTTTCTCGGCTGGATTGTAGTCCGTATCCCATTCGAATACGTCAGCGAAAAACGACAGCGGCACCATCGTGCGCTCCTTGATTTCCGTCAGCGGATGACCGAGGTCGAGCTTTTGCCCATCGCGGATGGCGAATCGTTCCCGCTCCTTGACGAACACTTCTCGGCCATTGCCTCTTACGCGAATCATCTGCTTTTCCTGATCCCAGCTTATGGCAAGCCCCATTTTTTCCCCCAGCTCGCGCAGCGGCAAATACACCGTGCCGCCTGTCGCCCTGGCCGGAATGGACGGATAAAAGCTCATGTTGTTGATGATCGTCGTGATGTACGGCTCCAGTTGCACAGCGCCCAGGCCTTCGCGATTCGGCTTTTTCGTCGCGTACACGAAGTATTTCGCTTCGCCTTGCAGCGTTTGCCCCAGCGCCTGGTCGAGATGCTCGGCCCCGATCACGCTGCCGTGGTAGTTTTGCTGCACGCGGTGCAGAAAACGTTTGTACGCGTCATCGCCAATCTGCTTGCGCAAATGGTCAAACAGCAGCGCCCCTTTCGAATACCACGTCCAATGGAACTCTTCTTCGGTCGCGAACTTTTGCAACGGCTTGTCCAGGCTGCCGTTGGGGTAGCGCTCCTGCAAGCGGCGGGCGTCGCGATTGTACTCATCGAGCAGCGTGGAGGCCGACTGCGCTCCGTACCGGTTTTGCAAGTAATGGTACACGCTCAGCTCCACAAGCCCTTCGTCCAGCCAGCCGTGAGACGCTTCCAGCGTCGCCACGCTGTTGTACCACCACAAATGGGCGATTTCATGCGGCAACCAGTGGTCGATCAGATTGCGCTGGTACATGTCGCGCTTGAAAATGGCGAGATTGGCGTACTCCATCGCATACGTCGTGCCCGTGCTCGTCTCGGCAATCGCGACGTGCGGATACGGAAGCGGTCCGTACCAGTCGTTGTACGTAGGAAACACCGACTCCGCAATCGTCTTGATCCGCTGGATGTTGCCTTTGTCCACGGACGCAATATCGACAGACAGGTTCGGCCCCATCTGGATCGTCTCCACATGATACAGCGGGCTGCCGACCAAGGCGAAATTGAGCAGCTTTTTGCCCTCGTAGCGGATTAGCTGCTTGCTGCCCTCGACTGCCTTTGTACTGCCCCGGCCCCACGAGCTGACCCAGTTGTAGCCTTTCGGGGAGACGAAGGAGACGTCGTAGTTGGCGTAATGGTAGACGAACGGATCGCCAAAATCTACCCGTTGCGGCGGATCGTACCATTTTCCTTGCTGGTTTTGCGCGCCCAGCATCGGATACCACGTCGTCAGCGTCCAGATGTCGTCCTTGACGCCAAAGCGCGTCCCTCTGCGCGGCACCGGATTTTCAAACTCGATCGCGAGCGTCCCGCGCATTTCCGCTCCCAGCGGGTTTGCCAGCTTGACCGTGGACAGGCCGCGTTCAAAGGCAAGCGGCTTGTCTTTGTAGCGGATCGACTTGACCGTCATTTTGTTCCACAAATAATCGTAGACGTACAGACGCAGGTCTGCCGTCTGCGGATTGTCAAATTCGACCGTCATTTTCCCCGTAATTTTGGCCTCAGACGTATGTAATTCGGCTTGAATCTTGTAGACGGGATGCAAATCCTTCACGTAGGAAGGCAGCGGCGGATCGTATGAAAACGGATCGGCTCCGGTTTGTTCCGCGCCTGTCGCCTGGCTTGTCTCCAACCATTTGGAAATCGCTGGCCAATAGCTGATGATGCCGATAGAGCCAAACATGACCAGAATCGTTACACATACCAATAAACTCGTTTTTTGCAAAGTCTTCATGACAGCCCCCAAAAAATCGCTCGGCTGCAAGCGTTCATTTTTGTTCCATTGTAGCAAATAAAAAACAGAGTGAGTAGAAATTCAGGAGATTCTGTAGAGAAATCGCCATTTTTGTCGATCTGTTTTGCCGCAAATGAAAAAGCCGCCTCCCTGTCAGCAGCTTGGGCGAACGGCGAATTTCCTACCATGTTTCGTATATGATTTTTCCTGTCTGGCTCAGATCGTAGCCGCCGACTGCCTCCATCTCCTTTTGGAAAGCGGCAGAACGCAGAATGTCGAGGACGGCAGCAAGCAAGGCTTCGTTTTCTTTTGTTTTGAGCATAACGAGATCGTACCTTTCCTTCACCATCGGCACGAACTCCACCCCGACCAGACGCGCTGCCTTTTCGATCCCGACGCCTACGTCCGCTTCCTTGCGGGCGACGACTCCCGCCACCGCGAGATGGCTCGTCTCTTCGTGCTCGTAGCCGTTCACGTCGCGCCCTGCGATTTTCGCCAGCCGGAACTGTTCCTCAATCAGCGTCCGCGCCCCCGAGCCTTTTTCGCGATTGACCATCCGCACTCCCGGCTTGGTCAGGTCGGTCCAGGACAAAATATGTTTGGGATTGCCCTCCTGCACGTAAAAGCCGGCCCAGCGCGCCAGCATGTTGACGACGAGAAAGCGATGCCCGGTCAGGATGCGGCGAACGTATGGCACGTTGTACTCCATCGTCTCTCCATCGAACAAGTGGGTGCTGACGATATCGGCTTTGCCCGTGTACATGGCAACCAGGCTGTTCAGCGAGCCGGCGTAGGAGCGAAGCGGCCGCAGCGACAGCTCGCGCTTTTCCAGATGGCTCGCGAGCAAGTCCAGGCTGACATCCTGCCCGCTAATAATGACGTGGCGCGTCCCTGTCGATTGCGCCTGCTCTATTGTCTGTTGGGCTTGTCCCTGCAGCGGGGCGGAATATGCCGCCTGCGCCGGGCGATAGCCGCCTTTTGCCCGCGCCTTGTACGCCTCCAGGTCGCTTTTGTCTACGCGCATCTGCCTGCCGACACGGTAAGCGGGCAGCTCGCCTTTTTTAATCAGATCGTACACGGTCAGCTTCGAGATGCGCAAAAGCTTTGCGATTTCTTCCGTTGTATAAGAATTTTCGTCAGTCATATTTGGCCTCCGTTCCGTTCTTTCCTTTCATTTTCTTTCCATTCTCCTAAATTCGCAATTGATTATTCGCAAGAAGCTACTATAATTCATTTATATCCAGTTATAATTAGTTATAACTAGACATAACAAATGGAGGTCAATTTCCAATGAAAAAGCAATGGCTCGCTCTATGCGCAGCATTCACCCTGATGCTCGGCGCATGCTCGACTTCACAACCCGCTCCGCAGGCGACTGAACCTGCCAAAACAGAAAATGCGCAGCAACAAGCGCCACAAGCGGAGCTGATGGTTTCCGCAGCGGCAAGCTTGACGGATGCCTTAAACGAACTGAAAACTTCTTTTGAGGCCGAAAACCCTGGCACGACACTCACCTTCAACTTCGGCAGCTCGGGAAAACTGGCTACCCAGATTGCCCAGGGCGCTCCTTCTGACGTCTTCCTGTCTGCCAGCCAAAAAGACATGGACGGGCTGGATGAAAAACAACTGATCGTAAAAGATACGCGTCAGGACTTTACCGGCAACGCGCTCGTGCTCGTGGCAGGCAAAGACAGCACGCTTGCCATCAGTTCTTTTGAAGAACTGAACAAGCCGGAAATCAAGCACATCGCAGTCGGCGAGCCGGAAACCGTTCCAGCAGGCCGCTATGCAAAAGAGTCGCTGGAAACGCTGAAACTGTGGGATTCCTTGTCTGGCCGCATGGTATTCGGCAGTGACGTTCGCCAAGTGCTGACCTTCGTAGAGTCAGGCAACGCCGAAGTCGGAATCGTCTATTCCAGCGACGCGGCGATCTCCAAAGATGTGAAGGTGCTCGCGACAGCCAAACCGGAATGGCACAAGCCGATTGTGTACCCAGGAGCGGTCGTCAGCGCTTCCCAGCATCAAGATGCAGCAAAAGCTTTCCTTGCCTACTTGACAAGCGACAAAGGAAAGGCGATCTTACAGAAGTACGGATTCCAATAAGAAAACGGAGGTGGCGAGCGTTATGGAAACCAATTTGACACCGTTGATGCTCTCATTAAAGGTGGCTGCGCTATCCACCTCCTTTGTTTTTGTGCTCGGCATGCTCGGCGCGCGCTGGATGACGCAGAAGGAGTTTTGGGGCAAAAACGTGCTGGAGTCGTTTTTTTTGCTCCCGCTCGTCCTGCCGCCGACGGTCGTCGGCTTCGGCCTGCTATTGCTGTTCGGAAAAAATGGAGTTTTGGGCCAACTGCTGTTCCAATGGTTCGGCATCCAGGTCGTCTTCACGCTGACAGGCGCAGTGATCGCTTCTGTCGTCGTTTCGTTTCCGCTGATGTACCAGAGTGCGGTCGCGGCGTTTACCGGAGTGGATCGCCGCCTGGAAAATGCCGCGCGGACGATGGGGGCTTCCGAATGGCGGGTGTTCTGGACGGTCGCTTTCCCGCTCGCCTGGCCGGGGTTGTTGGCAGGACTTGTCCTGTCGTTTGCCCGCGGCCTGGGCGAGTTTGGCGCCACGCTGATGCTTGCCGGCTACATACCAGGAAAAACGGATACCATCCCGGTCGCCATCTACTTTGCTGTAGAGGCCGGGCAAATGGAAAAAGCGCTGTTTTGGGTCGTCATCATCGTATCGCTCGGCATGGGCACCACGCTTTGGCTCAACTGGTGGAGCCGCCGCAATGTGCGAAGGTACGCCAATCAAAAGTAAGGCAGGGGAACCTACATGCTTTCGGTAACGATTCAAAAGCGTTTGCCTGATTTTTTGCTCGACGTCTCCTTTTCCACGGAACAGGAGATCGTCGTCCTCTTCGGTCCATCCGGCTCAGGGAAAACCACGATCTTGAACAGTATTGCCGGACTCGTGCATCCTGATGAGGGCGAAATCGCGCTGAATGGTCGGACTTTTTACAGGCAAGGGCAAAAACCGCTCCCCGTGCAAAAGCGCAAGGTCGGCTATTTATTTCAGGACTACGCGCTGTTCCCGCACATGACGGTCGCCCAAAACATCCGCTACGGCTTGAAGACGGGCCATGAGCTGCATCTGGAGCCGCTCTTGTCTACGGTCGGGATCGATCATCTGCTGGAAAAGTACCCGCATCAGCTCTCCGGCGGGCAAAAGCAGCGGGTCGCGCTCGTCCGGGCGCTGGCCACCGAGCCG